>JADFRY010000019.1 GCA_022561055.1 Nanobdellota archaeon | reverse complement strand
TAATTAACTTAGTAAATGATCTTACAGCCCTCGCTTCAGTTCCAGGTACAGCACTATTTCTATCAAACGCCTAAAAAGCATCAAAAACAACTACCCCCTGACCGAGATTTTCCTGAGTAGAATTATAAACAGGTTTAATAGAAGCATCTCCTGAGAGATGACAACCTGTTCTAATTTGACCATCTTCGCTAAAAGTAAAAGCATGGTCTGGCGCGTATGGGTTATGTGAAGGATTCCCATCAACTATAGCAGAATGAACAAAATCCTTTATAACTAAGTCGCCAATACCCTTATCTGTCGGTTCAGTCAATGCTAAACCTACACCCCAACCTCCATCATTTCCTAATCTATACACTCCTCTTTCTAAATCATTTCCAAGTCCAGCAACTTTAATAGTCCCATCCACAGGATCTACGTAAGCCCATATTCTATATGCTGAATCTTTACCGATAGGATGAAATTCTCCCTTATCATAATCAACAATCAAATTTATTCTAGTAGAAAATCTCTCAGAAATTATCCTCAAACCTTCCAAAGCGACTCTCTCCTAAAGCGTCAGGTAATGCAGTATTTTCACCTTTTAATATAGAACTCTCTTTCTTAATCCTATCACCTAGCGATAACTCATTAATCCTACGTCTAATACTCATACCAATATCAACTAGTGATTCACTTATACTTTCTCCCATAGAAATTCCACCAAAACTATGTTATATAAACTTTTACATCCTTACGTAATTACAAAATATGAACATTATGTCTGATGGATTGAGCTATTTACAGAACCGGCTTCAATTGGCTAAACAATAATATTTTTAAACCTCTTTAATCCGTAATAAGTAAGGTAATTTTTAACATGGCAAATATCCTCGTTACTGGTGGTGCCGGCTTTATTGGCTCTTTTATAGTTGATGAACTTGTTTCGAGAGGCCATGAAGTCAGAATTTTTGATAGTCTCGTAGAGCAAGTGCATCATAGAAAGATTCCAGAATACTTAAATAAGGATGTTGAATTTATTAGTGGGGATGTTCAAGACAAGCAAGCTTTAACTAAAGCTCTTGAAGATATCGATTTTATTTTTCACCAGGCTGCCGAGGTCGGTGTCGGACAAAGTATGTATGAAATATCTCGTTATGTTGGAGCTAACATAGTAGGAACAGCAAACTTACTTGATATCATTGTCAACAATGAAAAAATTAAAAAACGTTTTAAAAAGTTAATTGTTGCCTCAAGTATGAGTCCTTATGGAGAAGGGATGTATGTGTGTAACAAATGTGGAATAGTAAATCCTTCATTTCGTTCAGAAGAGCAGATGAAAAATAAAAACTGGGAGCCCAATTGCCCCAAATGTAATGAGGTACTAAAGCCAATTCCAACAAACGAAACAAAAATACAGTATGCAAACAGCATTTATGCCATCACAAAAAGAGCTCAAGAAGAAATGGTGCTAACAATTGGGAAAGCATACGACATTCCAGTCGTGGCATTACGATATTTCAACACATTTGGACCAAGGCAAAGTTTGAGCAATCCATATACAGGTGTTGCAGCTATTTTTATGAGCAGTCTAAAAAACAATCAACGGCCATTAATTTTTGAAGATGGCAATCAAATGAGAGACTTTGTGAGCGTCCATGACATTGTCCAGGCAAATATGCTAGCAATGGAAAAAGATGAGGCAAATTATGAAGTATTTAATGTCGGAAGCGGACAAGCCATTAGCATAAAACAAATTGCTGAAATTATTGCAAAGCTATACAACAAGGACATAAAACCATCAATAACACATCAGTTTAGAAAAGGAGACATCAGACATTGCTTTGCGGACATAGAAAAGATCAAGACAAAACTTGGCTATAAACCAACGGTATCGTTTGAGGATGGAATGAAAGAACTCATTAACTGGGCTGCTGATAAAGAGGCAAAGGATCTAGTTGGATATATGGCTAAAGAGTTAAAAAGTAAGGGAATTATTAATTGACTATTTTATCCCTCCTTCAAACCTTATAATAAATAAAATTTAAATACCCTATTTGTAACTCAAATATTATATAAAATGGATACAAATAATGTCTTTAGTGATATCTATGAAACACTAAAAAGTAAGGGAAAACGAAAAATGATAATTGGCATTACAGGTTTTGTTGGTAGTGGGAAAACTTTTTTTGCGAAAGAATTTGTGCAATTTTTAAAAGAAAAAAAAATTAACTCACTCCATTTCAGAATGGATATTTATAATTCTTCCACGAGATCAGACCGAAATGCTGTCATAGCATCTTTAAAGGACAAATATGACCCTAACTGGCCACGGAGGGCATATCCACAAAATACCAACCTCATAAAAAATCATTTAACAAATATAAAACAAGAAAGAAGTTTTTCTGCACCTAATCTATGTGACCCGGCAACAAAAAAATTAGATTTTCCGATAGAATTTTTATTCAGTAAGGAGATTACAACTATAAAACTAGGAAAGGAGGAGAATAAATACGACAAAAATAATCTTTGGATTCTTTGTGATGGAGTAAAGTTAATTGAATATAAAGATTATCTTGATTGCATCATTTTCTTGAGAGCGGAATATGAAACACGTTTCAATCGTCTTCTAGAGCGTAACAAGAGTTTGCCTTCCCCTGCAAATATTAGAAAAGATTTATTTGATGATCTTGAAAATAATCTAATCCTAGATCACGATTTAAAGGAGGAACATGCGAACATAATTGTTGATAACGATAATTATAATGATAAAAAAATTGTTAAACTTTAATATCAAATCTAATTTTAAGATCTCGCTTTAGTTTAGGTAAATTTTCAAAAAGGATATTCAGAGTCTATATCTTATAAGTTTTAGTTCTAGTCTTTTTCAGTTAATTTTTTATGGAAAGCTTTATAAATTAAAAGGAAAGAGATTTTTATATGGTATTAGATTTATATTTGTTTAGACATGGAGAAAGCGAATACAATGTCTTAGAAGCTACAGAAAGGGCTATAATAGGAGGGAGGTCTCCTCATCTTGATTTAACTGAACGCGGTAAAGCTCAAGCGCGCGTGTTAGGTGAAGAATTAAGACATAGAGGTGTTGGATTTGACCATATTTATGCTTCTCCAACAGTAAGAGCACAAAAGACAGCAAGAATTGTTGCTGGTGCAATCGGTTTTCCTGCTGACGAGATTTTAACTTCTGAAGCCTTACATGAAGTTTCTAATGGCGACTGGGAAGGAAGATGTAAAGATGAAGTTTATACTGATGAAATAGTTGCTAAAATTAATACAAATAATTGGGAGTTTTGTCCTCCTGGAGGAGAATCTCAAAGAGAAGTTGGAAACAGAATGTATAATTTTGTTTATAAAACATTTATCAAAAGTCAGGATTTGAGTAGTGATAAGGTTATTGGTCTTTTCACTCACGGAACGGCGATGAAAGATCTGAAAGCAATGATAACTACTAGGGAAATTATGGGTGTGGATGAGGAAATGATAAGAAACGCTATAAGATCGTGTATAGAAAACTGTGCTATTGTACATTTCAAATATATTCCTAATGATCAAAAATTTGCTGGTTGGCATGAAATATCTTGGAATGAATATGGACATTTACATGGGGTTGGATTCAAACAAGAAGGATATTATCCTGGCAGGAAAGTAATTCATTTTCAATAGAGCAAAATATGAGCAAGTTTTATATAATAAGTTAGTTGACAAGGTATATGCGTTACGAAGTTCCATCTCCTAAAGAAATTAGAAAATCTTTTCAAAAATCAGAGTATTCTTTTATAGAATATCATATACACCGTAGAATTTCACCTTACTTAACTTGGGTTTTTTTACGTTTTACCATAATTGCTGAGTTAATTGCATTATTAACACCCTTAGTTGATTTACTCACATTATATTCAATATCTCGCGGGAATTTTATTTTTGCCGCTATACTTACACAGGTACATATTATTTTAGATTCGAGTGATGGAGAGATCGCAAGATTTCGTAAAACAGTTGTGAAGCGCTCAAAGAACCAAGAGGCATTTGGAGCCCTCACCGACTCCTTGGTTGGTTTGTTAATCTTCCCCTTTATTATTTTTTATGTTGGTCTTGAGTTTGGGGGTTTAATCACAGGGTTAATAAGTATGGGTGCTTTTTATCTTTTAGTTGTCTCTTCAGCATACACAAAAATATACTATCCAAAATCAAAAATTGGCAAAGACTTTAGAGAGAAATGCTTTGGCAAAAGGAAATACAAATGGGGATTTAATTCAATAATACAAAAAAGTTTGATCACATTAGCGCTGTTATTCCAGTCAGTAATATTCTTATGGATTTTTGTTTTGGGAGCTATTACGATTGTAGTATTAAGGATATATTTATTGTATAGACAAAAATAAATCTTGGTTAATTTAATCAGTAATGTTTATTAATCCGGTTTTTATACAAGGAACATGGAAAAAAATCCTGAATTAATTACAGTTATAATTGCTGCTTATAACGCAGAAAGAAAAATTAGGAGATGTTTAGATTCGATATTAAAACAGAGTTACAAAAATATTGAAATAATTGTAGTTAATAATGGTTCTACAGATAACACTGAAAAGATAGTTGGAGAATATATCAAAGAGAATAATAATATGATATTAATGCAACAGCCAAAACAAGGACCAGGACCTGCTAAAAATGTTGCTGCTAAAGAAGCTAATGGAGACATATTAGTATTTGTTGACTCTGATGAATATCCTCACAAAGATTACATTGAAAAACTTACAAAACCCATAAGAGAGGGCAAAGCTGGAACCTCTATAGGTTCATGGATAATTGCAGACCCAAAAAATCCTTGGGCAAGGTGTAGATATCATGATGCTCATTGTTTTAGACAGCATGCTGTGCATTCGGGAGTCTTTAGAGCAATAGGAAAAAAGGATTTTCTTAAAACTGGGGGATTTGATCCTAGTAAAGGAATCTCAGACGATAGACTAGCAACTGGTCTTGAACGCACTAGAGTAGATAAAGCTATTTTTGATCATGATGTAGATAATACTCTATCTGAAATTTATAATAAAAGAAAGTGGATAGGTAAAACTGCAATTGGGAATAAAAAAGGTAGAAGATTTAAAATAAAAATCGTTCTTGTTTTCTTATTATTGATGTTAGCGATTATCGGAATTATTGCATACTCTCCCCTTCTAATAGGAATAGGGATTATTTTACTGTTATTTGTTATTTACGCAACACTAAGAAAAGTTCTTTTTTACAAAGATCTCCGTCTTTTATTCTACTATCCTCTATATTTGGCAGTATATATTATTGCAATGATTTCTGGTCTTTCCAGCTATATATTTAGGAGATTATTAAGATGAAAAGAATTTGCATAATCTTTAAAAACCTTTATTTAATGATTCATTTATGAAGCAGGACCTAAATTTAGATTACCCTCTTGATGTAGACCCTAAAAAGATTGATGCTATCTTAAGAGACAAGAGAATTCTTATAACAGGAGGTTCAGGAGCATTAGGCAACGCTCTAATTAAGAGACTTTTGGAATTTAATCCTAAAGAAATTAGGGTTTTTAGCAGGGACGAAAAATTACAGGATTTAACAAAAAGAAAGTTTACGGCAAATAATATAAGGTATATTCTTGGAGATGTAAGAGATTATCATTCTATAAGAGACGCTGTCCGTAGTGCGGATATAGTTATCCATGCTGCTGCTTTTAAGTACTTGGACCTAGCAGAGAAGCAAGTTACGGAGTGTATAAAAACGAATGTTTTAGGAACTATTAATGTACTCGATGCTGTT
>JADFRY010000018.1 GCA_022561055.1 Nanobdellota archaeon | reverse complement strand
CTACTGAACAATATGTATTAGATACAACAAACCAGGATGGAATGACTAGTAATTTTGTAACTTCTGTAACCTCTGCAAGTTTTGAGACTTGGGACTCTGAAGTGGCATTTGATGTTTTTGGAACACAAAATACTTCTGCTACAGTTGATGGGCCAGACACGGTATCTCCTGACGATAAAAATGAAGTAATGTTTGGAGTAATTGATTCACCAGGCGTTATAGCAGTAGCAATTATATGGGGTATATTCATAGGTCCTCCGAGTCAGAGAGAAATTGTAGAATATGATGTTGTGTTTAATGATCCCGACTACACTTGGGGTGATGCTACGATAAATGCTTCTCTAATGGATTACCAAAATATTGCAACACATGAGTTTGGTCATGCGGCTGGCTTGGACCACCCTGATATCACCTGTACAGAAGAAACAATGTACGCATTTGCAGATTTTGGGGAAACCAAGAAGAGAGATCTAAATGCCGGTGACATTGCAGGAATTACAAAGTTATATTCTTGAGATAGTTTATTATTAATAAAAAATAAACAGAAGAGTTGATAGTAAGGTTTTTAATTATGATTAGTTCCAATGTAATATTAGAGGTGATATTACTTTGATTATTCAGGACAACTACAAAGGGCTCAAATTGATATCAAAGATTAAGAATCATTTTTCTAAGAAAAATGTTTTGAGAATAATTATTTCTGCGGTTATCGCAGTATTGGTTTATTTCATTTCTAGTTTATACCTTAATCAACAACAATCTATTTTGGTTTCAATAGTTTTGTTTATGGTTGTTTTATGGACTAATGAAGGGCTTTCTTTAGGAACTGTTTCTTTATTACCTTTACTTTTGTTTCCACTTTTAGGCGTTTCATCTTTTAAGGAAACATTGCCTAATTATTTTCAACCAATCATGCTGTTATTTGTTGGAGGTATTTTAATTGCACTTTCAATAGAAAAAAGTTCTTTGCACAAGTTTATTTCTAAGAAAATTATCTCTATTTTTCCGAAAACACCTAGAGGAGTGATATATTCTTTAGCTGTGACTTCTGCTATGATGAGTGCTGTTTTGTCGAATACGACTGTTGCTTTGATGTTACTTCCGGTTGCTCTTTCTTTAAGTAAGGACGGGAAGATGAGAATAAGACTGTTGTTGGCTCTTGCTTATGGTGCAAGTATTGGAGGAATTTTAACGCCGATTGGAACGCCACCGAATATTATCTATCTTGGTTTTTTAGACAAATTAGGAATGGCCGCGCCCTCTTTTTTTGGGTGGATTATTCTGGTTGCGCCTCTTTCAATTTTAATGCTGTTAATCGTCCCCTATATTATTTCTTTTGGGGTTCATAGGAATAAGTTTGAAAAAATAAGGACGGGGAAGCTAAATTTACATCAAAAGAAACTTCTTTTTATTCTTGCTGCTTTGATTTTGTTATTGTTGATTAACTCTCCGATTGAGCCATTTTATTCTGGACTGGGATTAAATGAAAATTATATCTTATTTGTTTTCGGTTTGGCTATGTTTTTACCTGGCTTTTCCTATTTGAAATTTAGTGATTTGAAGAAGTTTCCTATCGGAATAATTTTGTTATTTGGAGCTGGTTTTGCAATAGCGTTTGCTTTTCTTAGCATTGGACTCGTCGATGCATTGTCCTCTAGTTTAGTAGGTTTGACAAGTTTGCCTTTGATTGTCATGATAGGAATTATTGTTTTGTTTGTAATTTTTCTTACAGAGCTGACTAGCAACACGGCTTTGACTTCTGTCATGATTCCGACAATGTATGGTTTTGCTCAGACGACTGGAATGAATGTTGAGTTTATGCTTCTTATCCCGACAGTTGCTGCGAGTATGGCTTTCATGTTGCCTATAGCGACGCCCCCAAATGCTATTATTTTATCCAGTAAGGCAATTAGAATAAGAGATATGATTAAAATTGGATTTTTAATTAATTTGATTGCTCTTGTTTTGATAACTTTGGTGGCTTTCTTCTATTGGCAATTTATGTTAGCATAGTTATAATAATCTTTTTAACTAGAGGTTGTGTTAGTTTGGAATTATAAAGGGCTTTGTGACGTTATTGGCTATTTTAGGATGCAGTTTATGTTATCAAAACTTTTTTAACCCTACTTAAATTGATAATAAGATAAAAAAGAGGTATCAAAATGCAGATAGTTGAGTTTGCGGATGAATTTGGGCCTGAGAAGGTTTTGGAAGTTTATGACCCGAAGACAGGGATGAAAGGGTTTACAGTTGTTGACAATACCGCCTTAGGTCCTGCTAAAGGCGGAATTAGGATGACTCCGACTGTCGATGTAAAAGAAGTTTTCAGACTTGCTCGGACTATGACTTGGAAGTGTGCTTTGGCAGATATTCCCTTTGGCGGCGGGAAGAGCGGGATTATTTTTGATGAGAAAAAGGATGCTGATAAAAAGCTTGATTTAGTCAGGAGTTTTTCGAGAGCGATAAAACCAATTTGCCCTAGCTTGTATGTTTCCGCCCCAGATGTAAATACTTCTGAAAAAGAGATGCAAGTTTTTGTCGAGGAAAATGGGAATTTTAATGCTGCGACTGGAAAACCCTTGGCGCTGTGTAGAGATATCTATGGTAAAAAAGTTTGTGGGTTGCCTCATGAATTAGGTTCTACAGGATATGGAGTTTCTTATGCTACACAAGTTGCTTTAAAATATAGAGAAACAGATATTAAAGGAGCGAGTATTGCGATAGAAGGTTTTGGAAATGTTGGAACCTTTGCTTTTAAAGATTTAGAAGAAGCTGGAGCAAAGATTGTTGCAGTGAGTGATAGCAAAGGATGTTTGTTTAATGAAAGTGGGATTAAGTATGAAGAAATTTATGAAGTTAAGAAAAAAACTGGAAGTGTTATTAATGGAAAAGGAAAGAAAATAGATGGAAAGAAAATATTTGAATTAGATGTTGATGTTTTGATTCCTGCTGCTTTGCCCGATGTTATAAATGAGAAAAATATGAATAAAGTTAAGGCAAAGGTAATTGTTGAGGCAGCTAATATTCCTATGACTTTAGAAGTTGAGAAAAAGTTGAGTAAAAGGATATTAATTGTCCCTGATTTTGTTGCAAATGCTGGCGGTGTCATTTCGAGTTATGCTGAATATGTTGGGAAAGGTCCTGATTATATGAATAAACTTGTTAAGGATAAATTGCTCAAGAATACAGATTTTGTTTTGAAGAGAGCTATGCAGAAAAAGATTTCGGTGAGGGATGTCGCGATGGAAGTTGCTGTTGAAAGAGTTAGAAAAGCCATGGCAAAACGTGAGAGGAAGAGGTAGTTTAAACTATATAATATCAAAATCTCTTAGATTTTTTTCTAAGGTGCTGATAAGAAATGGAAAAATTAGAGAATAGTCTTCATCATTCGCTTTTCTTACGGTTTGAAGGTATTTTTGCCTTTGTTTATTGTAAACATTAATCCAGGGATAATTTTTTTTATCGAGTAGGAAATTCATTATTAGTCTTGACATTCTTCCATTTCCGTCTATGAATGGGTGTATTGTGACAAACTCCATGGACACGATTATAGCTAGTTCGAATGGATGATATTTACTCTTGTTTTTTTTATATCTGTAAATCAAATTTTTCATTAGCTGAGGCACTTTATCTGATTGAAGAAATTTTACATTGCTTCCGAATATTCTTACGGTTGTTTCTCTATACTTGCCGGCAAACCTGTTTGATATGTTTTTAAGAATTATGGAATGAAGTTTTAATATAAAATTCTCGGTTAAATCTCCTTTATATGATTTTGTGAATTTAATTGCTTCTAAATGATTTTTTGCTTCGTATATTTCTCTTAAAGTTTTTCCTTCTGGGACAACCCCTTCGTTTATTACAAGAGAAGTTTCTTCGAGAGATAACGAGTTTCCTTCAATTGCATTGCTATTATATGTAAGCTCTGTGAAAAATGTTTTTTGAAATTGTTCATATTCTTCTTTTTTTAATTCTTTTATTTTTCTGTAATAGGTCTCTCTTAAATTTTCTAGAATTGCTACATCTTTCTTTTTCAGGTAGGTGTATTTCTTTTTGATTATTATTTCTCTTTCAAATTCTTTTCTTAGTTCTTTGATTTTTTTCTTTGATATTTCTCCTGTTCCTATGAATTTTGATTTTTTTACCCATTTTTTCCCAATCCTTTTGTTTTGAACTAAATAATTCAGCTTTTTTCCGTTTTTCTTTCTTATTTCATGATAAACCATATTTGTTTATGTGGGCACATATTTATAAATGTTTCTAATTGTGCCCATATTATAATAAGTTGTTTGGATATAGGAAGAGGTAATTTTAAATATTAAATTACTTTATGGTATTGCATGAAAAGAAGGGATAAATTGAAAGATTTTTTTGTTGAATGGAACTCTGCTGTTAATTGGGGAGTTGTGGTTGGAGTGGTTGTTTTATTTTCTTTGGTATTTCTTAATAGTTCAAGTCCGTTGAATCTTTCCCCTCTTTTAGGTATTGATGCTGCTGATAGTTTAGAGGGAGAGGAAAGTAGTTTAGAGGAGGAAAGTTTTGTTGAAAGGGTTCGACCCTTTCAATGCAACGATGGAATTGACAACGACGAGGATGGTAAAATAGACTATCCTGATGATAGGGGATGTGATAGTCCTTCTGATAATAATGAAAGGTTTAGGGAAAATTGTAATGAGATATACACAGTACGGGATTTAGATAATGTAAGGTATGATTTAGATGCTTGTTATGTGCAGATGGAAGATATTGATTTGTCTGGATATGCGTTTGAGCCGATTGGTGGTAGTCGTGCTGCATTCACAGGAGTTTACGATGGGAATGAATACAAAATTATAAATTTTAATTATAATACTTCTAATTCACATATAGGATTATTCTTGGCATCTAGCGGATTGATTAAGAATGTAAAACTTATTAATGTTAATATTAGTGGATTTAATTGGGTTGGTGGACTTGTTGCAATAAATAATGGTTCAATAATAAATTCATTTGTTCAGGGATCTATAATCGGCTCTACAAGATTAGGAGGTCTTGTTGGAGAATCTCATGAGAGATCCTTTATTGACAATTCATCTACTGAAGTAAATATTGAAGTTCTTACTTCTATTTTTGTGGGTAGGGTTGGAGGTCTTGTCGGCAACTCTGAAGGAGGAGGTATTTATAATTCCTATTCAACTGGCTCCATATCATCAAATATTACCTCCGGGGAAATTGGCTCATATTATGGAGGACTTGTTGGGTGGTTGGAGGGAGGTGAGATAGAAAACTCCTATGCGACTGGGGATATTAATGTTGTTGGTAATGGAGTGGGCGGTTTAACTGGAGTTGCTCTCGAAGGCCGTATAGAAAACTCCCATACGACCGGAACTGTTAATGGAAACAATCATGTGGGTGGACTCGTTGGAAGGTCGTGGGACTCTGTCGTTAGCAATTCATATGCGCTAGGAGATGTTTTAGGAAGTGGTGGAGAAATTGGTGGACTTATTGGAAGTGCAGCACATAGCTTCGTTAATAACTCGTACGCTTTGGGAAATGTTAATGCAGAGAGTGGAGTTGGAGCAGGGGGTTTAGTTGGGTATTTCTCTCTCTCTAGGGTAGAGAACTCATATTATGCAGGTAAAGTTACTGGTGGTGACTTTACTGGAGGGCTTGTTGGTACGGGCGCAGGATCTTCTATATTTAATTCATTCGCCTCAGCAGATGTCTCGGGTCAAAATTTTGTTGGTGGTTTAATAGGAACATATTCTGGTTTAGAAAATGTGGCGACTATAAGCATGTCATATGCTAAGGGTAATGTTAGTGGAAATAGTTTTGTTGGGGGCTTAATTGGAGAAATTTGGAGAGGAGATATAAATAACTCTTATTCAGATAGCATAGTTAATGGAGTTTCTGCTGTTGGAGGGCTTGTTGGACTTCACAAAGGATTTAGGGGGGAAGAATCTATTATAGAAAGTTCTTACGCGACTGGGAATGTTAATGCAGAGAGTGAAGCGGGGGGTTTAGTTGGAATTTCTTCCTTAGGAATAATTAAAAAATCTTCAGCTAGTGGAACAGTTATTGGTACTCAGTTTGGTCAGAGTGTGGGTAGTTTGGGCGGTCTTGTTGGAACTCTTGATAATTCTGATGTAATTGAAAGTTTTGCTACAGGCAATGTTATTGCACATGAAGGTTCTTCTGCTGGAGGTTTAGTTGGTAGTTCTTTCGGAGAAAGTAATATTGTTGATTCATATGCACTAGGATCTGTTCAAGGGGAGATGAGTCTGGGTGGCTTAGTAGGATCTGTAGGAGGAGATTATGTAACACCTAATATTAATAATTCCTATTCTTTAGGTGGTGTAACTGGCAATTTCAATATAGGTGGATTGATAGGAAGCGTTTGGGGTATTGGTATTAACTTAGTTATTATTTCTTCTTACTGGGACACACAAACATCTGGGCAAACCACTAGCGCTGGTGGAGTTGGCAAGACGACTGTAGAGATGAAAAGGCAGAATACATTTGTTAATTGGAACTTTAATAATGTCTGGGATATTGTAGAAGATATAACTTATCCATTCTTGAGATGGCAACTCGGGGAGGGATTGATTGTACACTACAAGTTTGATGAACTTGCAAACGGAAAGACTCCGGACAGTTCTGTATATAGATATGATGCGGATGTTTTTGCTGGAGCTACATTATGGCAATGGGGGAAGATAGATGGAGCTCTTAATTTCAGCGGATGGAGGGGTCGTGTTATTGTGGAAGATACTCCATTTTTGTATTTTGATGAAGCGCTAACTATTTCTGCATGGGTTAATACGAGGAGAAAATGGAAAACATTTCAGACCATTGTTTGGAAGGGTAATCCTGATGGGAGTCCTGGCTCTGTCATGAGTGATAATAGAGAGTTTGCTTTATTCTTGG
>JADFRY010000012.1 GCA_022561055.1 Nanobdellota archaeon | reverse complement strand
GGTACTTCAGAAAAGGCTCTTGCAGAAATTAATACTCCCCTATTTTCTGTGTATGGAACAGAAACTGTATCTGTGTGCCAATAAGTATCGCCTGTTATAGGACAGTTACTATAACCTAAAAAAGATCCTATCAAATTCTTTATTCTTTGTTTAGTTTTCATAAAAGATAAGAAAATTGTATATTTATAAATCTTTGTATTAATCTCTACTCAACAATTATTTACAATACTAAACTGAATTGTCTCGCCACTTAATACTACATCCTATTGAAGGATGTTGTTCTTGTGAAATAGGCAAGCCATTTGCGAGTGCATTAATTGCTGCTAGCAGTTCATGATTAGTAACTTTAGTTTCGTCTTTCCAGTTATCGTCAATTCTTCCGTGGTATACTAATTCATAATTTTTATTGAAAAGATAAATATCTGGTGTGCATTGAGCTTTGAATGCTTTTGCAATTTCTTGAGTCTCATCGACAAGATATGGAAAATTTATGTTTAGTTCTTTAATTTCTTCTTTCATTTTTTCAGGAGAATCTTCAGGATAATCTGGATGAATATTTGCATTAATTGCAACTGCGTTAATTCCGAGAGATTTTGCTTTATTTGCAATTTTTACAACTCTTGGCCATACAGCTTGTGCATATGGACAATGATTGCAGGTAAAAATAATGAGTAAGCCTTTTTCTCCATAAAGTTGATTACTATCGTGCTCTTTTCCATCTGGGTCTTTCAACAAAAATGCCGGCATTTTTGTGCCAAGAGGAATACTGATGGATTCGAGTAAGGCCATTTTTCTACTTTATGATAATTATAGAACATTCAAGTATAAAAATATAATGTGAAACAACAAGAATTATAAACTAAATTAGATAAAAGTTGTTATGAACAGAAAAGGCGGATTAATGTTGAGCATTATCATCATTGCAGTTGTTTTTATAGTTGGATTTATTGTAGGAATGAATATTATAACTAAAGAAAAAAAGGGTGAGGAGTCTTTTGTTTCTGACTCAGAAGCAATAAGCATTGCATTAGAAGTTTCTGAGGTCAAACTTTTGTTAGAAGGAAGGAATGATATGGAGATTGGAGCGACATTAGATAACGATAAAGAAAAATGGAATGTTAGGATAAGAGTTTATGATTCTGGTAATTTAATAACTATTGACGTCGGCATTGATGCAAAGACAGGAGAAGTCATTGGTGTGGTTGGTCCTTTTTCTGTTTCTCTCAATGTTGGAAGTGAACAATATTGTCTAGGATTTAGTGTTGGGGAGTGTCCTGAGGAGTGTGAAGTTAGGAGTTTATGTCCAGAATGTGATGAGCTGGAAAGGTGTCATGCGAAATTAATATAAAGTAGCAAGTAGCAAATACTTTGGATACTTAAGTTACTAATGTTGACTATACAAAAACTTTTAAGCTTTAATTATATTGCTTACCTATGAGGTTTGGTATTGATTCTGCTGATCTTGCTGAGATAACTAGAGCAAAGGAGATTGTGGAATTAGGCAAGGTTACGACAAATCCGAGTTTAGTTAGGGCGGCGCTTGGAAAGGATGTGACTGCGGCACGTATTGTAGAGCATCATTTAGAGATTCTTAAACTGGTCGGTAAAAAAGTTCCTGTAAGTTTTGAAGTTGTTAGTAACACATATAATGGAATGGTTGCTGAAGGCGTGAAACTGCATGATTTGTTTAGTCCATATGGAAATGTTGTTGTGAAGATTCCAAGCAATCCTTCGATGGATTATGATTCTCTCGATTCTAATGATTTAGATGGTTTGTTGGCTACAGCATACTTGAGAAAAAGAGGGATAAAGGCTAACATTACTCTTGTGTTTAAGCCCGAACAAGCTATTTTGTTTGCTTTACTCAGAGCGAATTATGTCAGTCCATTTATTGGTAGACAAGATCATTACTTATGGAAATTAGAAGATTCAGAAAAAAAGCATGCGCGTGAGGAACAATTCCCTGTAACTGGAATTCTAAGAGTAAGTGATAATGGAATTGTAAGTGGAGTTAGCCTAGTATATTCAATTGTAGAATATTTTAAACTAATAGGCTCCACGACCGAGGTTTTGGGGGCAAGTTTAAGAAATACTAAATCTATTGCGGAAACTAAAGCGGTTGGAGCTCAGTTAGCAACTGTGCCGCTTGGTGTGTTGGAAGAGTGGGTTGGATATGAAGAAAAAGATATAGAAAAATTAATAATACCTCAACCAGAAAGAGAAAGACAATTAGATGAATTTGTTGATGCAATTAATAGATTAAGACCAAAGGAAGCAGGTTTTGTTGACAGGCTTATTGGATATTTTAAAGAAAATCATCATCTTGTGGTCAGATATTTAAGACATCCGCAGACTTTAGACGGCATGAAGAAATTCACTGAAGATACAGTTCCTGCGTATAGCGAGATGTTGGGCGCGACTGCGAGTGTTGAGTGATTTCTGTATTATTAGATAGTGGTAACAATAGAAAGATTTAAATATGGAAGATTTCTGGGATAAATAAGATGGGAAGAATAAGGAACACACTTTTGGCAGGAACTGTTGGTTTAGCTGGAGTTTTGGGTGGGTGTGAGAAAGATGTAATTAAAGGAACCTATACATTTACACCTGAAGAGCAGAGGTTAGTAACTCATCAAGACGACGAGCGAGGTTATTTGGATAATGTAACTGTTAAAGTGGAAGCATGGCAAAATGCTCTTGGAAGACATCTTTTAATTTACGATCCAACAAAAAAAGCAGAACATATTGAGGCAACTGATTCTACTGAATTTAACGATACTCGATTATGGGAAGAAATAAGACCTATTGCTCTCAGCGGTAATAGTCCTTTACATTACCTCAGCACTCCTGAGAGACTTGAAGAAATTTGGAATTCAGTTTATGTTAAAGAAACAGGAGAAAGAGAGTAAAATGGGGGGAAATAACACGGCGGATAATCTAGTCAATAGGACTACTAGTAGAACTACAAGTTCAAATAGTGTGAGGCAAGGAGTAATAGACTCGGCTAAAATTGGGTTATTAACAGGACTTCTTACAGCAATGGGTGAATCTGTGAGTGATGGATTAGGATTAGCAACTAGAGAAATACTAAATACTGCACTTCCAACTGCAGGATCACTAATGCTTGGATATCTGAATAATGCGGACACTAGAGAAAGTGCTGCAGGAATTTTGTCAGCAAATATTGCTCATAGAGTCGCTTATTATGGGACAAAAGGAGCATATGCATTAATGCGATATTGTGAATATCAAATTAACTAAACAAAACCTTTAAAAACCTTCAAAAATAAACTCATTTACAACACACAAAAATGGTAAAAGAAAAACCGATAATTAACGTTGCATTTGTAGGTCATGTCGACCACGGAAAGAGCACAATCATAGGCAGGCTTATGTTCGACTCTGGAAAACTTTCTCAGCAAGAGCTGGATAAGCTGAAAGCTATTGCTATTGAGCATGGTAAAGCAGGGTTTGAGTTCGCTTATGTCATGGACAAGTTTAAAGAGGAAAGAGAAAGAGGAGTTACTATTGACCTTTCTTATCAAAAATTAATCACAAAAAAATTTGAAGTTACAATTATTGACGCTCCTGGTCACAAAGACTTTGTTAAGAACATGATTACTGGCGCGTCTCAAGCAGATGCTGCATTCTTGACAGTTGCTGTTAAAGAAGGCGTACAACCACAGACAAAAGAGCACGCGTGGCTTTTAAGAACAATGGGTGTTAGCCAAGTTGCTGTTGTTATCAATAAAATGGATGGTGTCGATTATAAAGAAGAATCTTTCAATAAAGTTAAGGAAGAAGTTTCTACAATATTAAAGCAGGCTGGATTTAAGACAGAAGAGATGCAGTTCCTTGCTGTTTCAGGACTCATAGGAGACAATGTTGTTAAGAGATCTGATAAGATGTCTTGGTACAAAGGTCCGACAATTATTGAAATGTTTGACATGTTTGAAGAGCCTGAAAAGCCGACAAACTTGCCTTTGAGAATGCCTCTCCAAGATGTTTATGATATTACTGGTATTGGAACAGTTCCTGTTGGAAAAATTGAGACTGGTATAATGAAAATAGGACAGAAAGTTATAATTCTTCCTGGGAGGTCTGGAACAGGTATAACAGGAGAAGTAAGGACAATTGAAATGCATCATGACCAACTGCAGCAAGCTGAAGCAGGAGATAATGTCGGTGTTAACATTAGAGGTGTTGGTAAGAAAGACATTGCACGTGGAGATGTTGTTTGTGATGCTGGAAAGCCAGCCACAATCGCAGAAGAGTTTATTGCTCAAGTTGCAGTTATTAGTGCTTTGGGTGTGATTGCTAAAGGTTATACTCCTGTATTCCATGTTCATACTGCGCAAGTTCCATGTCAGTTTATTGAACTGATTGAGAAGACATCCCCAGACGGAAAGAAAACAGAAAATCCTGACTTTCTAAAAAACGGAGATGTTGCTAAAGTTAAGATAAAGCCTATTGGAAATTTGATTTTAGAAACACAGGCAACTAATCCGCATATGTCAAGGTTTGCTATTAGAGATGCTGGAACCACTGTTGCAGCCGGTGTTTGTACTGAATTGACAGCGAAGAAAATCTAAAAATTGCTTTGCAATTTTTACCTATTCAACTTTCTTGTTGAGAAAATTTGAAGATTTAGTTTTAATCATTTGATTTAGAATTCTGTTATTACTTTTCTGTTTTTTCTTATCTTAATAAATTCTCCACTTTGGGAATCTCTTACCTCGTATTCTATATCCTCTAATGAATTCTCTATCCTGTTTAAGAAAGAAAGTAAATTTTCTCTTGGCATGTTATAAAAACAATACATCCTTCCATTATCTGTATTATCTACTTTATGCTGTGTTTGAATATCAAAACTATTTCTATTGCCAAATAAAATAATAATACCATTACTTAAACCAACACTGTGAGTATATAAGTCTGCTTTTCTTTGTTCTGTTTTAGTGATCATTAAAGTTTCTTAGAGAATTGATTAATAAATCTATCCACCACAACAAT
The DNA here is from genome assembly GCA_022561055.1 of Nanobdellota archaeon. Taxonomy (GTDB): domain Archaea; phylum Nanobdellota; class Nanobdellia; order Pacearchaeales; family GW2011-AR1; genus JADFRY01. The sequence goes on along the minus strand of JADFRY010000012.1, from coordinate 25,753 downwards.
AATTAAAAACTAATTATATTAGTTTGTTTGATGTATAGCGTTGATAGACCAATAGCTGAGAAGACAAAGAGCGAAATAGAAAAAAAACTTATTGGTATGGGTGATTATGTTAAAATGAGTTATTTGCAAAGAGCTTTGAAGTCGGGTCTTGATTTCGACACGAAAAAGTTTGTTCTTTTAAGATTGGCAGAGATTTATGAAACAAGAAAAATGTACATGGAATCTGGAAGATTGATTAAAGTTGCTGGAGAAATTAATACAACTTTCAAAGAAAAAATTAAGGATTATATGAAATCTGTTGAGATGTATATTAAAGGAGAGAATTATCAGGAAGCAGACCGCATTTTTGCGCAGGCTTTGGTTTTGGGAAATGAAAAAGAAAAACTTGAAATGAAAAACAAATTAAAGGATTGTTATCTAACACAGGCGGAATTTTATTTAAGTATTGGCAGGAGAAATTATGCACGAAAGGTTTATGAAAAACTTTTAACTTTAGATTTAGAATTTGATGAGAGAAAAGAAATGCAGAAAAAACTTCTTGAATTATATGAAAAACTTGGATGCATTAGAGAGTACTATAGTTTAAAAAATTCTATGAGCTGAGCGTAAAAAATTCTTAGAAAATCAAATGGCCCTAAAAACTAAAGGGCCAAGAGAAAAATTAGTCTTCGTCCGTTGTACTTGTCAAACCTTCAAAAACCTTTTCATCAAAGTCAACTTCATCAACTTCCTCCTCAGAAGAAGTTGGAGGATCTACTCTTTCCTCAATCTCTATTTCCATCACCATCTTTTTTAGTTAAACGTTGTTAACGTTTAGATATAAATTAAAACAAAAACTACTTTTTACAGGAAGTTTTAATATATAAATGTTTTGCTGACGATAAAATGGCTCTTTGATAGGAGGAAAGAACAAAAAAACGATAAGGACTTTTTGATATTAAATTAATAAATAAAAACCGTAAGTTTTAAATACCTCTAATCTTGTTTCTAATGTACTTAATTCATTAAGTGTAGAAAGAATTAACATCACGAATAATGTCACATTACAGTCACGTTCACCTCACTTGGACATTTATATTAAGTCTGGTTGGGCAATAACTTTGTAACTAATTCTTTCTATAATAAAAATTTGAAAATGGGAAAAATAAGTCCGGTATCAATAAAATATATGATATATGCAACTTTTGAAGCAGAAGGACCATTAGAAAAGCCTGATGTAATCGGAGCTATCTTTGGTCAGACAGAGGGTTTATTAGGAAGTGATTTGGAAATGCGAGAGTTGCAAAAAGAAGGAAAGATTGGCAGAATAGAAGTTGAATTAAACTCAGTCGAGGGAAAGACTGTTGGAGAAATTAGAGTTCCTAGCGCTTTGGATAAATCAGAAACAACAATAATTGCAGCTACTTTGGAGACAATAGATAGGATAGGACCAACAGAAGCGAAAATCCGAGTTTCTAAGATAGAAGATGTGAGAGGAAGCAAGAGAGAATATATTATTGAAAGAGCTAAAAAACTTTTAATAGGATTGGAAGGCTCTGGAGAAATAGGAATTGCTAAAACTATAAAAGAAGAATCAAGAATCGCAAAGATTCAAGAGTATGGGAATTCAAAATTGCCTGCGGGCGATATTTCTGGTGATGAGATAATTGTTGTTGAGGGAAGAGCAGATGTTGTTAATCTTTTGAAAAATAGAGTAAATAATGTTATTAGTATGAATGGAGCAAAGATGCCAAAAGACATTGCCGTCCTTGGAGAAGAAAAAGAATTGACTTTGTTTGTCGATGGGGATAGAGGTGGAAAATTAATTGCTAAAAATGTTATTGAAAATGCAGATGTGACTTATGTTGCGTTTGCCCCCGATGGTAAAGAAGTTGAAGAATTAACTGGAAAAGAGATTCTTCAGAGTTTAAGAAAGAAAATTCTTGTTGAAGAATTTTTAAAAAGGGAAATGAGAGGTGGAAGATTAAGGACAAGAAAAGATGAAAGTTTTAATGAGTCAGTAGAAGAGTTTGAAGGCGATGTTAAGAAAGCAATGCAAGAGAAATATTCTGATATTAAAGGAAAGAGAAAGGCATTGTTAATTGACGTTGGATTTAATGTTATTAAAGAGGTTTCATTAGGAGATTTGATTAATTCCTTAAGAAAATCAAGTAAAAAGATTTTTGCAGTTATAATTGATGGTGCTGCGACAAAGAATGTAATTGAAGCATGTGATGAAAAAGAAGTTTCACATCTCGGAGCCAAAAACTTTTCTGCTATTGAAGCAAGAGTTGATTTGGTTAGTTTGTAAGTTCTTAGCACAACAATATATTTATAGGCATTTAGATAAAAATAGTTATGACCGTATTAGATGAATGTATTTGTGATGATAATCCTTCTTGGATAGAGCCTGAGAAGGTATTTGATAGGTTACCTCTGCCGGCGAAAGAAATATTAACATCGGGGAGGAGTGTGGCGCCGGGAATGAATCTTGGGATATACCTTTCAGAGATAGTGAGGTGTCATCCCTCTCTTTACACAGTAGTTGATGGTATGCTTGTTCACACTCCAAAGCGCGCGAAAAGATACAATGAAGGCCAAAGGAAAATTGATGAGGGTAGAAGAATACAAGAAGAAGCGATGAATCTCCCTGCAGAATGAACTAACTAATTATGCTTTAAATCTCTCCAAGAAGTTACCTTTAAATATATCTTTTTGTTTTTGTTTGTATGGATATAAAGAAAAAAAATAAAGTGGCGATGTTGGTGATTTTAAGTTTGGCTCTTGCTATCGCGTTTGCTGTTCTTTTATATTTTACATTTAGACCTGAAAAGTGTGAGAATTTTGAATGTTTCCAGCAAAATATGATTGAATGTAAACCTGCTTTTTTTATTAATGAGGAAACTCAGGCTGCCTGGAATTATGAAATAAAAGGTAAAAAAAATGGAGAGTGTGAAATAGAAGTTACGCTTTTGCTTGCTAAGGAAGGTGAATTAGGCATAGACCGATTTGAAGGCAATTCAATGATTTGTTTTTATCCAGAGGGTGTTTCAGCTTATCCTGATAAAGACTTGGCTCTCTGTCATGGAAGATTGAAAGAAGATTTACAAGGAATAATAATAGAAAAACTTCATACTTACGTTTTGGAAAATCTGGGAGAGATTAAGGAAGGGTTGGGGAGGATTTAGTTATTAGGAGATATTAAGTAAATAAGCTATCTGCCTTCAAAAAAGTTTGTTATAACCTCTCTCGCTTGCTCTATTGTTTCATAGTTTTCTACTCTTAACTGGCGGCTACCAAAGACCATTGCTGAGAGCCTTTTGCCTTCTTGAGGGCGGTGCAAACATAAGACTTTGATTCCATCAACTACCGCTGATCTGATTTCATAACCTACTCTTAATGATTGTTGCGTCACTTCTGCTACAAGAACGTCAGAAGATAGAAGCCGCCTTATATCTCTATTATGAATCTCTCTATCTGTAAGACCAGATTCTTCTGATAAAGGAAGGTTTTTGTTTCCAACATGCTCTGATAAGACAGTTCCATAATTCTTTAAGTGGTCTACAATTTGTTGATATAATTGTGCATCGTCTCTATCTGCTCTTATTGATGCCGCAAAATATATGTTTGTCATGCTGGCTTTCGGTTTGTAAGATTTATAAACTTTATTGCTCTAAATTGAATAATTTTATTAACTAATAAGCCTCCTTCTTAATCATGAAAATAAAATTCGGTCCTGCTGGTCTCGGTTCTGTTAAAACAGATGAGAAACATCAAAAACCCGATTGACTTTTTGTAGAGAAAGATTTAAATAATATACATCTGTATACAATTGTATATGGAAACAACGAAAATCTGAGATTTTCGAGCTTCCATTTTTGTGAAAAAATGGAAACAACAATACGAATAAACCCACGCACAAAAGAAGAACTTGACAGCTTTCGCCAATATAAAAATGAAAGCTATGATGAATTAGTGAGAAAGCTCATTTACTTAGCCAAGCTTGCTGAAAAAGATCCTAAGCTTAGTCAAAAAACAATTCAAGAGATAAAAGAGGCGAGAGAAAGAGTTAAGAAAGGAGAGTTCTATACGGAAGAAGAGGCAAAAAAAATACTCGGTCTGTAAACGCTTCAAAATTCCTTGAATTTTAAAATGTACAAACTTACTTTTGAAAAGAGAGCATTGCACGATTTGAATAAGCTAGATAAACCAATTAAAGAAAGAATTTGGGATAAATTACAGAATACTAAAGAAGATCCTTTTCGATATTTTGAGAAACTAGTTGAAACAGAAGGATTCAAATTAAGAATTGGCGATTGGAGAGTTATTGCAGATATAGATAGAGTATATAATGTGATTAATGTTCTGAAAATTGGTCACAGGAGAAATATCTATGAAAAGTAATATCAAATTCGGTCCTGCCGGCTTAGGCTCTGTTAAAACTACTATAGAAACTCTTGAGGAATATCATCGCCTAGGCTTTAAGGCGTGTGAGATAGCCTTTACTTACAGCGTTTATATTAAAGATAAAAAAGATGCAGAGGCAATTGGCAAAAAAGCAAGGGAATTAGGAATTAGCTTGAGTATTCATGCGCCTTATTTTCTTAATCTTAACTCTGCAGAGAAACCGAAGATAGAGGCTAGTAAAGTTAGGATCTTAAATTGTTGCAAAGTTGGATCCTGGTTAGGAGCCAAGACAGTTGTCTTCCATCCTGGCTACTATGGGAGTGATAGAGAGAAAGCATATGAAATGATAAAAAATGGAATTTTAGAGATAATGAAAGAACTCAAGAAAAGAGAATGGAAAATTAAAATTGCGCCTGAAAGTATGGGAAAGATAAATGTTTTTGGGAGCGTTGAAGAGATTTCAAGACTTGTTAAGGATACAGGATGTTCTTTTTGTATTGATTTTGCGCATATTTTAGCAAGAGACAAAAAAGTTGATTACGAAAAAATTAAGAAACTTTTTCCTCAAAAAGAATGGCATGTTCATTTTTCAGGAATTGTTTATGGAGAAAAAGGAGAAAGACATCACAGGACAACGAAAAAAGAAGAATGGAAAGAATTGCTTAAAAATCTTCCAAGAAATAAAGATATTGTAATAATTAATGAATCTCCGACAATGATTGATGATTGTCTTATGGCTTTAGATATTTTAGGGAAATAGGAATAGAGAGTTATTTGTTATCTATTATATATTGTCTAAGTTGATCTTGCGTTATTTCTCCAGCAGGTGTTCCTGAATTTGAATTGAGCCATGCTAAGTCTACGTTATCGTTCACATTGGTAATACTGGCTCCTACATAAACATCTAAAGCAGGCTTTCTAACCTCCACATATCCTCCATCAAAAGGAGTAAATCCTTCGTAGTACACTCTTTCAGAAGAATTGGATCTCCTAAAGTTAAGTTCTTGGCCTTCTTGTATTTGGCCTAGATTAAAGTAAGCTAAGAATTTTGCTTTTTCTTCTATAGACCATATCCCATCAGATCCTGCAGAAATATCTACTGCTCTTGCCAATAAGGGTTTAGTTTCTTCCCAATCCGCACTCGCTCTATTTCGGATATTGCGCTGTGTATTCTCATTTACATTCCCTCCGCGTATTGATGTCCCTATTGCTGCCGCAATAGTTGCTGCAGCAGTTACTCCTAATGCTAGTCCAATGTATTTGCTCATAAAAATGTTCTGAAAAACTCCTTTATAAACTTTCCCTTTTTGATAAATAGCTGGTTTAAAAATATTCCTGTAATTCTTGAAAGAATTATCTCCTCAACTTCTCTCTAATCTTGTCAATTTCATCTAACTTGATTCGTGCTTGGAAGGGATTGGCTTTACAGACATTTAAAATGCTTAAGATTTTCTGGATGACCTCATCGTAAGTTTCTCTTCTATGAATTTTAAGTCTCTCAAGACGTTTTTTTGTCTCCTTTTCCAGTTTTATAGTAGTTATATCCATGAGCAAGTATACCGAAGTATCCTTTTAAGTCTTTTTGTTACTATTTAAGTAGATGAATGTGTTGTCACCGTAAAGTTTATAAAGGGCTTCTGAGTGAGATTATTAACTAAATTTAAAATGCAAATCTTAAAAATAATGGAAGCTAAAAAAATCTTTGGTTTCCTTGTTGCAACGATTGCACTGGCTATTCTTTTAGTCGCCCCTGTAGATGCTTTTGCTCAAATACTACAGCTTGAAGTAAATGGTATTGAGACAGAGAATGTTACAGGTATAATGCCTATCGGGGTATTTGCAGGAGAAACAATTCCTGTTAGGATTGTTTTCAAAGCGCTTGAGCCTGTAGACGATGTTAAGGTATTTGCGAGAATAAGGACTTCTGGTGGATTCTCAGACATAACCGAAAGGTTTGATGTGCTTGAGAATAGTACTTATAGCAAGCTTTTGAACGTAAAATTGCCATTTGACATCAAACCTAATGAACGATTCGATTTGATAGTGGAAATTGAGTCACAGGGAAGATCAGGCGTAGATAGAGTCATTGAGCTCGAAGTGCAGAGAGCGAGTTACGAAGTTGAGATTTTGTCTGTTGAATCAAACACCGAAGTCAAAGCAGGAGAAACTTTAATTCTGGACGTTGTTTTGAAGAATCGTGGAAGACATGAAGCAGAGGATACATTTGTTATTGTAAGTATTCCTGAATTAGGAATAAGCAAGAGAGTATTCTTTGGCGACTTGTCTCCTGAAGACCAATCAGACCCAGACAAAGAAGATTCTAAAGAAAGAAGGATTTTCTTGAGGATTCCTTCAGACACTCCTGTTGGTGTCTACAATGTTGAGATAGAAGCATTCAATACTGATGCATCTACTTTGGAAACTAAGAGAGTTGTAGTTACAGCAGCTGGTGAAGACAGCAGAATTCTTTCTTCAGTTACGAGCAAGAGTTTTGCAGTTAATGAGGAGCAAACGTACTCTATAACAATAGTGAACGCTGGAAATAACATAAAAGTTTACGAGTTAGTTATAGATGCCCCTTCTGGATTGACTGTAGAAGCTGACGAGTCAATAGTAGCTGTACCTGCTGGATCAAGCAGAACTGTCAAGTTGAGAGTAATGGCTTCTGAAGAAGGCAACTACGACTTTTCGGTTAACGTGCATTCTGATAGCGAGCTTATTAAGAGAGAAGGTTTTACAGCTAATGTAAAAGGCAGAGCAGTTGTAGTAGGAAATGCAGCTGTTTTACTTACAGTTGTGTTAGCTATAATCTTTGTTGTTCTCTTGATTGTGCTGATCGTTTTGCTAACAAGAAAATCTGAAAAGACAGAAGAAACTGGAGAAAGTTACTACTAAGTTTAGTTAATTTTTTATTTTTTATTTACTAAACTTATAGTTTCTCTGGAAAGAGGGATATTTTTAATGAGAGAATTTGATAAGTTTAATGAGCGGGCGATGACCGCAGTACAAAATGCTAAGAACGCAGCTTGTCATTTTGATAATCCTATCGTTGGTACAGACCATTTACTTCTTGGAATATTGCAAGAAGGCTATATTGAACCTATTTTTGATAATCAAGGAATTAAGATTGAATACTCTATTGACTATGTTCAAGGAAAAATTTTTGTTGGCAATACTACCCTGGAAGATATTTCTAAACTTACTTATTCGCCAGAATTCAGAAAAGTTATCAGGTTTTCAACTGCTGAAGCAGAACTGTTAGGGAGAGAAAGAGTCGGGCCTGAATGCCTTTTTCTTGGCGTTCTTCGTAATGAGAGAGGTATTGCATTTAAACATCTTAAAAATTTTGGTTCAGAATATGCAGGCAGATTTATCTTGCGCGAGATGCGAGATTTTGTCAGAAAACATCTTTAATCTGCTCTCAAACCCTCAGACTAAGAATCTTAGAAACGCCATCGTGCATGCTGACGCCGTAAAGAATATCTGAATCTACGATTATGGCGTCATTATGAGTTATAATCAAATACTGTCCTGTTTGTGTATATTTTTTTAATAATGCTGACAATCTTTCTGAGTTTCTTTTATCTAATGCTGCGTCAATCTCATCAAAAATATAAAAATGATATGGCTTATGTTCTTGTATCGCAAAAAGAAGAGAGATAGCGACTAATGATTGCTCTCCCCCTGATAAAGAGGTCACATCAAAATATTTTCCCTTTGCCATTTTTATCACTATGTCAACACCGTTGGAAAAAATATCTTCCTTATTTTGAATTTCCAAAAATGCTTGTCCTTTTGTAGATAGTCTAGAAAAATTTCTGGTGAATAATTCATTTATCCCTTTGAATGTTTTCATAAAGGTTCTCTTTTTTTTACGGTCTATCTCTTCTATTATTTTAAAAATATCTAATTTTTCTTTTTCTAAAGTATCTACTTTTTCTTGCACTTTTTCATATTCTATTTTTATGTCTTCATAGACCTCTAAGGCTCTCAAATTTATTAAACCAATTTTTTGGATAGATTCTTGTGACTTAATCAATTTTTCCTCTAAAACATTTAAGCTAGCTTTTATTAATTCCATTCCGGCAAATTCTTTCAATTCCATTTCTGAGGCTTGTTTTTCTGCATCTAATTTTGCATTTCCTATTTTTAAATAATTAATCTGCTCCTCTATTTGGTGCCATGCATTTTGAATAGTTGAAAGATTATAATTTTCTTTCTGGATTTTTTCTTGCAAAGAATCTCTTTCATTTAACATGTTTTTGAATTTCTCAGTTAGTTTTCTTTCTTCTTCCTCTTTCCCTTCAAGAATTTCCGTTTTGTAATATATTGATTCGGAAATATTTTCTATTTCTAATTCTACTTCTTCTAAATCTTTCTTGCTTAATTTTATAACTTCTTTAATTCTTTCTAAGTCTCTTTCTTTATAGAGAAGTGTTGTATCTAGGTCTTCTTCTGTTCGCGATGAGATTTCCTCAATTTCTCTTAGTTTTGAATTGTATTGTTCTTCAATTATTGCTGAATCAAGCGTTCTTTTTTCAATATTTTCTCTTTTTGTTTGTAGTTCTTCAGTTTCTTTTTTCAAGAAACTTTCTTGCATAAAAAGTTTTTTTACATAATCTTGTTTTTCTTGAATTAACCTGTGATTGACAAGTTCTTTTTCAGATTCAATAATTCTTTTTTCTGCTTTTTGTACTTCTTGAATTAGTTTTTTTCTCTCTTGCACTATTTTTTCTAATTCGGCTCCTGTTACATCTACAATTCTCTTTGCATTTTGTATTTTTTTATCGCAATCTTGGTTAACGTGTTCTACATGTTGTGCAGTCATTTTATTCTGGCAAAGAGGACAAACATTCAAATTTTCGATGTTTCCTTTAATTTTCTCGGCATCATTAACTTGTGTCTCGGCAGAAGAAATTAATCTTGTATTCTCTAATTCATTATTATTGAGATTGTCAAGATTTATTTTTGTTGAGCTAATATTTTTTTTCAATTCGTTTATTGCTTTTTGGCAGACAATGTAATCAGAATAATTTAATATTGAGGAATACTCTTCAATTTGTTTTATTGTGGCGTCAGATTCTGCTTTTATTTTACTTAATTGATTTTCTTTCTCTTTTAAACGTTCTTTTAAAGAATTTAGCTCGGTTTTAAGAGAATAAATTTTCTTTCTTTCTTCCTCAATTTTTTCTAGTTCTGTTTTTTTCTTTTTTAGTTCTTCCTGTTTTCTCGCTATTAGCGGAGATTTTTTAGTTAGTTCCTGAATTTCAGCTTCATATTCTGGGACAGAAGACCCCATTTGTTCTATTCGGTTTTCTATCTCTAATTTTTTATTTTCGTAATTTTCTTTTCTTACGCGTGAGCCCTCTAACTCTGCTTTTAGATTTGTAATATCCTCATGCAGGCTTTCCTGCTCAAAGCCAGTTGATTTTTGAATATGCTTATTAATCTGATTTATCTTATTGTTAAAAGATTCTATTTTTTCTTGTAATTCGTCTATTTTTGTTTTTGTTTTATTTTTTTGAGAAGTTTTGGACTGTATAGACTCTTTTATAGAATTAAGTTCGGCCTCTTTGAATGTAATTTTTTTATTTAATATAGAGGCCTTGCATCTCTTTATTGTTTTTTCTAATTCCTTGTATCTAAAAGCTTCTTTTTTTTCTTTTTCCAGATTTCTTAAAAAGATTGTTCGCTCTCTTAAAATAGTTGAGATTTCTTTTAATCTTACATCCGTTTTTTCTAGCTCTTTTAAAGATTTTTCTTTTCTTGATTCATAGATAGATATGCCTGCTACTTCTTCAATTATTTTTCTTCTTTCTTCTGAATGCATCTTAATAAGAGAATGTATTTGGCCTTGAAGAATTATGTTGAAACCATAAGGGTCGATTCCTGCATGGGCGAGGGTTTCTATTACTTCTGCTCTTGTTTTCGTTTTGTTGTTGATTTTATAAATTCCTTGGCCGTTGTGCCTCACAATTCTTTTAATACTTATTTCATTTTCAGGTATTGCGAAAGTTTTATTAGAATTATCAAAAATTATTTCTACGTGGGCTTCTTTCGCTGGTTTAATATTTTTTGTGCCCATAAAAAGTAAGTTTTTAGCTTTTGCAGCTCTGATTGATTTTATTGAAAGCCTTCCAAGTACGAAACACAACGCATCTGAAATGTTTGATTTTCCAGAGCCGTTCGGACCTAAAATCACGTTAATACCTTTATCAAAAACAATTTCTGTTTTTTGTGGAAATGACTTGAAGCCTTGCATAATCAATTTTTTTATATAGGTCATTGAAAAACTATTGAGTGTGAGGTATTTAAAGATTGTTTTGAAGTAGAGAAATGTTTAATAACCTGATTCTAGATGGCGCTAGTTTTAGAAATCACTCAACTTTTTCTGCTTCTTATCGGGAAAAGCTTTTTTCCAAGTGGCCCAGGTTTTTCTGAAAATTCCTGAATCTTCGAGGGCTTTTCCATGTTTTTTCAGAAATTCTTTAGTCGTTGGGTCAGAAGGATATCCTGATCCAATGTTGCCGAATTGCTTTTTTATTTTTGCAACTTCTTCTTCTCTTGCAACTTTTGCTAAGATTGACGCGGCAGAAACAACTGCATAATTAAAATCTGCCTTATGCTCGCATTTTATTGTTAAATTTGCAGGATGCTTGATAAAGTTTAATAATGTTTTTTTCCAGGCAGATGTGTTTACAGAAGGACAATCAATAATTACTTGGATTCTTTTCTTTGTGTTGTTCAAATAATTTATAATGTCTGCTGACTTTTTTGCTTCTAATTTGTTTAGGTTTGTGCCTGATTTTAGAGAGATGTCTATTTCTTCTGCTGATACTTTAATTATCTTGTTGGAGAGTGAGTTTTCTTTTATTGTTTTTGCTAATCTGACTCTTTGTTCATGAAATAAAAGTTTAGAATCTGTTACTTGCTCTTTTTTAAAGGTTTTTTCTTGTTCTTTATTTATTAAAACTCCCGCAAGAATCATCGGGCCGATTAATGGTCCTCTGCCGGCATCGTCTATTCCTAAGAGCGACATATAAAGAGAAATAAAGTCTTGTATAAAAAGTTATTCCTTAAAATAGCGGGAGGTGGATTTGAACCACCGACCTCGAGGTTACCCATAAAAACCTCTTAGGTTTTGTGGGACTAAAAATCCCTGATTTTAGTATGGGCCTCGCGAGCACTCCGGGCTGCTCCACCCCGCTATACTATTAAGGAAATACAAGAGCTTTTAAAGATTCCTATCTATGATGTTTTATGAGCGGACCAGGAGAAGGCAAGATAAAAATAGGAAAGGCTGATGTTTATATTCATTTGAAAGGCAAGAGCGGGGCAAACGTCACTCACTTAGACATAGAGTTACCTGAATTGAATGATATAATAAAACCAGGGGAAAATAGTTATGTCGGCGCTAAGAAAGGAGGAGTTTTTATTGGGTTGAAGAAAGAGATGATTCTTAGGGCTGAGAAAAGGGCGAAGAAAAAATGACAAAACTTAAAAGCTAATCTTCTTCTATAACAACGTGCCCGGATGGCCCAGCGGTTACGGCGCGGGATTGCTACTACAACCTTTTCTAAAAGAAAAGGTTCTAGGAGTCGAAAAGACTACTATTGTCTGCAAAAGCAGAGTAGCAAAGATCCCGTTTCCCTTGTGGATTCCCAGGTTCGAATCCTGGTCCGGGCGTGATTTTATTTTTTAGAAATGAACAATCATGTGATTGTTTGCTCATCATAGCTCCAACCCCTATATTTTTAAGTATAACCTAACCTTTTGTTTAAAGCCTGTCCGGGCGCTTTGGAAAAAATTTATAAATAGGTATAACTCTCTAGTTTAGAATAAAATGATTAAACCAATCCAATTATCTCTTTTCTTACTAATGTTCTTATTGATAATTCCTATAGCAATGGCTTATGATATAAAGATAATTATACAAACTGATAATCCTGGACATGGAATGGTAATTAGAATCAAAGATCCGAGTACCCTGGCAATAATAGATACTATATATCCTGGAAAAACTGGCCCGTTCGGAAAAGCTATAATTAATTATTCTACTAGTAGAAGCGAGCTTGCCTTTAGTATTCTGATAGTTCTAAATGGAAAGGTTATTTCTAGTGAAGATTTTGGTGCCCAGTCTACTTCTGGTCCTATTTATCTTAATTTTACTAGCAAAAAAGAAGAAACAAATAACGTGTCAGTTAATAAAACATCAGAAGTTAATGAAACACTAACTAATGAAACCTCAATAAATGAAAACAGTGCGTCACCTGTAACCGGGGCAGTGATATCTGAAGGCAGAAGCAAGGGCACCTTAAATATTACTTATTTTTTTATTGGGGCCATTATATTGACAGGTGTATTTGGGCTTATTATTACAAGAAAAATATTTAGGAGAAAGATATCACCGCCGCATACTCTTAAAGAACAACCAATTGTACAACCAATTGAACAACCTAAAACTGAGAGGGAAGATACTACAACAGATTCTGAGCTTTTGGATGTAGAAAGAAAGGTAAAGGAAGTCCAAGAAGAAATAAAAAGAATTAAAAATAAAGGGAAAATAAAAGAAGCAGAGAATAAACTTGAAGAGGACAAAGAAGAATTGGAAAAATTAAAAAGAGGAAATGAATAAAATAGTAGTCTATGCCTTTAACACCTATTGAGATTATAGCGGCTATATTTGCTTGTACTTGGTTTGGTAAAGATGATTGTAATTCTGACTAATAGAAAGAGATGGTGGCCTATAACAAAGAGTGTTTATGGAAATCCTGCTATTAGCGGAGTGATATTCTTCATACTTGCAGCAGTGGTCTTATTTTATTTGCTCCAAGAATTGACAATTGTTCAGATTATTGCTACGGCTGCTTTTGTGAGTCTCTTAATGGGACTCGGATTCATGTAGCATTCGAAAGAAACTTTAGCACTGGCAAAGAAAGTGATAAGTAAAGGGCTTTCCGGATGGATGTGGATTTACATAATAATCTGGATTGTGCTATTGTTGTGGGTGTTGTATGAGATTTTTTTGTTTAGTTAGAAAACCTTATTAAGGATAGTTTTCTTGGATTGACATGAATTTAAGTGAAATAACTAAAACAATGAAAGAACTGGAGAATTGGAGTTTAGAAGATAATACAATTGTTAAAATTTCTGAATTTAAAGATTTTAAAGAAGCACTTGATTTTGTGAACAAAGTCGGAGAGATTGCTGAGAAGCATGGCCATCATCCTGATATAATAATTAATTATAATAAAGTTAGACTGATTTTAACGACTCATTCTTCTGGCGGCTTGACAGAAAAAGATTTTGAAGTTGCGAAAGAGATTGATAGTTTGCCTGACTGATAAATTATGATGGGAAGATTTAAAACATATAAATCTTTTTAGTTAAAATAATAAAAATGGTATTTGGATTAGAAAATTATATTGTGAACCCATATTTGCGTTCTTTGGTGATACTCGTACTTGTATTTATAGTTCTGAAAATAGTCATCTTTATTATAGAGAAAGTAATTTTGAGATTCACGGCAAAGACAAAAACAAATATTGATGATATCTTTGTGAAAAAGGCGTCGAGGCCAGTGACTGCAATTGTGTTGTTGATAGGTTTGAGAATTGCTATTGAAGAATTGCCTTTGAGTGAAACTGTTGAAGGGGTAATAAGTAAATTAATTTTCTCAAGTATTGTGATAGCGTTTGCGTTTATTGTTTATTTATTTGTCGATATTGTTCTTTTTGTGGCATTAAAAAAAACAATAAGAGGGGAGAGCTCGGCTGTTAGAGAAAGCTTGATGTCTTTAATTCATAGTGTGCTGAAAGTAATCTTGGTTGTGTTGGCTGGTCTTTATGTTCTAGATATTTGGGGTATTGAGATTGGGCCGTTTTTAGCAGGTTTAGGAATCGCAGGCATAGCAATCGCGTTTGCAATGCAGTCTAGTTTGAGCAATATATTTGGAGGCGTGTCAATGATTTTAGACAAAACAATCAAAGTCGGGGATTTGGTTTATTTAGATAGTGAAACTAAAGGAAGAATACTTAACATTGGATTAAGAAGTACGAGGATATTAACATTTGATAATGAATTAATTATAATGCCAAATAGCAAGATTGCTGATAGCAAGGTACAAAACATTGGAGAGCCTGAGCCAAAGTCAAGAGTAATTATTCCTTTTGGTGTGGCTTATGGCTCTGACATAGAAAAAGTTAAGAAAATAGTTTTGGCAGAAATAAAAAAAGTAAAGCACTTTGTTCCTAACCCCGAGCCAAAAATTAGATTTTTAGAAATGGCAGATTCCTCTTTGAACTTAAAAGCGTACTTTTATGTAGATTCTTTCGAGCACAGATTTGATGCAATTGATGAGTCAAATACAAGAATTTACAATGCTCTAAATAAGAATAAGATAGAAATACCTTTCCCACAAAGGGATGTTCATATTAAGAAGTGAATTTGAAAATTAGCTGTCAAAATGAAAACAATTACTATAATTTTATCGACAATATTAGGTATCTTTCTCTTAGCTAGTATTTGGGGTTTTATTATAACGCATTCTGTTTCATCAACTGTTAATGAAAAAGAAATTGATTTGATTATTGATGAAGTTATTAGAGGTGTAATAGAAAAAGAAATAGAGAATAAACCTGGTATTGCGACCTTATTTGACGAGTTTTATCAAGAAGCTCTTTCTCAATGTGCTGGAAGGGATTCAATTTCTTTAGAATATGAAGATCTCGGAAAAAGAATTGAGGTAAATTGTGTGAAAATTAGAGAATTAGAAAAAGAAGTTTTTGAAGAAGTAGTTAAAGAGAAAATTAGGGAGAAAGTAAAAGAAGAACTTTCGCTCGGCGGGATATATAAGATAATTTCTTTTCTTGATAATGCACTATGGGTAATTGGTTTGATTGGAGCGGTCTTGATTATAATGATAGTTTTCTTAGCTGGCATGAATTCTACATTTGTTTTAGGAGTTGTCGGTTTGGTCGGAGGTTTGCCATTCTTGTTAGTTGAAAATATTAAAGAAGCATTAGAAAACTCAATAAATTTAAAAATCGCTGGAATAATCGGCTCGGGTGAAATACTGCAAGTAAAACTTATCACACAAATAACTGATATTTTATTTAGGGACTTTCTTATGGTTTTTATTTGGGGGGGCATTCTGATAGTTATGGGAATTGCATTGAGAATAATTAAAAAGAATAAAAGTAAGAAGACAACTAAAAAATCAAAGAAAAAGTGAGAAACTAATATTTAAATACGAATTTGGTTTTAGACAAATATGAAAGTAAAAGAAGTCATGAAAAAAGCTATTGTTATTGATAAAGACATAACATTAGCGAGGGCGTCAAAGATAATAAGTTCTAAAAATATAAGCAGTTTAATTTTTATAAAAAATAATAAAGTCGCTGGCTTGATTACCAAAGAAGACATAATAAAGAAGTTCGGTAAGAATATTAAAGTCTCTAAAGTCATGTCTAGAAATATAATAAAGATTTTAGCAGATGATAAAATTGAGAGTGCTATAGAAATTATGAAAAAAAATAAAATAAGTGTTTTGCCGGTTGTTAATGAAAAAAAAGAGCTGGTTGGAATAGTTGCAGTAAAAGATTTGCTTTCTGTGGCTGGCGAAACAGGAGATTTCTTGTTTGATTGAGCAAAATGATGTGGGAAATTATTATATTGGCGCTCGCGGTTCCTTCTGGTTTTTTAATAGCTTGGTTAGCAAAAGATGAACTTATTCAAGGAAGAAAATGGTTTAGAATCTTAATTATATCATCTATACTTTTTGGAATCTGGTTTTATTTGATAGGACAGAGTTACATTGTTTGGGTTTTTGGATTTATTTTGATTGTTTCTTTAATTGGATTAATAAAGAGCAATGACAAAAAATGGGTGATGAGAAGAATTTAAAAGGCAAAAAAGCGAGAAGATAAAATGTTAGACTTTAAGAAAACTGAATCTGAAATCTTGAGGTTTTGGGAGAAGAATAAGATTTATGAAAAGGTAAAGAAAAGAAATTCTAGAGGAAAGCCTTTTTATTTTTTGCAAGGCCCTCCATATACGTCTGGAAAGATTCATATAGGGCATGCCTGGAATAATTCTTTGAAAGATATAATTTTACGCCATAAACGCATGAAAGGTTTTAATGTATGGGACAGGGGAGGATATGACATGCATGGTTTGCCAACAGAGCATGCCGTGCAGAAAAAACTAGGTCTTAAAACAAAGGAGGATATTATAGAATTTGGTGTTGATAAGTTTGTGAAAGAATGCATGAATTTTTCTATTGAACATGCAGATTATATGAATGAAGATTTACGGAAATTAGGTGTTTGGATGGACCATGAAGGCGCATATAAACCAATTGAAAAAGAATTTATCGACGGAGAATGGGAGTTTTTTAAAAAAGCATGGGTTGAAAAAAGATTGTACAAAGGAAATAAAGTTATGCATTGGGATGCCGAGACAGAGACTTCGTTGGCAAAACATGAATTGGAATATAAAACAATAAAAGATATGTCTGTGTTCTTGAAGTTTAAGAAAAAAAATAATGATACCCGTGAACTTCCAAAAGCGAGATCTAAACTCTCGCATCAGAGGGAAGAAGTTTCCGGAAATGAATACTTTGTTATTTGGACGACAACGCCTTGGACAATTCCTTTCAATCTTGCAATAATGGTAAACCCTAATTTAGATTATGTTAAAGTCAAGATTGACTCCGATAACAAAGTTCTCGGATTCTCTAGAACTAAAAGTTCTGAAGGTAATGAATACTGGATTATTGCTAAAGAGCTAGCAGAAAATCTTATTTTAGGATTGTTAGGGAAAAAATTAGAGATTGTTGATGAATTTAAAGGTAAGGAATTAGAAGGACAAGAATATGTACATATATTTCATGAAGATTTAAAAGATATTTACGACGACTTAAAGAAAAAATATCCAAAGGTTCATACAATAATTTTAAGTAAAGAATATGTTGACACTTCTGCAGGAACTGGCCTTGTACATTGTGCCCCTGGCTCTGGCCCTGAAGACCAAGAAGTTGCAAAAAAATATGGCATTGGTCCTTTCAATACATTAAACGAAAAGGGAGAATTTGAAAACTTGGGAAAGTTTAATGGATTTGTAGCCAGAAAAGATGATTATAAATTTATAGAAGAATTTGAAAAAAAAGGTGTTTTAATCAAGAAAACAGAGGTTGAACATGAGTACCCACATTCAGATAGAAGTAAAAATCCAGTCATTTTTAGAACAACAGAACAATGGTTTTTGAAAACTGAAGACTTGGTTTCTAATCTTCTGAAATTTAATAAAGGAGTTAAGTGGGTTCCTAAAAAAGTTGGTGTAAATTATGATAGATGGACAGAAAATTTGAGAGATAATAGTGTGACAAGACAGAGATTTTGGGGTACGCCTATTCCAATTTGGATTTGTAAATGTAATAATGTAGAGGTTATTGGAAATATTAAAGAACTTGAGAAAAAAACTGGGAAAAAATTTGATGACTTAAGATTGCATAAGCCATGGATTGACAAAATTGAATTAAAGTGTTTTAAATGCAATGCCAAGATGAAAAGAATTCCTGATGTTTCAGACGTTTGGATAGACTCTGGAACTGTCTCATGGAATTGTTTGTATAATGATAAAAAACTAATAAAGAAATATTTTCCCGCAGATTTGATTTTGGAAGCAACTGAACAAACAAGACTTTGGTTTAGCATGCTACAGATATGTTCTGCAATAATGTTTAATAGGAGTTGTTATAAAAATGTGTTTGTTCATGGTATGATTTTAGATTATCAAGGAATGAAAATGTCAAAGTCTCTCGGGAATATAATTTCCCCTTATGAAGTTATAGATAAATATTCTGCAGATATTTTAAGATATTATATTTGTCAATCAAGTGCTGGCGAGAATATTAATTTTAACTGGAATGATATTAAAGTTAAACAGAGAAATTTGATAATTTTGACTAACATAACTAATTATATATTAGATCTAGAGAAACAGAAATTGAAAGATGGTAAACAAGAAATTGAAGAAAAATGGATTTTATCGAGATATAATTCTACGTTAAAGAGGGTTAGTGAACTTTTTGATTCATATAGAATAGATGAAACTATTGGTGAAATTGAGAATCTATTTATGCAACTTTCAAGAGATTATATTAAGCTTGTCAGAGATAAAACAAATGAAAACTCTGTTGTACTTAACGTTGTTAAAGAGGTTTATTTAGGAATACTAAAAATATTTTCAACAATTTGTCCATTTGTAACAGAAAGCCTTTGGCAGAAAATGAAACAGCGGGAGAAATCTATCCATTTATGTAGTTGGCCTGAGTTTGATAATAAGAAAATTAATTCTAAACTTGAAAAAGATTTTGAAGTTGTTATGAAAATAATTGAATCTGGTTTGGCAGAAAGAGACAAGGAAAAAATAGGTTTGAGATGGCCTTTGCAGAAAGCAGAAATTTCATTTCCTGGAAAATTAAAAAAAGATTTAATTGATATTATTAAGAACCAACTTAATGTAAAAGAAGTTAAATTAAAATCAGGAAAAAAGATATTAGTTAAATTTGATACTAAATTAACTCCTGAATTAGAGACAGAGGGTTTTGCCCGAGAAATTTCAAGAAGAGTTCAGGCAGAGAGAAAGAAGCGAGGTTTAGAGAAGAAAGATAAGATTGAACTTAAACTATTAATTGGTAGTAAATTAAAGGATAGATTAAAATCATACTTGGAATTTATAAAAAAAAGAACTGGTTCAAAATCCATAGGTTTTGTCGACGGCAAGATAAAAGGCATGATTAAATTCAAAGTTAAGGATAAGGATATAGGTATAAGCTTCTAGACAGTTTTTGTAATTTAAAAGGAGTCTTCAGAAAAACATTTAAATACTCTAATAATTTAGAGAATGTGGGAAAGATAATGTTTAACATGATAGCAAACGGGGAGTTTTTAAGCAGACTAAGAAAGATATTTGACTTGAATTTGTATGAGGTTAAAGTATGGACTTCTTTATTGTCTCGGGGTGTTTCAACTGCAGGAGAGTTGAGTAATATTTCTGATGTGCCTCGGAGCAGAACTTATGATATTCTTGAATCTTTAGAGAAGAAAGGATTTATCATTATGAAATTGGGAAAGCCGATTAAATTTATTGCATTAAAGCCAGAGGAAGTCATAGAAAGAGTTAAGAAAAATTTAATGGTTAATGCGCAAGAAAAGTCTAAAAGATTAGATGAAATAAAGAAGAACGAGGTTCTTGTTGAGCTGTCTAATTTATTTGTAAATGGAATTAAGTTTGTTGAACCATCGGATTTATCTGGGAGTTTGAAAGGAAGACAAAACATGTATAATCATCTTGATATGATGGTAAGGAACGCCAAAAAGAATATAGTTATTGTGACGACTGCTGAAGGATTGAACAGGAAGTTTGAGGCTTTAGAGTCTTCTCTTGAAAAGGCAAAAAAACGCGGGATTAATATCAGAATAGCGGCTCCAATTACTCCTGAAAACGCAAAGATTGCTAAAGATCTTTCCAAGGTTGCTGATGTCAGAGCACTTAACAAATCATTTGGGAGATTTGTAATTATTGATGAAGATCAAATGATGTTTATGCTTCTTGATGACAAAATAGTACATCCAAATTATGATGTTGGTGTTTGGCTTTCTAGCGGGTTCTTTGCTAAGTCATTAAGCCAGATGTTTAATCTTTCTTGGAAAGAATTTACGCCTTTGGGTAAAGTCAGGGTTAAGTAAGAGA
The DNA here is from genome assembly GCA_022561055.1 of Nanobdellota archaeon. Lineage (GTDB taxonomy): Archaea > Nanobdellota > Nanobdellia > Pacearchaeales > GW2011-AR1 > JADFRY01. The sequence continues at coordinate 5,611 of JADFRY010000012.1, read as the reverse complement.
TTAAGCAGCAGGAAATCTTATACCAAATCTTTCATTAGCTCTTTTTAACTGTTCTTCATTGGGAAGACCTCTATAACGACCTAAAAAATTCATGTAATGTATTGCACCAAAAACTTTTTCTAAAGGTTTTTTAAGATGCTGGGCAATATCTACAGCACAATCATAAGAGCTCAATTCTGGTAAATGTCCTGTTTCAATATCTCTAATAAAGGCTGGATCAGGACTTCTTGCTTGGAAACCAGATTTTTCCATTAATTCAGAAACTAATGCTCTTGATCTTTTTCTATCGAGACTAAAAGAAACTATTGAAGCATTATTACTACCATATGATTTATCTACTGTTAGATCGACTGGCGGTCTAAAATGGAAAGATGCTAGGAAATCTCTATTAAAATTTGGTTCTGGTCTTACTGGAGCTACCTCCCAGGCATTTGTATCATATAGAATACCTATATCGCTTAGTGGTCTTTCTAATATACCAACAACTCCAAATATACATAATTGCTCATAATCCCATCTAACCATATTTCCATCAATAGATCTTGCTAATTCTGATATCATGAAATTTGGTTATATAGAGGGTTTTTAAACTTACCTAAAAATAGTGCTTTTACATTGTATAAAAAGAAAAGATAAAAAATAAACTTCGTCTAAACTATTTCTTATTCAAAATTTTGGCCTTTAAATTGTACAATTTTCTCTATTTATTGATTTTTAGCCCCATTTCCTTACCCCATATACATAAATAATAAGTATTTTTCTTATAAAACACAACATTTATAAGTATAAATACATAAATGATAAGTAATGGGAAGGACTCGATTAGCAAGAGCTAGAATAGAGGAGCTCAAAAATAGGATAGTTTTTTGTGAAAGAAATAGAAGAAAACTCATAGATTACTTGCAAGACCTGAAAGATAAGTGGCTTGCTAAAGAAATAATTTATTCTGAATATGAAGAGATTGCTGGAGAGAAACTAGAAGGAAGGACGAGAAAAGAGTGGATTAATTATTATTATAATTATATAGAAGATTGTGAGAAAAGAATAAGAAAAGAAAGGGAAAAACTTGTTAGGAATAAAATTATTCTCGTGTCTTTTTTTGCTGTTTTTATTTTAATCGTTGGTGTTTTTTATGTTAATCCTGTTATTATTGGATTGATTGTACAAGAACAAAAACAAGAGTTTATACAAGAGCTAAATCTAGAATTTACTCAATCAGAAAGTTATGAATGGCGGCTTGAAAATATTGGTGAGCTAACGTCTGTTAGGATTTCTGGTTCTATCGAAAAAGATGGTAAAGTCAAAGTTTATCTCGGTGATTTATTGATTCTTGACAGTAATGATAATAAAATAAAGAAAATAATAACAGGACAAATTGTTGCAGTTGAAGAGGGAAAAGGCATACTTAATTTCTTTAAAAATATTTTAGGAGTTTTGGGAATTATAGGAAGAGTTGTTGAAGAATTAGACGAGGGGGCTGTTGAAGAGCCAGAAGAATCATCTTCAGAAGAAAGTGAGGGGGCTCCTCCAGAAGATTCGAGTCCTTCCCAGGAAGAGCCCTCTCCTTCTGAAACTGAAGAGGAAGAACCTAAAGAAGAGATAATAGAAGAAACTTTAGAAGAAGAGCAGAAAGTTGAAGGAGAGCAGCAAATTGATGGAGAAGAACCAGTAGAAGTTGAAGAGGAAAGTAAAGAACTAATTATCGAAGAAGAAATAATAGAAGAATCTCCTGAAGAACTAAAAGAAAAAGAAAAGCCAAAACCAAAAAAAGAAGTCATAATAAGAGAATTCACATACATTTGTGATGAAACATGTGATTTAAGCGGATTAAATTTAGACAAAGATTCTTACACATTAAGAATAGAAATAACTGGAAAAACTAAGCTAAACTTAGATAAAATAAAGTATGAGATAATTCCGTTTCCAGTTCCAGAAGAAGAAATAGAAGAAGAGATTCCAGAGGAAGTTCCTGAAGAAGTTCCTGAAGAAGAAAAACCAAAAGAAGAGATTATACCAGAAATAAATGTCACAGAATTACCGACGCCAGAAGAAAATATTACAGAAATTCCTGAGAATGTTACATTAATACCTCAAATAAACATCACTAATATTACACAAGCTCCTGTATTAATTAAAAACATTCCAGAAATAGAAATACAAAAGAATACATATGGTATAATAGATGTCACGGAATACTTTTCAGACGCAGAGCAATTTTTTATTTTACAAGTAAAAAATCTTACGACTACTACTTATGACCATAGGATAAAAATTGTTCCTGACAAAGAGTTCTTAGGAAATAGAACTGTAAAAATTATTGCATCGAATTCTTTTGGAATGGCGGAGAGTAATTTTTTCAATATCATAGTTGTTGAATTTTTAGCAGGACCGAGGTTGCTCAAGGATATTCCAGATATATACATATTAAAAAACAACTTTACTGAAATAGATATCACACAATATTTTGCAGGTGCAGAACAATATTATTTGTTACAAACCATAAATATCTCGACCACGACTTATGATCACACAATAAAAATACAGCCAGATGCAAACTTTATAGGGACGCGGACAAGCAAGATTATTGCTGTTAATGAGTTTGGAGAAACAGAAAGCAATTTCTTTGATATAATAGTAAGTGAAGAAATTCCTGAAGTTATTCCGGAGGAAATTCCGATAAATATCACTGTTCCCGGGGAAGTCAATATTTCAACATTGCAATATAAGGCTGTTATTAACAGGCCTCAGAAATGGATTAAAGTTATTGAGGCTGGAAGTGTAGAAGATATTGCTAATTTGACAATAGAGCTTCCAAAACAAGCCGAGAATATTACTGTTAAGACAGGCTTGGAAGTTGATGAAGCATTGTTAGAGCTTGAAGAATACGAAGATTTAATTGAGCAAGCAAATAAGGAAGATTTAGTCTCCGGCAGTATAACAGGAAATGTTGCTTTCGATGTAACACAAGGCCGAGGAATTATAACAAGATTAGGTAAATGGTTAAGAGGATTTACAACCCGAAGACCTTTGAGTTATTCTTGTAGGTCTTTGGATGACCAAGAATGCAAATCCAGGGGCATTCTTGGCATAACCGGAAATGTAATATCTGAAGAAGATTTGCAGGAAGAAATTACTGAAACTCTCGACAGTAAGATAATTGACATAGGAAAAATAGCTAATGAAACGCAAGAGAACCTTATAGCTGTTGAATATTATACTGCGGGACCTATAGCAACTGAAGAAACAACAAAAAGAGGAAAGAGAGTTATTGTTTCTGCGGCAGATGAATTAAATTATACAGATATTTTAGCCTTTACTGAATTAACAGAAGAAGTGGCGGCAAAACAGATTAGATTGTACAGAACAACTGATGGGATAAGAGAACAAACAGAGTTTGCAAGTTATGACCTAAACAATAATGGTTTAATTGAATATATCGAATGGATCGTGCCTCATTTAAGCAATCAAACTTATGAATTAGAAATAGTAATAATAGATGCAGAGCATTTAGATGAAAACAGGGACTTTGTTGCAAATATTTTTGAGTATGTTAATACAACAGATGGTATAACTTATACAATTCCAGAAAATCAGTATGCCAGAGCATATTTTGAAAGAAATTTAACTAATCAGAATATTATTGATGTTTTTGTTATAAATACTCAGCCAGCAACAATAGAAGTTTATGAAAAAGATTCAGATGTTGTTATAGGCATAATAGAGGATGTAACACAAGGAATTTATTTTATTACTCTAAATCATCCAGGAAGCCAGTCAGTATTTGATTTGAAATCAATTGGAAACGAAGTAATTTATGATTATATACATGATCAACAAGAAGCAGAATTCTATGAGGATTGGGAGGCTGGCAATTTTAATAATTGGGATAATAACAACTGGGTAATTGATTCAGCCGTGGCTATAGAAACAAATAGTGCGAAATGTGAGACTACCTCTTCAACTGGACTTAATTGTTATGTGAATACAACTGCAAGTATAGATACATCTGGTTCTACAAGTGTTAATGTTAGCTTTCAGTTTAACGATGATGATACAGATGGAACGGGGGGAGGAGATGTTGAATGGTATTGGAATGATAGTGATGGAGTTTGGGATAGTTTTGGATTAATTGATGCAGGCACCTTAGGATTTTCTGACGACGTTTGGAATAATTATAGCAGGTTATCAACAGATCCACAATATCAACACATAGGATTTGCTGTTAGATTTCGAGCAGAATTAGAGAAAAATGAGAATTATTGGATAGATAATATTAATGTTACAAGTACTCCTGACGAGACAGCTCCAGAAGTTAACATAACATTACCTAAAAATGCGACTTATTCTGATAGTCATATGCCATTGAACTTTAATGTTTCTTTGAATGAACAGGGTTCTGTGCAATATAGTCTAGATGGTGGAAAAAATAATATTACGATGTTCGATGGAGCCAACAGAGTTGGGTTTGTATTTAATTTCACTAACACCTCAATACCTGATGGCTCTTATACCTTCCAGGTTTATGCTAATGATACTTATAATAATAAAAATCATACTGAAAATGTGACGTTTAGTATTGACAAAACTATTCCAGATGTCAACTTTACTGACCCCACTCCTGCAGATGGTTCTTCACAAACTAATACAGATATTTTTGTAAATATCTCGTCTAGCGATACATCTGACCATTATACATTTGTTGATTTTGATAAAGATGTATTTTTATGGATGACAATGGAACAGTCTGATGGAAGTGTAACTGATTTTAGTTCTTATTCAAACGATGGAACTTTTATAGGAGATGCTTTTCAAAATACCTCTGGCGGGAGATTTGGATTTGGAGCCCAGTTTGATGGAGTTGATGAAGACCCTCCTGATGCAATAAATGTTTCAAGTTTAGCATCTAGCCTGAGGTTTAATGAAAGTTTTACAGTTTCAGTATGGATTAAAACAGGAACAATTGTTAGAGCAGATATTCTTGGAACAAGAAATACTCTCACTACTGGATCTGGATGGAAGATAGGAATTAATCAACAAGATAAACCTTTGTTTACAGCTAATGATACTCTAGATTTAGAAATTGTTACGTCACCAGAAGCCATTATAGCAGGGGAATGGGTTCATATTGTAGGAGTTTATAATAAATCAACTCCAAGTTTACAAATTTATGTAAATGGAACATTAAAAGACACACAAACAGCAGGCGCTTCAACCATTGGATATGCGAATGATCAAGATTTCCGCATTGGGATGACAGATACTAATGGTAGGATTTGGAGTGGTAGTATTGATGAAGTTATGTTATTTAATAGGAGTTTGGATGCAGGAGAAATATCTGCATTATACAACGCCTCTGCAACTCAATATGTACATAACTTTACTGGCTTAAGCACAATAACTCATAACTTTACTGGTTATGCAGTTGATATTTATGGTAATAAGAATCAGACAGAAGAGAGGAACGTGACTATTTCAGCAGCAGGAGCAGACAGCACTCCTCCCGATGTAAACATAACATTCCCTGAAAATCTAACTTATGGAAGCAATGATTTGCCTTTGAACTTTAATGTTACTCTGAACGAAAACGGAAGTGTTCAGTATACATTAGACG
>JADFRY010000011.1 GCA_022561055.1 Nanobdellota archaeon | reverse complement strand
CCTGAAGCTCCTATAAGTCATTGTTTTGCACGCCCGGAGATTGCCGAAACAGAATCTATTAGAGACCAGATGGGATTTGCTTTCATGACTGGTTTTAGAGGAAAGCTGCACTTTGTTCATGTTTCAACTTCTCTTGGCGTGGATTATATTAATTTAGCTAAGCAACGAGGCTTAGATGTTTCTTGTGGTGTTTGTCCGCATCATTTTTATTTTAATTGGAATGATATGTGGGGCGATGACGGAATTGAGTTAAAGATGAATCCTCCTTTGAGAGAACCGGGAGAGCCTGAAAAATTATTAGAAGCTTTGAGAGATGGAAGGATAGATTTTGTTGAAACAGACCACGCGCCACATACATGGAATGATAAGTATAAGTTATGTGCTTCTGGGGTTCCTGCTTTAGCTTGGTGGCCGGTTTTTGAAGAGTTTTTGAAGCTTAGGGATTTTACAGAAAGAAGAATTGAAGAAGTTATGTTTAAGAAACCTATTGAGAGATTTGGAGTTGACATTGGGATAAGAAAGAGAAGGAGGATTGTTGATCATAGAGGAGATTATGCTTTTAATCCTTGGTGGAGGATGGAGGAAGAAGTTGGGATGAGGGATTCTTTATAGAATATATTTACTAAGAAATATAAACGTGCTTTTTGTTGTTTAGTAAACTTTTTCAAATCAGAGTATCCAGTAAATAACAAGTGCATCAACAATAAGGCTCAGAGCTCTTGGTATTATTCCGAAAAGAAAAAAGTTTTTTCTTGACATATCTAGTGAGCCGATGATTAGTGGAATATATGGTATTGGAGAAATGGCGGCAAGTGTGACAGCCCACTTCCCCCTTTTATTCATTGCTTCTTTTATTTTCTTTCTTTTTTCAGAGACAGAGATATCTTTTACGAATTTAACTCCATAATATCTGCCAAGTTCAAATCCAAGAGCAGAGCCTATAATTGAGCCCATCATAATTATTATAATTACAGGAATTAATGATAGTTTTAGTAAGGCAGCGCTTATTATCAAGATAGTTGGTGCCAGAAAAGATTGAGGAATTAATTCTATTAAAAGTGAAAGTATAAAAATACTAGCCATGCTGTAAGACTTTATGTAATAGGTTACTTGTGTTTCTAAAGCCGTGTAGTTTGCAATTCCTACGACTAACGATATAACGACAAGTACGAGAACTATTATTGTAATTATTTTTACAATATTTTTTTTATATTCGTGCATTTTCTTTAAATTTTCTTTAAAATAGCTGAAAGCAGATAAGAGTTATAATAGAAACGCTTTTAATATTGTTTTGTTTTGTCTTTGTATGCTTAAGCTTTGATGAAATCGGTGAATAAAAATTATTTAATATTAGCAAAAAACATGATGTATCTGAGATTTAAAGAATAAAATATTTGGGCGGCTATTTTCTTAGTGGATTTACCGACGCTGCCAAAGAAAGAGAAAAATTGATGAGGCTTAAAACTTTTGATGAAATTGAGACTTTTGTTAAGAAACTTTGATTTCTTACATACATTTAAATAGCTTACTTTTTACTACATCTCACTACAAAAATTTGTAGGTGAATAAAAAATGGATACACATAAAAGACCTATAGGATATAGGATTGGGCAATATATTGATGGGCGGATTCCTGTCTGGGCAATCGTAGATGTTAAGGACCCTGTTTGTTTAACAAGAGCTGTGTTCTCTGGAGATTCTAATGAAGCATATGATGCTTTCTTCCACCTGGCACCGAGAGAACTTCTTCAAAATTTGAATGGCAGAGGGGCGTTAGATGTATCAGGATTTACTAGAGGACTGAGTGAAAATTTAGATTTTAAAATAATCCTAAACGCGTCTGAAAGTATAGATGTAGATATGTCTCCAAGATATAGAGTTGTTGTGGATACTAGAGATAATCTTCCTATGGTTCTTGCCGACTATTCAAAAAGGGTTCCTATGAGTTTAGAATCTAGGAAAATTATTAAGAAATTAGAAGGACGTGGATTGATAGTTAGTAGATCACCTGATAGAAATCCTAATAGAAAGCCAAGACGTTTTAGTTTTGGTGGCAAGGTTTAAGTAGGATGTTTTCAGTTTTAGTTTAAACAAATTTGAAAATGGGAGAGATAGACAATGAACCAGGTGGAAAGGGAAAGATTAGGTCAGTTGGAACTTCATTATCAAGGAGAAGATCCTTTAGTTTTGCAATTTCCAGGTAGGGATGCACATTATGCTTTTGCTAGAGCTATTGATTCTTATGGTAGATTTTTGAATAATGGTGTGAAAGGCGATCCAAGTTATTCTCAATCTTCTAGGTGGCTTAAAAAATTAACAAACCGTTCTATCAATGAAGGTATTGGAATGAGTAGAGATTTATCTAGTGAAGAAAATTTAGGTTTGCTTGGGATAATTGTTCCAGAGAAAAGGTTTTTTGGGTATGTTGATCTTTCTGGTATTCTTAAGGATAAAGGACCTCATTCTAAATTTTTTGATAGAGGTTGTTCAAATATAGCTGGAGATCCTGTGAGACATGATGTTATTCACTATCCAGAATTTGACGAACTTAGAAAAGGGGTTGCGAATTTGGCAGGACATAGAAAGCTTCGAAAAATAGTTATGCTGTTAATATCTTAAATCAAAACTCTTAAAACCTTTGATTCTTTCTGTTTTATATGCTTAAACTTTATAATACATTAACTAGAAAGAAAGAGGTCTTTAAGCCGATTGAAAAAGGAAAGGCAGGAATTTATTCTTGTGGTCCGACTGTTTATTGGTATCAACATATTGGTAATTTAAGAAGTTATCTTTTTTCTGATAGTCTACGAAGGATTTTGGCTTATAATGGATTTAAAGTTAAACATGTGATGAACGTTACTGACGTTGGACATCTTACTTCTGATTCTGATACAGGGGAAGATAAGATGGAACTCGCCGCTAAAAAGGAGGGCAAGAAGGCGGGAGAGATAGCTAATTTTTATTTCGAAGTTTTTAAGAAAGATATAGGAAAGTTAAATATAATTTCTCCTTGGAAGTTTCCCAAGGCTACAGAACATATCAAAGAACAGATAGAGTTAGTTAAGAAATTGGAGAGGAAAAAATATACTTATGAAACTTTTGATGGAATTTATTTTGATAGTTCTAAGTTTAAGAATTATGGGAAACTTGCTAAACTAAATCTTAAGGGTTTGAAAGCTGGGAAGCGTGTCAGCATTAGAGACAAGAAAAATAAAACTGATTTTGCTCTCTGGAAGTTTTCCGCAAAGCCAGGTGAGAGAGAACAAGAATGGAACTCTCCTTGGGGAATTGGTTTCCCTGGATGGCATTTAGAATGTTCCGCAATGTCTATGAAATATTTAGGAAACAGATTTGATATCCACACAGGAGGAGAAGATCATATTCCTATTCATCATACAAATGAAATAGCGCAGTCTGAGGCAGTAACTGGAAAAAAGTTTGTTAATTATTGGTTGCATGGAGCTTTCTTAATGCATAAAGAAAAGAAAGTTTCTAAAAGTAAAGGAGGACTTTATACTATCTCTGAATTGGAAAAATTAGGATATCCTGCTTTGTCTTTTAGGTATTTATGTTTACTGACGAATTATAGAAAGTCACTTAACTTTAGTCTAGAAAATTTAGATTCGGCTAAGAATGCTTATATTAGATTGAAACGCAGAGTTGCCGATATTAGAAAGCAAAGACATAAAGGAAATGATTTGACTAACCAATATAGCAAGATGTTTTTAGATGCTGTTAATGATGATATGAACTTGTCTAAGGCTGTTGATGTTCTTTGGAAAGTTGTAGATGACTTTGACTTTGAACCTCGGAAGAAAATAAAATTGTTAGAAAGATTTGATGAGGTTCTTGGTCTTGGTGTCAAGGATATGAAAGAAGAGCATGTTAAAGTTCCTGCTGAAGTTAGGAAATTAATTAGGGCGAGAGAGCAAGCACGACGAAATAAAATGTGGGTAGAGGCAGATATTTTGAGGCAAAGGGTAAGAGAAAAAGGATTTATCCTCGAGGATACTGAAGAAGGAGTTAAAGTTAGAAAATTATGATGATATTTTTATGTCAAGGATTCTGAAGAAAGAATCCTTGAACATCCAAAAAACCAAAACAAAAACGCAAGGTTTTTTTGATCAGATTAAATCCAAAACATATATAAATGAAAGATTATATAAGAAAATATATATTAATTAGTAAAAAGGAGGTTGAAGATGGTTAAAAAACGCGGCAAAAGAGGATTTGGAGGTTGGACTTTTTTGATTGGAGTGGTACTTGCAGTAGTTCTTGGATTATTGGGGGCTTTAACTGCAACTTGGCTTTGGATACTAGTTGCAATCGGTCTAATTGTAGGTCTGTTGAATATCACAGAGGATGAAGTGAGTTCATTTCTAATGGCAGGCGCAGTCCTGATAATCGCTAGTGCATTTGGGCAAGATGTAATGAGTGCTATTCCACTAGTGAACAATGTGCTACAAGCCCTATTGGCAATATTTGTGCCAGCTACAATAGTTGTTGCTATAAGACATGTATTTGTTTTGGCAAGACACTAAATTTAATTTTTTTTATTTAATTTTTTTTATTTATTTTGTATAGATAATTTTAATTCTAATTTTGTAATTTAAATTGAGCTTTTTCTAATTAATTCTAAGAATCAATGAAAACGCCCGGACCCGGAAGAACCTTTCCTTTAAAATATTCTAACAATTCGTTTTGGCTTACATTACTTCCAATAACAAGTTGAATTGGAACGGAATCAATTGAAAAATTAGTATAATAGAATTGTTTTTTATTCATTGGTTGATAATGCCACTCAGAGTTCTTTATATGTTTATTACCCTTGTCATTGGGTACGACTACTTCTACGGAAATTATATCCTCTTTATCCATTTTCTGCCTAATTTGAACATATGAGCCTGGGCCTATTTGAGGTGCTAGATCTACTACAAGCTGATTTTTAACTTGCCTTAAATCTCCGTATAAATAATGTGAGCCAGTAGTAGGGTTACTTATATGTAAGGCATAAACCATCTTAGAGGGTATTCCTCCCTTAATTCTCAAAAACTCATCACCTTGTTCATAAAATTTTTCTGGCATATAATCAAAAAAAGCATTTCTTTATAAAAATTATCGAAATAAGGGCGATAAATGGAAAATGACTCAATTGAGGCGTTAGGTGGTTTTGTCCGATTTTTGGGCTTTTTCTTATTTATTAAAAAACCATGTGGTTATTTACTGAAGAGTAAAGTTTAAAAGACTATTATAACCTCATAAATAATGAAGAAAGATAAAATAGATAAAAACAAAATAGAAAAAAATAGCCCAAGCGATAATGGAATAAAAGAAGACAAAATAGAAAATGACGGGAAGAGAAAGGAAAAGGATTATTTTGGGCGGATACAGAGATTACAGGCGGAATTTGACAACTTTAGAAAAAGGACAGAAAGAGAGAGGCTAGAAATTTTAAGAAATGCTAATGAGGATTTAATTATTAAGTTGTTGGGTGTTTTGGATAATTTTGAGTTGGCTTTAAAACATATAAATGATAAGGGTGTAAATATGATTTATTCAGAGCTGTGTTCTATTCTGGAAAAAGAAGGATTAAAGACAATTAAAACAGAAGGGAAATTTGATCCTAGGATTCATGAGGCGTTGGTTCAGGAAGCTAAAAAAGAAGACGAAAAGATACTTGAAGAGATTCAGAAGGGATATACCCTAAACGATAAGGTTATAAGGGCATCAAAGGTCAAGATAAGTAAAGTAATGGAGAACAAAAATGAGTAAAATTATTGGAATTGACCTTGGAACAACTTTTTCAGCGGTAAGTGTCCTTGAAGGCGGAAAGCCAAAAATTATTCCAAACTCTGAAGGAAACAACACTACTCCTAGTGTAGTTTCTATTAAGGGAGATGAAGTACTAGTGGGTGAAATTGCTAGAAGGCAAGCTGTTGCAAACCCAAAAAATACTATAAGAAGTATAAAACGATTAATGGGAGAGAAAAACAAAACTAATATTGATGGAAAAGAATATGGTCCTGAGCAAATTTCAGCTATGATTTTACAAAAATTAAAAAGGGATGCTGAATCTTATTTGGGACAAGAAATAAAAGACGCTGTAATAACCGTCCCGGCATATTTTGGAGACGCGCAAAGACAGGCGACAAAGGATGCAGGAGTCATAGCAGGCCTAAATGTCAAAAGAATTATTAATGAACCTACTGCCGCAGCATTGGCTTATGGTTTAGATAAATCTGAAGAACATGAGATATTGGTTTTCGATTTTGGAGGGGGGACATTTGATGTTTCAGTTTTAGAGTTAAGTGATGGAATATTTGAGGTAAAATCTACTAGTGGTAATAATCGTCTTGGTGGTGATGATCTTGATGAAATTATTATTGACTATTTAGCTAAGGAATTTTCCAAATCAAACGGTATCGATTTAAAAAAAGATCTAGTTGCTTTGCAGAGACTTAAGGATGCAGCGGAAAAAGCTAAGATAGAATTAAGTTCGCTTCAAAAAACTAAAATAAGCATACCTTACGTAACTGCAGATCAATCTGGGCCAAAACATTTAGAGGTTGACTTAACGAGGGCTAAATTTGAGGAACTTGCAAAAGATATTTTTGAAAAACTTAAAGCTCCAATAAAGCAAGCAATTAAAGATTCTAAATTGAAAAAAATTAGTAGAGTTATTTTGGTTGGAGGAAGCACACGAATACCAAAGGTTGAGGAAATAGTTAAGAAAATAACTGGTTTAGTTATTGATCGATCTGTTCATCCTGACGAGGCCGTTTCATTGGGCGCCGCGATCCAAGGAGGTATTATTGGGGGAGATATAAAGGACGTTTTGTTGTTAGATGTTACACCATTGACTTTAGGAATTGAGACTCTCGGAGGAATAAAATCTTCTCTAATTGAAAGGAATACTACTATTCCAACAAAGAAGAGCCAAGTATTTTCTACTGCTGCTGATAATCAGCCCGCGGTAACAATAAATGTTTTACAAGGTGAAAGAGAGATGGTTGTAGACAATAAATCTCTAGGAAGGTTTGATTTAGTTGGAATACCGCCAGCACCAAGAGGGATACCTCAAATAGAAGTTACTTTCGATATTGATGCTAATGGGATTGTGAATGTGTCAGCCAAAGACCTTGGAACTGGTAAGGAACAGAAAATAACCATTACCGGAGGTTCTGGATTAAACAAAGATGAAATTGAAAAAATGATTGTGGAATCTAAGAAGTTTAAAGAAGAAGATGAGAAAAAGAAGAATAAAATAGAAGTTAAAAATGAGGCGGAATCCTTGATTTATTCTACTGAGAAAATGTTGAATGAATATAAAGACAAAATAGATAAGGAAACGTCAAAGAAGATTGAAAAAGAGTTGAAAGAATTAAAAGAGCTTCTTGAAAAGGACGATGTAGAAAATATTAAGAATAAACTAGAAGAAGTTCAGAAAGTGTCTCAGGAGGTTGGGATGAAGATGTATCAGGAAGCCGCTGAGAAACAGGCTTCAGAAAAGGAAGAACAGGAAAAGAAAAATGATTCAGATGAAAAAGTGGTTGATGCTGAAGTTGTTGATGAAGATAAAGGTGACGATAAGAAAGACTCCGAGCAGAAAGATAAATAGTATAATTCTTTATAATTTATAAAATTATTGATTACCTCCATATTAGAAGATTATCAAGAAAAAACTATTGATAATCTTATGTTATACGACATTGGCTTGATACTTACATCTGAAAACGAAAAGGCAAAAATTTATATATTTAATATCTAAATCTATAATTATGGCTTCAAAATACTTATCATCGCTTTCAAAAGAGGAATATCAAAATTTAACTGAAAAATTATTAAGAATTCAAAATAATATATGTTTTATATGTGGCAAAGATATTAATTCAGAAATTCAACCTACAAATATAGACCATATAGTCCCATTAGTAAATAAAGGCAAGGATTCAGAAGATAATTTTGCAGTTACGCACGAAAGTTGCAATAAATCAAAGCAAGATGCTAATTTAAAAATTGCGAGAATTTTATATAAACTTAAAGATATTCAACAACAAGTTCAAAAAACAGAAAATAAATCTGTTTCTTTAAAACATGTACTCCTAAAGTACAATGGTTCAAAATATGATTTTAAATTTAAAGAAAATGATAATTTAATTGAATACAGTTTTTCTAAACTAAATGATAATAATATTCATAAAACTATAATTTTTACAGACCATATTTCAAAAGAAAAAACTTGTTTTCTTGAGGTGCCTTTAGAATATATTTATCATGATGAAATTATCAATCCAAGAGGTATAAATAGTAGCATAAGCAAACTTATTAAAGAATTTGATAAAGGAAATCCTCAACTTCATTTAAGTCTTGCAAGAATTGATAAAGGAAAATTAAAAATATTTGATGGTCAGCATAAAGCTGTTGCTCAAATTCTTTTAGGAAGTAAAAAATTAGTTATCAGAATGTTTATTAATCCAGATATCGACAGATTAACTGAAACAAATACGAATGCAGGAAGCACTTTACGACAGATTGCATTTGATAAATCTATAATGCGTCAATTAAACAATACTCTTTATTCTGAACGTGTGAAAAAATACCAAGAAGATCACACTTTAAACCCAGATGATTTTTCATTTTCCGAACAACAACTTGTAGAGTATTTTAAAGGAGAAAATGTAAATATAAAAAAATATATTATTGACAGCATTAAACACGCAATTACAAATGCAAAAGAAAATAAATTAAAAGATTACATTGATTTTGAGGGGAGGGCAAAAGAGCTTCCTATTTCTTATAGTGCTTACGACAAAACAGTTCTTGCTACTTTTATCAACTCTAAACTTATTTTAAAAACTCCAATCAACTATAAATCAGATGAGGGATTAAACCCAAGAGAATTAGAGATAAAACAAATAGTTGAATTATTAAATATAATTGCAGAAGAAGTATATATAAATAAATTCCAACCAGAAATTGGCGTATCTCGTATTGAAAACAAAATCATCAACCATAAAGATGACGATATTACTGATAATCACCTCATTGCTTATAGGATAAGTAGAGAGGAAATATTATACAATTGGCTCATTTATTTAAAAGCAGTAATTACGGCATATTTTACAAATACTGGAAAAATGTTCGATGAAAAAAAGGTATTTCAATATCAATTTGATGAACAACTTTGGAAGAACATTCGTAATTTTATCAAAAGTTTAAAAGAACTTCCTCTTTGGAAAGATAGAAGTATGGCAAGTACAATTTTTGCTGGAAAAAATAATTATGAATATTGGAAAACAATTTTTGAAACAGGTAAAAGTTTAGATGGTGCAGATGTGCTAACTAAACCGTTAAATTTTATTGATATGATAAAGAATAATAATGACTAATTTTTGCCTTTTCTAATCTTAAAAAGCATCAAGCCAACGCTAAAGCCACGCTGCGCTCTCCTCCTTTCAGTCGTCGGGGCGTATAACAGGAGATATACGGTTCGGGGCTTGGGCTCGCCCCCCTCCCAAATTTTTCTTCCACTTCGTTCCAGAAAAACTTCGTATATCCCTGACGTTATATTCAATTTTTGGATTACTTATTTTCTTTTAAAAAAAGAAACAAAAGAGAGTGGTTTAGTCCTTCGGACATATACACTCCCTACGGTCGATATTTATTAGAAGGGGTGAGAAAACTTAATCAATTATTTTTTTTACAAAATCTTCAACAAAATTGTTTATAGCTTCTATATTATCATTCTTTCTGTATTCAGCAAGTTTGATTAAATCAGCATCGTCTAAAACTACAATATACTTATTACTTCCACCTTTATGTCTATCTCTACAATGCTTAATTATTTTGCTTTCATCTTTTTTATTACGACATAAAAGAAAACCCAACATGCCTCTTGCAGGAATCAAACGATCACTTAATTGAGAGTATTCTGTATTGGTGAGATCATTTTCATAATTTTTGCATTCAACCATTATCTCGGGACATTTTATGTCGCGCAGGTCTTTCAAGTTTTTAAAAACGCCTTCTTTATTCCTATTTCTATGAACAATATCAATCCGTCCACGTCCCTCATTAATCTCATTTTCAATTATTGGTTTATTGATTTGTTCTCTGAAAATTTCAAAAAATATCCTTGATGCTAACAAATGATATCTATGGGCATCCTCTCTTCCTTTTTTTATGTCCTCAAGTTCTTTCATGTATAAATCTAGAACAGTAACAGTTTCCACATCTTTAATTATCTTTTTAGGATCTTTTTTTGTTTTTATCATTTCTTTAAGATTAAGAGCATTTTTAATTATGTTAATATGGCTGGGTCTAAAGATGTAAGAATAACATGAATTTGCAGGTAATTTATGTAAATTCATATTCTCATCAAATTCAAAACCAACAGAATATAAAATTTCATGACTCTCATCCCTTTCATGTTCTGTATAAAATGTATGGTTTGGACCTTGTCCCATCAAATATCCATCAATAAATTCATTTTCTTCACTGTATTTATCTTGGCCAATTGCATAACCTCTCCATTGGTGCCATAATAACATTCCATTATCTTTGATCTTTTGTCTACATAAAGAAAGCATAGCAAATCTCTCTAATGGAATTGGCATAACATTAATTTCATTTATTAATATAATTATATCAAATTTCTTGTTTAACTTAATAAAATCCTGTGGAAATGTGACATTATGAAAGTTATCGTATCCTTCAGCCATTTTCCATTTTTCTTTAGCATCTTTTAGTCTATCTCTTAATTCAGGAAACTCAACTGCCCACACATTAAACCCTTTTTCTAAAAGCCAAAGCGTATTTCTTAACTTCGCAGCTCCAACATCTAAAATATGCGTTTCCTTAGGAACTAACCCCTGAGTCATTTTATCGAATACGGCTTTCAATGCTTTTCCAGGATCAGGAAGATTTCTGGGACCAGAATATGTTACATTAATATAAAATGGCTTCTTTACTATCTTTCCTTTTTTATCAGTTACTTCTTCCTCAAACCTATATATTGATGATTCCCACATTTTAATTGATTGACCTCCCGTATATTTAATTTTCAATAATTTTATTTATTTCTTGAATTGATTTTTTGATTAGTTCGGTAGCTTCTTTCATTCCTTTTTGAGATTCAACGATTAGTTTGCTTATTTTTTCCTGTTTTTTTGGATTAATGACTGGAATATGTATGTCTTCTACATCTTTAGGGTAAATATGTGCTGTTTGCCCTCTTATACAATTTTGAAGAAGTTTATATCCTATATGGGTTTTTAAAAAAAGAGCCAAGTAAAATGGATTAATCAATTTTTCTTTAACCCTAAGTAACATTAATTCACCAACAAAAACTAAATCTTTCTTATATTCTGCTGGTATATTTAACACAACATTAACTTTCTTTGCAATATGTTCCAACGCATGAGCTGAAGAGGTGAGAAGTATATCTTTTTCTTGAATACAAAATCTCCTTGATTTTATGTAATAAGAATCATTAGCAAATTCTATTTTGGACCAATCAATACATTCATTCGTTAAACAACCCATCTTTAAGACTGGATTACCTTTGTGCCAATAATCATCTTTTGCAGGAGTCAGCCCGGTATCAATTTTTTCAGTCAATGATTTAAGAGATTTCATATCAAATTTATCTTCAAAAATATCTTTTATTTTTCTTGATGAGAAAAATTGTGCATCATAACGATCTTCTGAAATGAAATCATTATATTCAATAATACTTACGTTATTTTTTTTTATATTTAAATTGTTTAACTTCAATTCTTTGTATAATATGACTTCTGCCTCTTTATACTTATCCTCTGCGACTTTCTTTAACTCTTGTGCTTTCAAAATATTATTTTGAACTTTCTCTTGAATATTCTTTTTGGGATTTATTATTTTTAGGTTCAAAATTTCGGTCTCATTCACAGCAGGGTACATTGCAGCAGAAGTTCTTCTTACTAATTGATTAATAGCATATTTAGTTTTAAGATATGAAAAAAGAAAATAGGGGTTTATTTTCTCGCTTTTTATCACTGCAAACCCAGTAGAACATACAAAATTTTTTTCCTTTTTAAGAAAAATAGACACAGCATTCCTATTTGGTCTAACAGTTGATACAAAAACATCTTCAAATTCTAATAATCTTCTTGCTCTTGATGGTGCTTTAAAATTTTTTAATTTTTCATATGAGAAAAAACCATTTTGCAAATTTACTCCATCAATCTCAACATAGTAAAATTCATTTTGTGGCTCTTTTATAGGGTTATACCTTTTTTTACTTGATATTGCCACTTTTGATAAAATTGTAAAATGCTTATGAGATTCTAACTTTTCTTCAGTTTCTAAATATTCTTTCTTGTAATACTCTGCATCAAATCTTAGACTTTCTTTAAATTCTTCATATTGAGTAATGGATATTGACATTTTAACTACCAGCCCAAATTTTCCCCCTTTATAAATTTGTGAAAATTCTCTATAATTTCAGGAATGTCCGTATCAATTACAGGTAAAGTTTGTTTTTGTTTATGACCATCATGATTAAAAACTTCAACTTCTTTCTTTATAATCTTGCCATTCTCATCTTTTTTGAATAAAATTCGCCCCCTTATATCATATCCTATCTTTTCGATGACTGCTGTGAAAATTCTATAGTTCTTCTTTTTGAGTGCTTTCAGTTTTTCTTCTGGAAGTTTTTGTAAAAACAAAACTGAAGCTTTAACTCCTGCACCGCTATGAGCAAATGTATCAGGTGGCAAAGAAACAACCGCAATTATTCTCACTTTTTTATCTATATAATTACGTACATATTCTAATGTTGAATTAGTTAGATCACCATCAGGCAAAACTATCGCCATTTTTCCATTTTCATCTAAAAAATCCAGACATCTTTCTATAAATAATATATCTGGAACTTGTCCATTTTGAAGTTTGGTTTGCTTTTTAAAAGTTCCATCCTTATCTTTTTTCCAGATGTATCCTAGATCAAACTGTTCAAGGATTTTTTTACTGGTAATTTTTCCCTTGCTTCCGAATGGCGGATTAGTCATTAAAATATCAAATGATCCTCTTTTCAAAATACCTGCTTGTGCTTTTAATGAACTATTGTTTAAGCTTTCCCAGTCAATCAAAGAATTTTCACTAAACACGCCTGTATGGCCATCATCGTTAAGTATCATATACATTTTTGTAACTCTAGCTAAATCAGGGTTAAAATCAATTCCATGTATATGTGCTCGTGCATAATCCTTAATTGCAATAGCAATATCTTTACTATCTAAATCTGGTCTTGCATTTTTCATGTTGTCCCTGATGTAGTTCATAGTTGAAACCAAGAATCCACCTGAGCCACAGGCAGGGTCTATCAAATCGTCATGTTCTTTTGGATTAAGAAAATTTATAACTAAATCCAAAATGGGATGAGGTGTAAAAAATTCTCCTCTGTCCCCTCTTTGATGAGCATATACAAAAGTTTGGAATGCTGTTCCCTTAACGTCGGCAGGAGTGGATGTTAATGAATACTTTTGTAGCTGAGAAATCACAAAACCTAATGTTACTGGCTTTAAATTTAATTTTTCATTAGAACCAAATACATCGGAGTATCTTTTAATTACTTCACCAAACAATTTTTCAATTCTTTCGATAAATTCTTTACCTTCACCTTTTTCTAATTGTTCCATTTCGGTTTTAGTAATTCTAAAATCACATTTGGGGTTAGGAAGTTTTTCATCTACTAACTTAATAAAAATAACTTTTAGCATTTCATTGAAAACTTTATCTTTAAGAAAACCCTCATTTGCATAAATATAATTATGGATTGTTTCAAAAGTGGTCTTTAATTCAGAAGCAGGGGTTAATTGTTTTTTGTAATATTTACCAACATCGTCAATACTTTCTCCTGCTTTAGGAATATCTGGAATATCAATAAATTCATGTTTAGGATCTCTAAATCTTTGATAATATGCAATTTCTTTTCCATTAAACCAAACCGCAAATTCAGAAGTCGTAGAATTTACATAGCTAACAAGTTGCTCTTTTCCATCTTTCCTATCTTTCCTTTTGACTTCTATAATAATGTAGGCATGTCTGCCTGGATCAAAACCCTTTCCGTTAAAAACAACAATATCAGCAGGTTTTTTGGTTTCAGTTTGCCCAGATTTAATAGAAACCTCTGTTTTGATATTTTTACGATTATATCCATAATCTTCAACTAACTTTCTGAGATATGCTTGTCTAACTTGTTCTTCTGGTTTATCTTTAACCCAATCATTAGAAATATAGTCTTTAATGTAACCTTCTTTTGTTTCTTGTTCTGTTGTTACAACTTCGTGATTTTTTGTGATATTTTTAGTCATGATTATTACACCCTGATTCTCTCTCCATGTTTCTCAAGTTCTTGAATCATAAAGTTCTCAAACTGTTTAGAAACTATCCATCCTGCTTTTTTGCATAGCTCTTTATATTTTTGATATACAATTTGATTCACAAAAAGTGTTGCTTTTTGTTTTTCCATATTAATCCCCTTATAAAATGAATAATCGCTTTACTTTAAATAGCTTTCTATAAAATATACGTAATCATACGTATGATTACGGAATATAATGGTTTGATATCGTCTATATCTAAGAAATAATAGATTTTTAGAGAATATTGTTCTTTTCAGAAAAGAACCGAAATAAAAGCCCATTTTCTTTTAATAAAAGAACCAAAAACCCCTCCCAATTATTTAGCTCTTCAAAAATATACACTCACCATTCTCAAATTTGCCAAAAACCCTAAAAATCCCAATAAATAGCTTTATAACCAATTTTTATAATAAAGACATATGAGTAAAAAAGATTATTATGGAGTTTTAGGAGTTAGTAAAAGTGACAGCAAAGATGCTATAAAAAAAGTTTATAAAAAACTAGCTTTGAAGTATCATCCAGATAGAGCTCCTGAAGAAAAGAAAGAAGAATATGAAGAGAAATTTAAAGAGATAAGTGAAGCGTATGCTATTTTAAGTGATGAAGATAAAAGAAAGCAATATGATTCTTTAGGACATGGTGCATTTGATCAAAGATATAGCCAAGAAGATATTTTTAGAGGGTCAGATATTTCAAGCATTCTTAGAGACTTATTTGGGAGTAGTTTTTCTGGAGGTTCAGGAGAAAGTAATTTTGGAGAAGACTTACAGTATGGGCTGACAATTGATTTTGAAGAAGCTGCGTTTGGGTGTGAGAAAGAGATTGAGATTAAAAGAAATATTTTGTGTGATTTGTGTGAAGGGACTGGCGCAGAAGATAAGAGACTAGAAAAATGCAATAAATGTAATGGAGAAGGCAGAGTTGCTGTTAATCTAAAAACTCATTTTGGTATTTTTCGCCAGGCAATAATCTGTAGTAAATGTGCGGGGGATGGAAATATTCCTAAACAAAAATGTAGGGAATGCAATGGGAAAGGAATTATTAGTAAAAGAAAGAAAATAAAAATTGGAATACTTCAAGGAATTGATAACGGACAGATTTTAAGAGTGGGTGGGGAAGGAAATGCAATAAAATACGGAGAAAACGGAGACTTGTTAATCGTTATTAATGTGAGACCTCACAAATTTTTTACTAGAGAGGGCGATGATATCTATCTTGAATTTCCGATAAGTTTTTCACAAGCAGCTCTAGGTTGTAAGGTTTCGGTTCCTACGTTATCAGGATCTACGAAAATTAAAATACCTGCAGGGACAGAATCTGGGACTATACTTAGATTGAGGGGAGGAGGGGTTAAGAATGTAAGTGCCTATCGAATAGGGGACCAGTTTATTAATCTTAAAGTAAAAACTCCTAAAAAATTGAGTAGAAGACAGAAGAAGTTGTTTATGGAGTTAGAATCTAGTTAAGAATTGAGAATAGTTATATTTATTTTATTGTAGCAATGTTTCAAAGATATAATCGGGCGGAGTATATAATATTCTTGAACGTAGGCAGAAAAGAAGTATATCTTAATTTCTAAATAAAAAACCAGATTATTATTTATAGGATAGAATAGGTTTTTAGTAAATTATGGAAACAGGCTAAGAAATAACTGTGTAAAATACATTAAACACAAGTAAGATTATTGTGATTATATTAAGGAAAAAGGATACATCGCTCCTGTAATTAAAACTTGAGCAGATATTATTAGGCAAATAGATTTCGGCGGGTTTATAAACTTCTATTTATCCCTTTGTTACAACATGAAACTTGAATCAATAATTTTGGGAACTGGAAGCACAATTGGCCATTTAGTCTCAGCAGGTTTAGCAATTGATGCTGTAAATAATGCTTTTAATGGTAATTATGAAATGGCTGCTGTTGAAGGAATTGCTTCGGCATATATTCAAATTTCAAAACATCTCTGTAGAAAAAGACAAGGAATGATTCAAGATTTTTCAGATAGAGTGCATAATGAATATGTTCCACAAATGAATGCAATTAGTCAGAGATTAATATCTGATTCTCAATAGTATTCTTCTTTTCTAAGAAATAAAATCACGCCCGGTTATATATAACTCCAAAAAAGGCAACGCTTTTAGGCTTTCTTAGAAAAAAAATCCTAGAACAATAAACCCTATAAATCTACGATACACTACTTCTTTTATGAAAGATATCTACTTAGACCAGAACGGATGGATTTATTTGGCTAGAGGATGGCAGAATGGAAAGGGAGAGTGGTATGAGATAGCTTCAAAAATAAAGAAAGAGGTTGATAAAGGAAATCTTAGGGTTGTTATCTCTTTAGTTAATATTTTGGAGGTAAGAAGGATAAGCAATAAGGAAAGAAGAGAAAAATTAATCAATTTTATGATGGATTTGTCAAAAGGATACTCTATATTTCCTTTTAATGATTGGGTAATTGAATCGGAAATTTTTATTCTATTTCAGAATAAAATTGGACAGGGAAATATTGACATCAAATCTAGAATAATAAATCAGGGCATTTCAAATCTTCTCGGAGCTCATCCTACAATACAAGAAGATGTGTCTGAAGAGAAAAAAGAGGAAATGATTAAGAAAGTTAATTCTGTTGAAACAATGAGGTTATTGCTTCTTTCTGAAAGAAAAGACCTAAGTTCTAGTTTTATAAAAGAGGCTGAGAGATTTGAAGAGGCGCGTAGAAAAGAAAGAACCATGAAAGATAAAACTATGCAATATAAAGTAGTTATGGCAAATTATTTTAGAGGCATGATTTTTCCAAAAATGGAAATTATCCATAAAAATATGAATCTTCCAAATGATTTTCTTATTAATGAGAATATGGATGAAAAAGATTGGATAAATCTGTTTCAACAACTTCCAGCAACATATAGTTATTTTTCTTTAGCAGATAGAAGAGATAGGGATTTTAATAAAAAAATTGAAGACAACGATTTATATGATTTGTTTGGTTTTACAATGGGAGTTTCATATTGCGATATTTTCTTTGGAGAAAAAAGATTTGTAGATTTTGCTAGAAAATCTAAACTGGATGAAATATATGGTACAATAATAACTTCTTCTTTAAGCGAACTTAAGAAAGCAATTTCTTAAGTTTATCTTATATATTTTTGGAACTTAATGCTTGTTTTTTATAACTCTTAGCAATTTTATTATCTCCAATGAACTCATAAATATGTAAAAAAACTAAGATTATTCCAGTTAAGTAGGTTATTAATTTTATAGATAAGGATTTATCTGATACGAAGTATAAAAAACTAATAAATAAAAATAAAATCCCATAATTAAAAAGTCTTTGCTGAATAAAATAAAAAATTCTTTTTTATAAAAAACGTAAGATTATTTGCTTGGAGTAAATAAATATCTAGTTTTTACTAGGAAAGAAGATTAAAATCAGTCAAGATTTTCTAATTCATTAATTGCTTCATTATACCATTTCTCGACTATTCGTTTTGCTTTGCTTGAGGTAATTCTATCATACATCCATTCAAATTTTTCTTTTATCATGGTTTTACTTACATCCGTTCTAATTAGAAAACGCTTCATATTATTTTCAAAAAAGCTTATGCTGTCCGCATCTTTAAGTATATTTTGGTCATCATTACCACCCAATTCATGTTTTGAGATTAGCATTTTAACACGTAATATTAACTTAGCATCTGCTCCAATCTTTTCTAATAATTCTCCAACAATACGTGCGCCTTCTTCCTGATGGTACTTTAAAAATTCTCTATCTCTAAATCCAAATTTAGTTGCTCTTAGTATTTCAGGAGCATCTTTCTTCCTGAAAGCTCTTTCCATGTCATGTGATACAGCTGCAATCAATAATGCTTCATCAGCATTAGATTTTAATTGTTTAATCCAGTAGGCTGTTCTTTTTAGGTGTTTTATCATTCCCTTAGTACAAGATTCTTCTACAAACTTTTCAACCTTATTATAGAACTTCATTATGATATTAAACTCCAATTATTTATAATAATATCTAATCCTAAAACAATCATCTGATTTTTTATTCAGAATGGTATTTCTCACCTAGCTCTTTCAATGTTTTATATTTTGGTTTGGATAATTCTTTATTATATTCATCAGTTTTTCTAATAATTTTGATTTTTTTATCAAATTTTATTTCTAAACTTTTATAATCATCTTTTACTTTATCCTTCACAAAAAACACCATCATGTGTAAGTGAGGGGCAGTTGTGCATCCGACCATACCAATCCCTTTAGCAATTAAGTCGCCTCTTTTTATTTTATCTCCAATTTTAACTAATGACGATTTATGAGCAAGGTGTACATATTGAGAATATTCATCATTTTGGTGTTTTATAGTAATCAGATTTTGATATTTCCAATCAATATACTTATCATCATCACCTCCTTCATTAGAATCATCTTTAACATTCCATATGACTCCATCCATTGGAGCAACAATAGGGACATTAAAATCAATAAGAAAATCCACTGCATGTTTCCAATGACTATAATGAACTGTTGGATCCGAACCTGCTATAAAAATAGTATTTTTTTCAAATGGTAATGAATATATGTTTTTTGATTTCATTGAGAAACATCGATATTAATATTTATAAACAGTCACATAATTGTTCATTTATAAATACCGCTAGAAATCCATAAAAGCGTTGCCTTTTTTGGAGTTATATATAACCCTAAATAAAAACGCCCGGACCCGGAATCGAACCGGGAAATCCGTGAGGAAACCTGTTCTCGAGACAGGCGCAGTACCATTGTGCCATCCGGGCAATAATAATAAAAGAAATGAGTTTTTAAGATTTAGTATGTCAAGGATTCTTTTTCTAGAATCCTTGAACACAAGAGAATTGCTTACAATTGCAATTCTCTGTGCAGAAAATTCCTTTCAGGAGGAATTTTCTTGCATCCAAAAAACCAAAACAAAAACACAAGGTTTTTTTGATTTAATTTTTAATTAGCCTTCATATTCATATTCTGAGAAAGGGTCTTCTATTGTAATTTCATAAGATTCTGCATCTCCTACTCCTACATAGAGCTTTGCAATATCTTTTTCATTTCTAATTATTCCTCCAGGATAAATTACGTTGTACAAATCATCACGTTTTGCTTCTCCATGAGGTAAATCAGACCTTGCTGCAATAATCTTTAATCCAGAAAATTTTTTTGTTTCATAGTCAAACATAAAAGTAATCGGGTAATAATATCTCTTTTTGTCTTTTGAAAATCTTGCTATGTGTCCTAACACTCCAAGTTTATTATTCTTAAGAAAATGTACCTCATTTATACCTCCCCACTCGCCTCTCGTAAACACTCCCTTAATAATTCCGGCTCTTGACAAAGTTCTAGAATTTAATTTTTGTAAGGAATCAATTATTTCAAAACCTATTTTACCGCGTCTTCCTCTTTTTCCTTGAGGTCTTGTAAAAACTCCTATTTTATTACCAGAAACTTCTTTCGATTTAGGAATTGATGGGACAGAAAACTCTTTGTTTTCTGTATTTGGTAAACTAATAAAACGAATTCCTTTCATTCCCCATGGACCATGACTAAACTTCTTAAGGTTGTGAATGTCTTTTCCTTTATAGAAGACGGTTCTGTAACTTAGACTTATTTTAGAAGCTCTTTGTATTACTTCTACTCCTCCGAAAATATTCAAATCTCTAAACTTGAAGATAAAGGGGTCTTGTAAATCAAAAACAGGACAATTTTCATCAACATGCCAGTGATGTGAATGCTTGAGTCTTCTAAAGAAAATGACTCTCGTACCTTGTTCATGTTCTCTTAATTCTACTCTGCCAATAAGATATACTTTTCTTTTAACTCTGAAAGGGGCAGTAATATTATAGACCTCTCTATTCTCGACTCCAACAAATTTTAACTTTTTAGTTTTCTTTATTGTGCGGGGATTATAATATCTTAATAATGATTTTATGCTTTGGAGTTTGTTGGTTTTCATTTGAAAATTTAAAGTTTTAATGACAGACTTTTTGTCCTTTCTTTTCAAGATATTTTTGATGATATTCTTCTGCTTTGAAGAAGGTTGCTGCCTTCTTTATTTCTGTTTGTATTGGTTTTTTGAACTCTCTTTGTTTTTCTTTTTTTGATTCTATGGCAGCCTTTTTTTGTTTTTCAGTATGATAAAAAATAGCTGATCTGTATTGTGTACCAAAATCAAAGCCTTGTCTGTTTTTTGAAGTGGGATTATGATTCTTCCAGAAAATATCCAGGAGCTCTTTGTAAGTTATTTTTTTAGGATTAAAAATTATTTGAGTTACTTCTGCGTAACCTGTTTTTCTGTAACATACTTGCTTGTAACTAGGGTTTGGAAATTTCTTTTCATCTCCACCCATGAATCCAACGGTTGTTTCTAGAACTCCAGGAGCATTATCAAATAGCAATTCAGGCCCCCAAAAACATCCCATTGCGAAAGTTGCCTTTTGTGTTTTTATCATAAATTAAGAAATAAAACAGAGGATATAAATTTATTGAATAATTATTATGTTAAGATGCAACGCTTCGTTCAGATACATAATTTCTCCTGACTGTAAATTTTCCTTCTCCTGCTTCCTCAAATGCGCTTGCAACCCTCTGACCAATGTTTACCCAATTTGAAGCATAAACATCTATTTCATTTTTATCAAAATACACATCCATTACAATCGTTGCTGCAGCAAGTCCAATTTCTAGATGTTGTCCACGAACATTTATAGGAACACCTGAGGGGCCTAGTGTTTTTTTAGCTATCTCCTCTAATCTTTTTACTCTTTCACTTCTATATGAATCATCTCTTGGTACATCAACTACTTGAACCATGAAAATATAAAATTTTTTACTTTAAAAATAAATCTATGTTGCAAAATACACATTAATTAGTAAGATTCCTAAAAATCCTGGACGCCCAGACCAGGATTCGAACCTGGGGATCCGTGAGGAAACACGCTCTCCAAGCGTGCGCTTTAACCACTCAGCCATCTGGGCCTAAAAACATTTAGAATTGAGAGGTTTTAATGGTTTTGATTAGTCATGCTATTTCCCTCTCAAAGATATCTTTAATTTCTTCAAAAATTTCTTCTGGGCTTCTTTCTCCATTAATAATAAATATTTTTTCTCCTTCTTTTTCTAGTATTTCTTTTGCTTTGTAATGATTTTCTCTTAATTTTCTAGCAAAATCTAAATTAGTCTCAAACTTATGTTCTTTACCACGTATAGCAACATCTTTCTTTTCCATTCTTTTCCTTGCTTCTTCTGGTGAAACATCAATCATGAAAGTAATATCAGGAATAGGCAAGCCTTCATGCCTTTTAATCAAGTCTTCCATTTCAAGACCTTGAGCAGCTTGGTAAGTAATTGTTGATAACTTATATCTATCACTAATAACAAAGTGTCCCTTTTCCAGATTTGGTTTTACAAGTTCCTCAACTTGTTTTTTCCTGTCGTTTATAAATAAATCTGCTAATTTCTCAGCCTGAGTTAGAGGATCATTATCTTGCCTTAGAATTGCTCTTATGTTTACATCTTTATACGGATTTCTGGTTAAAATTACATGATTATATTTACTTTTCTCAAAAATATAATTAACTAGTTTCCTAATTTGAGTTGATTTGCCAGAGCCATCAATCCCTTCAAATACTATTAAGAGTCCCTCTTTTCTTATCATCTTTGATTTTTATTTAACAAGCTTATAAAGAATTATTATGCTGGGAAATATAGGTTAGAGTTTGTGAAAGTTTTAATAATGTAGAACTTTGGAGCGAGGATGGTAGAGAGAGATGAGGAAAGGGCACCATATGGTATTAGTTTGACTAAGAGGCTTGTTTCTGATGGGGGTGAGAATGAACTTTTTAGAAGTTATGGGATAGATGGTCATGGAAGTTTAGAGTTAGTTGATTATATGGGTGGTGATGAGATGGTTGAGCGTGTTGCAACGGCTGGTCATGGTAGAGAGATATTTCTTGAAAATCCGGAGAGTCATGATTTTTTGCATAATCTAGTTGCGAGTGGCATAAGTGAGCCCTTTACTTCTGTACAACTTAAATTTAGTTTTCAGTCTCCTATTGATACTGCACTGACTTTTGTTTATTTTCCTGAAATTAGTGTTAATGAATATTCCGGAAGGTATTCTTTAATGTTGGATAGTGCTTTACCTTTGAATCATATGCGAGTAGCTAGCATGTTGCGTTCGAGAAATCATACTTGGTATGAAAGGGCAAGTGAAATAGAATCTTTACTTGGGGAGAGTAGGAGAAGGGCGGTAGGAGCATATAAAGAATTGATTGATGTAGATCTTGCTAGGGAATTGGCTAGATCTGTTTTAGGTATTGATAATGATACTCGCTATTTTTGGAAGGTAAATCTTCTTTCACTGGCTAATTTTGTTAGAGAGCAGAGAAAACGATTGCCTTCAGAGAATCATGCAAGAAGTTATCTTGAACAGGTTGCATGTATTGCGGGAAAAGTTGCTCCGCTATCTTGGTCTGCTTTGATGGAGCAACCTCTTAAAGGAATTTCTCTGACTATGCCGAGTGATGATGAGATTGTTGATGGTCCTTTATGTTCACCATCATGGGAAGCGAAGAGTACGCGCAGGATTAGTGTTACAACAATGGAAGATATTCTTTTTGTTTCTAGGGAGGTGTTAGATCATGGTATGATTCAGGCTGTTGATTATATGGGAGATGATAATTCTTTAGCTGAGGCAGCAAGGACAAGTTATGGAGTTGGAACAGTAACATTGCAAGATAATATAAATCTTATTATGAGTTTGACTAGAGATGATCATACTACTCCGATAGAGATGTCTCAGAATGCAGTTGAGATGAAAACTCCGGTGTTTGTTGATCCAAGACAGGCTGGGAGACATAGAACGTTGAAGAATCATGGTTTTATGGGGATTACGCCAATTGGGAGTGAATTTTATTTTCCAGGGGATAGAGAATTCAAGTATCAGGATAGGTTAAATAGGCAGGGAAGGGGAAGGGATATGGATGATGAAGATAGGAGTGTTGCTATTGATAATCTTAGGTCAGCATTTGAGGATGAATTAAAAACTGCTATGAGGGTGCGAGAGCTCGGAGCTTCTGAGGAATTGGTTAGGATGGCGAAGGGAGTTGATTTTTATACTAGAAGATGGAGGACAGGAGACACGCATAATTGGAGGCATTTTTTGATGTTGCGGCTTGATCCTCATGCACAGATGGAGATTAGAGCATATGCTGAACATATTGCTGATTTTCAGAGAGCACATACTCCTGTTGCATATGAAGCATTTGAGACTTATACCCTTAAAGGGATGAGAATTAGTTCTAAGGAAATTAAGCTGTTGCAAGGATTTTTTGATAGGGGTTTGGATCCTCTTGCTGAACGAGTAGTTCAAGTTCTAAAGAGTTATGGATTGGGAGAAGAAAATATAGATCATGTTAATAAATTAATTGAGAGCCATAAAGTTGGGAGTTTTATACATCCTGATGATTTGGGTGATTTTAAAGGAGTTGGTTTTGTGATTCCAGTGGATAGAAATGATCCTAGTAAGGGTAAGAAATTGGGTAGAGAAGGACAAGGTTTTCAGAGAAAACTTAAGAGGTTATTGGGAGAGTGATTCTAAATAATTCTTAACGAAAGGCCAGCTTAATCTTGTCCATTCTTCGACGTCATTGTTCTGGTCTGCAAATAGTGACTCAATTTCATTAATCGAACACATACGACATTCGGCCATCTCTTCATCTCCTTTTTCAACTGGATGAGTTGTTTCTGCAATTGCCACAACGCCAAAATGCACTTTTCCCACATCATTTTCATCATCATTTATATAACCAACAATTTTTGGTTTGGGATACTCTATTATTTTTACCTCTTCTTTTAATTCACGCATCATGGCTTTCATGATTGGGTCATGTGAATCTTCCCTGTCAATATGCCCCCCTATTCCGCACGACCATTTATTTCGCAATCGTTTTTCAGTATAATTTTTATCTTCTGCCCTTTTATAAGCGAATACTTGTTTTGTCTTAGGATTAATTATCCAAACATATGGGATGATTTGTTGTAAATCTGGATTGTTTTCTAATTCATCACCGCGTGGATGATATGTATGATTTGTCAGGATTATTTTGATTAAGTCTCTTTGTTCTATTGGTAAGAATCCTTTAAAGTAATTGTCCCCAAATAATTTTTTTCTTTGAACTACGAGCGCCTCTTTTACCATGCATCATTTTTTATGGCGAGAAGTATTTAAAGATATATATTAACGCAAAGACTTTTTGATATCATAAAGTTGTTTTTCTGTAAACTAATTCTTCTGTTTTTGTAATTCCTGGTTCGTTTCTATATTGACTAGGATTTCGTTCTACTAACTCATATATTGGGCCTCCTATTATTGCAATTAAAACCTCACCATCTCTAAATAACATTTCTGCATTTCCATCTATTTCTGGATTAATATCGAGTATTCTTCTTCCTCGTTTCGTTACTGTGATTTCGTCAGGAAAAGTTTTATTATGTCAAGGATTCTGGAGAAAGAATCCTTGAGCACAAGAGAATTGCTTACAATTGCAATTCTCTGTGCAGAGAAATCCATAAAAGATTTCTCTTGCATCCAAAAGTCCAAAACAAACCTCGGCTTTCAAGCCGAGGTGAAACGCAAGGACTTTTTGATTCATAAGAAACTTAGTCTTTCATCTCAATTTTAATTTGCACAGATCTCGGGATTTTTAGCATCATTATTGGGTGCAGGACTCTATCTTCTGCTGGCAAATCAATAATACGTTTGTGAACGCGCATCTCAAATCTATCAAAAGTTGCTGTGCCATCTCCACATGGAGACTTGCGAGTTGTTATTTTCATTCTTCGTGTTGGTAAAGGAATTGGGCCACGCATTATAATCCCTGCTCTATCAGCTATTTCTTTTATCATTTCTATTATTGAATTCAAATCATTTATGTCAATACTGCTTAATTTTATTCTTACTTTTCCCATGAATGCTTTAGAGAAAATTGGTTTTTAAAGATTGTGGGGGGGTTATTTTCTCTAAAGGTTATATCTTATTGTAATAATTATTAAAAACTCTTGGATTAGTCATATTTAATGGCGCCCCATGTAACACACCCATTGGATATAGTTCCTATAAGAGAGGGAGATGAGGAAATGGTTAGGGAGAGTCTGAGACTGCTTCCTGAGAATACTTTTAACATATCTTTCTTAGAAAGATTTGTAAGAGGGATCCCAATACATGGGGAGCATCTAGTAGGACAGATAGGAATCTATGCAAAAAAAGAGCCCATAATGGGAGATAGATCCATTTCCTTAGTCATTGTTAATGAACATCTTTTTGGAGATCCTACGGATCAAGGTGATGCCCCTTTATTAAGGATTCCAGATGGGGCTAGTTATATAATAATAGAACCTGCGAGAATGCCTCCTTTAAAGGAAGACCAGCCTTTCGCGGGTGTAAGTTTTAATTATAGGGAAGCGAGGTTTTTCTTTGGCTATGAATTAAGTTCGAGAGCTGTAGAGACAATTTTAAATCGCCGTAGATGAATTAAAGAAAGAGGAATCTTTTTGTTTTTGCTAGCAATAAAAACATATTTAAAAGAACATATTTAAGAGTTATTAATAAGAGTAGTATTGTGGGGGAGTTATTTTCTCTAAAGGTTATATCTTATTGTAATAATTATTAAAAACTTAGAGCATCAGGTTGTTTTATGAATAATGAAAATTATGGTTTAATGCGTTTCACTGGTACAATTATTGTTTCTCCCCCCTTGGATAAAAATAAATTTTTCTTTGTTTTAAATAAAATAGACGAAAAGTGGAGCTTACCAACTGGAAAGATTAATCCTTTTGAGCATCCTTCGGATGGGGCTGTTAGAGAAGTTCTAGAGGAGATAGGATTTACAGTTGTAGTCAAGCAGTTGGTTGGTATTTGGCCTTTCACAAGTCCTAAAGGAAATTCAATAATTAACATTGTTTATTCTGGGGAAGTTATTGAAGGCATTCCTAAAGTAGATTCGAAAGAGAGCATATCAAAGATCGATATATTTTCTTTAAGAGAAGTAAGGGATTTACATAAGAAAGGGAAGCTTAGGGGCTCGGCAAGTCTGAGATTCTTGGAAGAATATTGTGCTGGGAGGGTTTGGCCTGTTGATCAAATTATCAAGCCGACACTTGTCGATTAATTTTATTTTGTTTTTAAAATATGTTTGATGGGTATTATAAAAAGATAATTGTGTTTAAATTGCTGAAGTTAGCGAGCCCTGCATGCCGCATGACGCAGGGCTCTTTCATCTCAGCCATTGCGAGATGAACATTATAGGAATAAATTATTTCTTTGTTTTATAAGGTTTATTATTGAAGTTTTCCTGCTTTTTTACTTGAGTTAGAACATAGCAAGATATTTAAAATTGTTTTTCTAATTTTTAGGAGAGGCGTTTAAGAGGTGTTTGATGGTTAGTATTATTTTAGAGCTTAGTCTTATTATAGGCATTGCGGCAGTGCTTGCACTTATTGGTAAACTTATAAAGCAGCCACCGATAATTGCTTATTTGATTACAGGAATTCTTGTAGGACCCTTGGTTTTTAATTTATTACAGTCAACTGAGCTCATACAGGTATTTGCACACATAGGTGTGGCACTTTTGTTATTTATCGTAGGTCTTAGTTTGGATTTTAGAGTTTTGAAGGAAGTGGGAGGCGTCTCATTGGTGGTTGGGATTGGACAGGTAGTAATTACTGCATTAATCGGTTTCTGGATTGCGATAGGTCTTGGATTCTCTTACGTGCCTGCGATCTACATTGCAGTAGCGCTTGCATTCTCCTCAACAGTTGTCGCCGTCAAACTTTTGTCTGATAAGAAAGAACTGGAAACTTTGCATGGCAAGATTGCCGTAGGTATTTTGATTGTGCAGGATTTTATTGCAGCTTTTCTTTTGGTTTTGATTCCTGTTTTGGGTGCAGGAGATTTTTCAATCATATTCTGGCAGTTAGGTAAGGCTGCTTTGCTAATTTCAGGAGTTTTTGTTTTTGCTTATATTGTCCTTCCAGGAGTTTTATCAATAGCAGCTAGAAATCAGGAGGTTCTTTTCTTATTTAGCATTGGTTGGGCTTTGCTGGTTGCTGCGCTGTTTGATTATTTGTCTTTTTCTTTGGAAATAGGAGCGCTCTTTGCAGGAATGGCTTTGGCTTCATCTAGATATAGTTTAGAAATTAGTAGCAAGGTAAAAGGTATCAGAGATTTCTTTGTTGTTTTATTCTTTGTATTTTTTGGTTCACTGCTTATTGGTCCAATTTCATCGGAAATGATAGTGCAAGCACTTGTGTTTTCCGGTTTCGTGTTAATCGGAAATCCGCTTATTGTAATGGTTTTCATGAGGATGTTTGGTTACAAGAAAAGAACTAATTTCCTTACTGGTTTGAGTCTTGCTCAGATTAGTGAGTTTTCTTTGATATTAATATTGTTAGGATTTACCTTAGGATTTGTGTCGCAGGAACTTTTATCTTTAGCTATTTTAATTGCTTTGATAACTATTGCATTGAGTAGTTATGGTATTTATTATTCTCAGCCCATTTTTAAGTGGCTCTCTCCTGTGTTAGGAATTTTCGATGGTAAAAAACCAGAGCTGGGTATTATTAAAAAGAGTGGAAAATATAATATTGTTTTGTTTGGTTATAACCGGGTCGGTTTTAATTTGTTAAAGGCTTTCATTAAAGCAAAAAAGAAATATCTAATTGTAGACTATAACCCGAAGACTATTATTGATTTGTCAAAGAAGGGTGTTAATTGTGTTTATGGAGATGCTAATGATTCTGATTTCTTGCGAGGGTTGAGGTTGGGAAGAGCCAAAGTAGTTATATCTACCATACCTGAGTTAGATATTAATCTCACTATTTTGCGTAATATAAGTGATAAGAAGATTATTTTTATTCCGACTTCTCATCATATAGCAGATACTAAGAGACTTTATGAGGAGGGTGCAGATTATGTTATTATGCCACATTTCCTCGGTGCACATTTTATGGCGCACATGTTATTGAGGGATAAGTTTAGTAAGAAGTCACTCGAGAAAGAAGGAAAGAAACAGTTGAAAGAGTTAGATGAAAGATTATTTGAAGGGCATGATCATCCAAAGAAAGATTTTCACGGGAAGTAATGTTTCGATGTTTTTAATCTATAGAACTATACTTTTAAATAATGTTTAGTTGTAAGTTTTTTATGTTTAGACGAATAGCTAAAAGGTTTTATGAAGGATTTAGGCGTATTGGAGCGGAAGATGTCCTTAACAAGATGAAGAGATATAATCCTCACTCATATGAGTTGGCTTCTTTTAAAGTATGAGGTTAATGGTATGGACGCTCTTCTTGAGAAGTTAAAAAAACCCTATCTTGTTGATGCTGTTGAAAGAAGGGTTGAGATGAGAAGACGGACTGAAGACCTGAAAGCTAAGCTTGCCTCAGAATAGGGAAACTATTTCCCCTCTTCAATTACTTCTGTTACTATCTCACCCCTATCACTTCTGGCTAAATTTATTAAAGTATCTGCAGTCCTTAATATTAATTCTAGTACAATTATGAATATGAGGAAGTAAAGAATACTTGTTAAAAGGGTTGGGATTTGAGAAAGATTCGATATGATTCTTTCTAAAGAAAAGAAGCCAGGACTCAGTATGAATATTACTAAGACCGTGAACGGAAATATTTTTGCGAGGTCTTTAGATAAATCTTCTTCGTAATATGCGAGCATTCTTATTGCGGCTACGATTGCTGCTGAGACTATGATGACTTGATTTATTACTAATTCTTCTGAAAGGACTAATATCAATAAGGCAAGAACAGCGAACCAAAAGAAAATTAAGAATGGCAGGATTATTATGTATTCAATTAAATAAAGAAACATTGCGAATAATTTATTTAGGAAAGGATGTGTTGTTCTGTTATATTGCTGAAGGTTTAGTTCTATTAAATCTTTTTTGGAAAGATAGCGATAGAATTTCCAAGTAAAAATTGCATACAGCGCAATAAGTATCGCGAAAATGAACAAGTTAATGAGAGATGAGTATTCAGTCGGCACAGTTTGAGTGATGTCTTTGTATCCTGTGATAAGACCGTCTTTGAATTCGGTTAATAGACCCATGTTTACACCTCTTTTTGTTTTGTATATTAGGATTGTATGATTTATAAATATTGAGTTAAGTTAAAGTGGGTTTAATTTCTTTGTAAGCTTAAAGCATGTAGGAAAATTGTTTTTTGTTTCTTTACTTTCAAATAAAATGATATTTTCAACAGAGTTGATGTTTTATAATTTATTTAATCAAATTCTAACGCCTCTATATTCTAAAGGGCTTTGGGATTTTCGAAGAGAGTTTCTCATAGCTTTCAGTAAAGGAGGTTCGTTTCCGTCTCGGACTTGGGAGATTCTTTTTCTATTGGTTTTAGGGACATAAGGGCTTTTAGATGGGTAATTAAAAAAAGTATTTAGCATTGTTTCATTTTGAGAGAATCCTTCTTGCTCAAGA
Organism: Nanobdellota archaeon; assembly: GCA_022561055.1. Taxonomy (GTDB): domain Archaea; phylum Nanobdellota; class Nanobdellia; order Pacearchaeales; family GW2011-AR1; genus JADFRY01. The sequence continues at coordinate 2,928 of JADFRY010000011.1, read as the reverse complement.
GTACGAGCAACATCCATTGCGGCGAGATATCTTTTTGCAGAGTAGCTAGATAAGATAGGATTTGAAAGAATATAATCTATAACTTCATTTTTAGAGAGTCCTACTATTCTTCCTAATCTTGTTTTTTGTCTTTTAACTCTTTTATGATTATACCCTGCAAACGGAGCAAAACCAAGTATAGCTTTCTTAACTCTTTTTTTATTATTTTCCCCGTAAACTTCTATAGCTTCTTCAACGACTCTTTTATGATTATACCCTGCAAACGGAGCAAAACCAAGTATAGCTTTCTTAATTCTCTCTTCATTATCTTTTCCATAAACTTCTATAGCTTTTTCAATAACTCTCTCATGGTTTAAACCTGCAAACTGAGCAAAACCAAGTATAGCTTTCTTAACTCTCTCTTCATTATCTTTTCCATAAACTTCTATAGCTTTTTCAACGACTCTTTTATGATTATACCCTACAAACTGAGCAAAACCAAGTATAGCTTTCTTAACTCTCTCTTCATTATCTTTTCCGTAAACTTCTATAGCTTCTTCAACGACTCTTTTATGATTATACCCTGCAAACGGAGCAAAACCAAGTATAATTTCCATTATTTTTTGTCTATTTGACGAATATGTTTCTGCAATTCTATCTATTAAGTTTTCTAATTCTATTGCTGTTTTTCTTTTATGATGAAAATTTGGATTTTCATCTAGTGTTTTGGCTTGCTTTTTAGTATATCCTATTTCAATTAATGCTTCTAATGACATATGAATTTGGATAAAGGTTAGTTTATAAAACTTTATAAAGTTGCTACTTTAAAGTTTGTAATTTAATTGTATAGAGTATCGTTTGTCGAACTGGATAAAAACGTTTGCATAAATAGAGCGAGTCGGAGTTTTTAAGCAGAGATATAAAAAGAAAGTTGGCGATGATGTTTTACTGGGATTAAATTTAAATAATAGAGAATTTTGGATTTTTGATGAAGTTACATGAAATTGTAAGAGCAGCTCCTAAAATTGGAGTTTTTGGTTCAGATGGAGAACATTGTACTGAGAGAGCAAAAGAACTTGCCTATGAAACAGGTCAGCTTCTAGCAGAAAAAGGAGCAATTCTCTTTACAGGTGGTAGCGGAGGAGTTATGAGATATGCATCAAAAGGAGCTATTGAAAAAGAAGGGCTTGTGATTGGTATCTGCCCAGGAGAAAAGAGAGGGGGCTCAGACGATTATAGTTCTATAACAATTCCCACTGGACTGGGTTTTGTAGCAAGAGGACAAGTGCTAACGAATTCTGTTGATGGTGCTATAATCATAGAAGGAGGCTTAGGAACCTATCAAGAAGTTTTGTCTATGTATTATCTTCAAAGACCTTGCGTTGCAATTAAAACCTCCGGGGGAGTTGCTGAAGAAGTTGCTGGAAGATCTTTGGATAGAAGAGGTTTAAACCCTATTCTCGAGGCAGATTCTCCTGAGCAAGTGGTTGAAGTTTTGTTTGACAAACTGAAAAAATTAATAAGTTAAACTTTAAATAATCCTCTTTCCATTTTTCATTATGATAGACATAAAACTTATTAGGGTGGATTCAACTCTTGTTAAGGATAATATTAAGAAGAAATTCCAGAAAGAAAAGTTAGCTTTAGTGGACAAAATAGCTAGAAACGATACAGATTGGAGGAAAATTAAAGCACAAGTTGATTCTTTAAGGGCAGAGAGGAATAAAATTTCTAAAGAAGTAGCACAGGCAAAAAAAGATAAGAAAGATGTTAGGAAATTAATTAAGAAAGCTAAGGAAATTCCTGATAAGATTGTAAAATTTGAAGATAAGGCAACAAAATTAAGAAAACAACTTAATTCCGATTTGCTGGAAATTCCTAATATAATTCATAAATCTGTCCCCATAGGTGCAGATGCTAGTAAAAATAAAGAAATCAGAAGATGGGGTAAGCCAATCAAACCTAACTTCAAGATAAGAAACCACGTAGAGTTAATAGAAAAATTTGGCTTTGGAGATTTTGAAGTTGCAAGAAAAACTTCTGGACAAGGATTTAATTATCTTTTAGGTGAGATGGCAATGTTAGACCATGCTTTACAACGTTATGGAGTAGATTTTATGATAAAAAAAGGATTTAAGCTGGTGGTGCCGCCAATGTTACTTAACTTCCAGACTTTTCTTGGAGCTGCTAGCGGTCTCAAGGATGTTCAAGATGTTGTTTATAAAATTGAAGATGAGGATTTATATTTAATTGGAACTGCAGAGCATACTCTGGCTGCTTTGCTTAAAGGAAAGACAGTGCAAAAGAATGAATTACCAATCAAGGTTTGCGCTTTAACGTCTTGTTTTAGAAAGGAAATAGGAAGCCATGGAGTCGATACCAAGGGACTTTTTAGGATGCATCAATTTAATAAAGTTGAGCAAGTTGTTTTTTCACTTCCTGAGAATTCTTTTAAAATGTTGGAAGAGATGCAAAAAATTACAGAAGAGTTTTTTAAAAGTTTAAAAATTCCTTATAGGGTTATTGAAATTTGTTCAGGAGATTTAGGAGATAAGTTTGCAAGGCAGTATGATATTGAAGCTTGGTTTCCTCGTCAAAATGCTTATGCAGAAATTACTTCGGCAGGAAACTGCACTGATTTTCAGGCTCGTGCATTAAATGTTAAATATTGGGATAAAGGTGAAAGGAAGCATGTTCATATTCTTAATAATACAATGGTTGCAACTTCGAGGGCAATGGTTGCAATCCTTGAAAACTTTCAGCAAAAAGATGGTACTGTTAAAGTTCCTGCCGTGCTTGTGCCTTATATGAATAGGAAGAGGGTGATTGGGAAGAAGTAAAGACTTCTTTTTACAACATAAATTCTTATAAATAGAGATATTCTAGAGATGGATTATCAAATGACAAAAGTAATGGTTGTTGATGCTGGTGCTCGTGGGCATGCTCTAG
>JADFRY010000017.1 GCA_022561055.1 Nanobdellota archaeon | reverse complement strand
GGTGCTATTGGCGGTGCTATTGGCGGTGCCGGTGCAGTGGGTAGTGTTTATGCCCTCCCAACTAATAAAAGAAGAAATTCATTATTGAGAAAAGTCGGTGTGGCTGGTTTACTAACCTCCTCCGCATTATTAGCTGTAAACTATATTGAAAATTCAAGAACACCGGACACTTCTGCACAATACATTCAAACAGAATCACCTAAAGAAGTTTTAGTCGAAGAAGCAAGGGTCGCTAATCGGTAAATTTAATCCTTTTATTTGATATCATTTTATCTTATCTTATCCATTTTTAAGAACAAACTACCGATTTATCTATATAGTCTTGGATTAGTTCACGAGCTTCAAGAACATTTAGGAAGTTTCTAGAATAGCGAACTAAGTCATCAACAGTCACAATAGATAGATTTGATATGGCCACCATCTAAAATTAATTCTCGAGTCGTTTTTAAATCTTATTATTCTAGAAAAGCCCCTAATCCCTACAAACCTACCGAACGCCCTGACCGACAAATTGAAAAATGAACAAAATATTTAAATACTATAAAACACTACAAAAAGTAGTAAATATGGTAAAATCAACTATTGAAATTCCTGAGAGAGAAAATAGAGTCTTGAATATTGTTAAAGCTAGACATGGTTTTAAAACCAAAGAGCAAGCTTTTATTTTCCTCATAAATGAATATGAACAAGATTTAGAACCTGAATTAAGACCGGAATATATCAAGAAATTAAGTAAGATTAATGAGGAAAAAGGGATAATTTTCAAAAACATTGATGAATTAAGGAAATTAACTGGGGAATAATATGTATTTGTATAAAATACAGCCAAATCTTCAAAAAATTCTTTTAAAACTATTTAAGAAAGATAAAAAGACAAGAGAAAGAGTTATAAAAAAGATACGAGAGATTATTAATTCTGATGACGTTGAACATTATAAAAATTTAAAACATGATCTAAAAGATTTTAAACGAGTTCAAATTAGAGAGAAAGTTTTAGTTTTCAAATTTGATAAATCAAATAAAACTATTATATTCGAGGATTTTGACCATCACGATAATATCTATAAGAAAAAGTTTGGGTGAGAACGCCCCAACCGTAAGTTAGGTAGAAGTGAGAACGCTCTATCTTTTAAATAATTCTGCAAGAGGTCTAAACTTTTTGTCTTTCGGCAATTCTTCTTCAACAACCTTTCCTTTACGGAGATAAACTCTATACGCCCTAGCACTTTTGGAGGAAGTTATAATTTTGTATTGGCCATCCACAATTTCAATTGCTGAGAAAGCATCCAGAGCGATTGAAAAACCTCCATATTTTTTGATCATCCTTCTTAATGAAGGTTTCCTGAACTTTTGATTATCGTAGTGAGGACAGACGAAAAAAGGAAAAAAATCAAGCCCCCTCACTTTCATTACTCTTTTACCTTTTTTGACGGATTCTATTGTATGTCCATACTTAAACCAGCAGATACCACCTGCACTGATTCCAGATAAGACAATTCCTTTTTTATATGCTTGTTTCAAGACTTTGTCCACACCTAGCTTTCGCCAAACTTTTAACAGTTTTAATGTGCTTCCTCCACCAACATAGATTATATCTGAGCTGAGAATCTTTTTTTTAATTTCTTGTTTGGTATGCTTTTCCTTAACTAAATATAGAACATCAGTTTTACATCCCAATTTTTTTTCAAAACTATCCTGGAAAAGTTTGTAATTAGTTTCACTATCCATTGAGCTAGAACCAGGATACTCGCTTGCGGTAGGAAGAAATAATATATTTGGCTTAACTTTTCCTGTAAGCCTTATTATTTCTTTGTCAATATTATTTCCAGCACGTAATTTCCCACCGCTTATTGCAACTATTTTCATAATCATAAAAAAGTTCGAACATTTATTAAATTATCTAAAAGAGAACATTATAGCTAGGGCGTTCCCATCTTCACTAAACGCCCCAACCGAGAACCAGAAATACAACTTCTTTAGAAAAGAAGTTCTATGAGTCAAGAAACTACAATTGAAATTGTCTTCGACAATTCTTATTTGCTCTCGCACAAGCCACGGTGAATAGGACTTGCAGTCCTGAAAACGCCCCAACCGAGAATCGAACTCGGGTCTCCGCCGCGACAGGGCGATGTACTAACCACTATACTATTGAGGCATGAATTAGAGAGAAGAATTCTGTTTTTAAATCTTGCTCCAAATTATTTCTAATGTGGCTATATGACTTCTCCAGTCCTTCGTTCAAATGTTACTCCGCGATCTCCAAACCTCTGCATCCCATCTGCCCTAAGCTTTCTTGCTTCTGGTCCCTTATCATAACTCTTAAATTCGGCACGTGAACCGAACACATACAAAGTCTCAACACGAATAGCATCATCAGACTCATTTCTATCAATAACAACAATATCTCCAGAAATCGCTCCTGCTCTTTTAACAGCTTTTACATGTCCAGACTCAAGCCAACCGATATACTCTTGCGCAATTCCTTCGTCTGAAAACTTAGCAGTCACAGCATAAAAAATCTTGCCATTAGTCATTCTTCAACCTAGATAAATTCTATTTTTAAATGTTACTCGTAAGGGATTCCTGCTCGTGCGTTTATAGAATAGTTAATCATTCTAAAAGGACAACAAAACGATAAATTTATATACTAAAAGCTTGTTAAAAATATATGAATAAAAAACTATTATTGACCCTAATTTTTGCAATTGCAACATTAGCATTATTTGCTATTCAAGATGTTTCTGCATCACACGATTATTACAGAGGCGGATTTTATGATGACTATCGTGGATACGGTGGGTCTTATGATGGTTATCGTGGAGATGGCTATGGTGGATACGGTGGGTCTTATGATGGCTATCGTGGAGATGGCTATGGTGGATATGGCGGATATGGCGGCTATTCAAAAACATACTACAAAAGAACGACTTACGATCATTACGGAAAAACTACTGTAATTCAAAGAGATAGCCCATCCAGAACATATTATTCTCGCTCTTCAACTAACTACAGAGACTACTATCCAAGATATAACAATAGGGCATACGACTATTGGAGTTACGGCCCAAGATACAGTAGTTATTCCTATCCAAATTATAATCGTGGTTATTATGGCTCTGGCTATTCATCTTATTACCCAGCATCTAGAGGATATTCTTATAGATATTAATTCCAAAGATTTAAATATAAAAACTCTTTCTAAAGATTATAAAGAAAGATGGTGAGAAAAAGAAGACGTGTTTTAAGAAGAATCGTGAGCAGAGCTCAAACTCCAATAGCAAAACTAAGTCCATATGCATTCGGGAACGCAATAGGAATAGTAAGTGCTATTGGTTTATTTTTTTACGCTGTCATGGTATGGTTCGGCGATTTTAGCGGAGCAATAATAACAAGTCAATATCCCATCCCCTTTTCCTTTAATAGCTGGACAATATTAATCGGACTAATTGAAACATATGTCTTCAGCTACATCGGTGGCTGGATTTTCGTAAAAATTTATAATAAAACTATAAGAAAGTAAAATCAAAAAGGAAGCAAATGGCAAAAGTAAAAAACACTGGCTTGCATCAACTATTAAATATTGCTATATGGATAACAGGAATTCTCGTATCGTTAGCAGTTGGATTTGGCATGATAAGCGGCACATTACCAATATGGTTCATACCAGATGTAATAACGGCAATAGCTGGTTGGATAGTAATTGTCTTAACATTACTCGGAGTAATCATAGCAATAGTAGAAAAAACAGGTGGATAACTCCTAAAATAAAAACTTAATTATTCTAAATCCTAAACTTTCCCTCAAAGATAAATTCAGAAACTTTTTTCCTATCGCTGGGATATTCCATCTCCTGTAAATTCTCAGGCAAATCTTCTTTCTTCCCATGGCGACCGACAACAAACATCATTTCAACTTTGTAATCATCAGGAATATTCAATTCAATTTTAGCTTTTTCATAATCAAAACCAGCCATGCCATGTGCAACTAATCCCATTATCGAGGCCTGCAAAGCTAAATTTTCCCATGCAGAACCGCAATCAAAAGTATGAACAGGGTTAGCCTTATTATTTTTAGTAAAAGTCTTCTTTGAAACAGCACAAGCTAAAACAGCAGCATTCCCACACCAAACCTGATTTGCCTCCATTAAAAGATTAAATAGCCTATCCCAATCTGCGGAACCACGCTTTGCATAGATAAATCTCCATTCTTGCTCATTATATGTCGAAGGCGCCCATCTTGCAGCTTCAAATAAAGTCATTAACTCTTCCTCACTTATGCTCTCGCCAGACATTGCCCGGGGCGACCATCTATCTAAAAATAATTTATCAATCGGATAATCCGCCTTTCTAATCTCAGAACCTTTTGGCATCTCTAAGATAAAATAAGGGGGTTTTTATAGATTGTGTTGGGAGTGTTAAAACTCAAACTTAAAACCGCCATATAAAGAGCCCTTAACATCTCCATCTTCATTCACAGAGCCCGTGATGCCTGCTTCCGCATGTTCTCCAATATCAAAAAGATACTGCACTCTGGCTCCAGTAAAATCATCAATTAAATCTCTATTTACGCCAACCAAAATAGCAGAGTTTCTAAAAGGACCAATGTCGCCAAGTCTATACCCAAAATCAACATAGGCTCTTTCTTTTTCTTCATATCTAATATCGAAAGCCCAACTTCCTGGCTCTTCATCTAAAAACCAAGTAGCCGCCCCAAAATAATTAACTGATATGTCCGGGTCATCTCCAATATCAAACTTGTAAGTTTGATCCCCATAATCATCGAGCTCATTATTTCCTAAACCCCTAACACTACCTGCAAAAATACCAAGATCTTTTGAAATATTTCCGATGGCTAAACGCCCATCAAAATCTCTATCTCCAAACTTTACATAAGCAAATGTATCTAAGCCTTCTCCAAAAGTATTTTCTCCCCCCCAATTTAAATTAAAATCAGACGTCCCATCCTCACTAATTCCTCCCCCCAATCCAACAATTCCTTCGCCTAAATCATAAAAAACAACACCTCTAGCATTTCTTTCCATATCAAAAGTTCCTTCTGCTCTGAATTTAGCTAAGACACCTTCAAGGTCGCTCCCTGCTGAAAAAATCAAACCATCGCCTTCTGATTGATCATACTGTAAAGTCGTTTCTAAAAAACTATCTCCCTCTCCTAAAAAAGAAAAAGAGGCCCTCCCAACATCAACGCTTCCGTCAACTCCCTCTCCAAAACCAAAATTTGCCTCGTATCTATTAGAGCTAATATTAAAGCCATAATCGTTCTGATCGGGAGATGTAGAAACAATTGTTCTCAAACTCAAATCTCCATACTTACCATTGAAAGAACTCTGAGACCAAATACCAGACTCGTCATAAAATCCAACAGACTTCACTTTGCCTTTCAAAGCAGTCCTAGTATCAGAAACTTGCTCTCTCCTCTCGACTATACCAATTCTATCTTCAAGGTTTCTTTCTTCCTGGGCAATAGCCTCGCCAGCCAAACTGCCAGCAGCTAAAGCAGCGCTCGCAACTATGTTCTTTAGTTGTTTCTTCATATGAAATCTAGCCAAGAAACTCTATTTAAACCTTTCTATCAGTGTCACTTAATAGTTACAAGAAATGATCCTTAACGATACCTTGGAGAAGCATCCAAACCATTAGGAATTAGTTTACCATAAGCATACAACCTTCTTTCATCATCTTCCTCAAAAACACCTTCTGCAATATACTCAAGTGTTCTAGGAAATATAACCCAATCCCCAATTTCCTTAAGCCTGCCTTGATGTTCCTTAGCAATCCTTTTTACAGCCGTCTCGTCACCAAGATCAAAACCATCAGGCAAAACAACTTCCAAAGGAGAAGATCGCATCAATATTCTTCCATGGTCAACTCTCCTCTCAATAATATGTGTTGTGGATCTTAACTGTTTTTCGCCAGCAAGAATGGCATCTCTGACTGCGTGATCACCAGTGTATTTTCTACTTCCATCATCGTTAATAATAGATAAATCTGCGGGATGCACATTAACACCAAGAAACGCGCCAATTAAAGACTGAGTAGCAATACTCATATATCCCGCATACGCAGCAACTGTTGCTCCATATTTTGATAGGGCTTCAACAGTTCCCTCATCAAATTCCCTCCTCGCATCCATGTCACTCTTAGATGTTCCTCTCTCCAGACAAAAAGCTTTCAAGTCCCTAACAACAACAGGCAAATTATGATCTCCTCCTATTTTAACAGCACTACTACTAGGATTATCAGTAAAAATAGCAACTACTTCATAAGGAGCCCATCCTTCCTCTCTTTCAATTTTTTTTTGATACTCAATAATCCTTGCTAAATTAGAGCCAGTTATAGACATCAAACCAACGATTCTCATCTGACCGTCTTCTGGATTATGGAGTTTTTTTAAAACCATTTTATTCAGAATTCTTTTGCACTCGCTCAACATCCCGCCAAGCAACATCTGTTCTATAATGTAAACCATTGCCTCCGACAGAACAACAAGCCATTCCTTGCAAAGCATTTCTGCGAGCCTCTATAACATCTCTTCCTTCGCCAACGACACTAAACAATCTCCCACCCTTAGCATACATTCTTCCATCCTGAACCCTAATTCCCGCACTAAGTACATAAGAGTTATCCATTGCATCAAAATCGATAAAAATCTCTTTTCCTTTAACAGATCTATAATCTCCAGGGTAACCAGCAGACGCACCAACAACACACACCCGCGTCCTTCTAGCATCACCTATAAAACCAGGACTTTCACTAAGTTTACCATCAATAGCATTATTCACAAGATCAAAATAATTATTTCCTTTTGTATTCACTCCTGGTAAAACAACATGACACTCGGGGTCACCCCATCGTGAGTTAAATTCAACAACACGAATACTACCATCTTCACACACCATACCTCCAAGATATAAAATGCCCTTATATGGCCTACCTTCTTTTTGCAAACCAGAAATAGCAGGCCTAATTATTTCATCCTCAATGCGTTGTTCAAGTCCTCGTGTGACGAGTGCAGGAGAGTTTGCACCCATTCCTCCTGTGTTTGGTCCCAGATCTCTATTAAAAACACGCTTATTATCCTGAGCAGATTTAAACCTAACAAACCTCTCTCCGTCAGTCATAACATAATATGAAAACTCTTCCCCTCGCATGCCCTCTTCAACGAGAAATTGACTACCTGCTTCGCCCATTCCCCTCATTGCTTCAAAAGCACGAGCAACACTCGCCTCATCTGTTGCAGAAACAACACCCTTGCCTGCATATAAACCGCTAGCTTTAAAAAAAACAGTTTCAGATTCTCTCAATAAATTATTAGCATAATCAATAGAAGTTTCATCTCCACTCCTAAATATACTATACTCTGGGTGAGGAATATTATGTCTAACCATAAACTCACGAGCCCAGGATTTATCCCATTCAATCCCTGCTGCCCTACGTGTAGGACCAAATACTCGAATACCTTCTCTTTCCAAAAGATCAACAGTCCCAGCAGCAAGTACGTCATCTTGCGCAACATCAACTAAATCCACCCCCTGCTCTCTAGCCGCTCGTAAAATCGATGCAGAGTCTTTCAACCTAACAGAGGGATCAATAGAAACACTAAGGCTCTCATAATCGGAAGCAATAAGTCCGTAAGCAATACCTTCATTTCCAGGAGCAACAACAACTTCATCAACACCCGCGTCACAATAAGC
>JADFRY010000010.1 GCA_022561055.1 Nanobdellota archaeon | reverse complement strand
AATCAAAAGAGGCCCTTCATATCCCTCACTAGATAAAGTGTCACAAACAGAAAACTGATCGTCAACTCTTACTACCCCTAAATTCCCTTCAGAATGCCCCGCATACATCTTAAAACCAAGAACATAATCCAACTTTCTGTAAGTCTCAACGGCACGTCTATTCTGTTCAGGATCTTTAGTCAAACCCATCCAGATTCCATAAAAAACATCTTTTATTCCAGAGCTCATTGCATCTCTGTAATGCTCTCTTACTAGATTATAATTAAATAAAGGTGGATCAGTATTGGGCATGACAACAATTCCATCAACACCAGAATCGCGTGCTACTTCCAAAGCATGTGCAGGAGTTTCCTTTTCACTCTGCTTCCCGCCTCTGTCATGAACATGGCAATCAAAATAAACCATCAGAAAATCATCACTCTCTTGTATAAAAACCTTTATATAATACACTTCTTTAAGGCAAACATGGAAAAAGACATTGACAGAATACAAAAAAACGAAGAAACAGACATTGTAATCAGAATTGATGATTTCGGCGGAAGAAAAGGCCTCACAATAAGAGAATTCGTGAAATCCGAACGTTATACAGGATTCACCAAGGCAGGAACAAGAATCCCTGCTGATAAATTCAAGCAATTCAAAGAGGCAATTAACTCGATTGACGAAAAAGACTTAGAAGAAACGACTCAAACAGACGTTACGGAAGAGGAAAAAGAAGGACAAACAAAACTTGAAGAAGGTGAAACTACAGAAGAACCAAAAGAAGAAAAACCTGAAGAAGAATCCGAAGAATCTAAAGAAGAATCAGAAACTCCTGAAGAAAAGGCTATTTAACTTACCAATTAATACAAAATCTGCGTGTTTCATTAAAAGTTTGTTATCTATAATTCTAGAGGTCGCCTACTAGAAAATTTTATAATAAATAACATCGATAGTTAAATCATGACAGACTCAAATAAAAATGTTTATATAAAAGAAACAAAAAATAAAGGTAAATCTGTATTTGCTAATAAACCTTTCAAAAAAGGGGAATTTATTTTTCTTATTGTAGGGCCGATTGTATCTAAAGGCACAATATACACAATACCAATCACAAAGGGTTTATGGATAGACCCTGTTCCAGTCAATAACTTAGGAAAATACATCAATCATTCCTGTGAGCCTAACGCAGGTATAAAACAAAGGACAATGGTTGTGGCTTTCAATAATATCAGAAAAGATGAAGAAATAATTATAGACTATGCAATGATTGTTTACAAATATGGAAATGAAGTGACAAAAAAGCGTTTAATTTGTAAATGTGGAAGTAAAAATTGTAGAGGTGAACTTGGCTCTTGGTCTAATCTTCCTAAAGAAATTAAAGAAAAATACAAGGGTTTTGTTTCTGAATATATTTTATATAGATAAATTTAATCTATTAATTAACAACTAAATCTGCGAATTTCGTTAAAAGCTTGTTAATTTCAATCGTTACGAGTAAAATTGTACTTAGTAATCAAGAAAGTAACTTCTCTAATTCCATTCTAACCCTTTCTTCAACTTCTCCTTTTCTACAACTCAATCTAAAAAATGGAAATTTTCCTTCCAAAATAATCTGTCCCTCTTCTAAAGTAACCTTAGTTTGGATTGTTAATCCACGCATATCCCATCTATAATCTATTTTTGTATGTTCGGGATTCCAACTTGTTTTAGGGTCACTTCTTTTGGAAGTATGTTCTTTTTGATAATCTACTAAAAAAGCATTTATTCTTTCGTATGCTTCCTCCCGCGACAACTTATGTTGATAACCTATTCTCATAGTTCAGTAAGGAAAAATACATTTTATAAACCTTTCGCTTCTATAACTACTTTTAAGTTTATAATAAAAACAAGTGGGCACCCCTTAAAATATTGTCTGCTTCGTAGATTGTTGATAAAAAGCTCGGTCTCTCAAACTTTGATTTAATCCTACTAATCCTCGCACAACGTTTCTCTATTCTCTCTAGGATCTTCCCAATTCTTAGAGAAAGTCACAAATCCAGAAACAGGCCTCGTGCTCTTAACTTCTCCATTTAAACACACAATTTCATAATCCTGGCATGTATTTCCATCACATAAAGCTTTAGTCCAAGTATAATCAAACGGTTTTTCCTCACTCTCAAATTCAAAGCTAAAACCAGAACTAACGAAAGCAAATAGGCTTCCGACTACAATAATCAATAATATTACTATAGCTATAATTTTCTTCATGTAAAATTCACCTTGTTAAGCTTTAAAAACGTATCTGTTCCTAAACAAAAATATAAATCAATAACTTAATAGTTGCAACAACAGAAGAATTTATAAATAGGATATCTAGCTAATTATATAGAAAATGGAAATCTCATTAGGAATAGTCGAAAAAAGAGAAAATAATCGTGGCTTAGAAGTAGCTGTAAGAAACTATACTGATAGGTCTAGAGGAGTTCAAGCAGGAGCAGTTAATATGGCTAAAGAGTCTAGAGGTGTTCAAGTAGGAGGATTTAATGGAATTGAGAAGTCTAGTTACGGTGTTCAGATAGGATTAGGTAATAGCGCTGATGAATCTAGAGGAGTTCAGATGGGATTAGTTAATATTGCTGAGGAGTCTAGTTACGGTGTTCAGATAGGATTAGTTAATATTGCTGAGGAGTCTAGGGGTGTTCAGATGGGAGGACTTAATGGAGCTGGAGAGTCTAGAGGTGTTCAAGTAGGAGTATTAAATTATGCTAAAAGATTTGCGGGTGCACAATTATCTCCTCTATTAAATATTTGTCAAGATGGCGAAGGTGTTCAGATGGGAGGACTTAATGGAGCTGGAGAGTCTAGAGGTGTTCAAGTAGGAGTATTAAATTATGCCGAAAGATTTGTAGGTGCACAATTATCTCCATTGATAAATATATGTGGTGATGGAAGTGGTGTTCAGATAGGAGCAATTAACTGGAGAAATAACGCCAAATGGTACGCTAAAGCAATACCTATTTTTGCGATAAGAACTTCTAAAAAAACAAGCGAATAGTTAGCTTTTTAACCTCTTCTTTTATTATTTCTTTATGGCAATCAGACAACCAATTATTACAGTAGCTGGCCATGTCGATCATGGAAAAACAAGCATTCTAGATCGTTTTAGAGGTAGCTCTGTCCAAGAGGGCGAAGCTGGAGGCATCACGCAAAAGATTTCTTTCACTAAATTCCCATTAGAACAAATTCATAAAGCCTGCCCTCTAATTAAACAAAACAAGATTGACTTAAAAATTCCGGGCTTTCTCTTCATCGATACGCCAGGACACGCGGCTTTCACAAATTTAAGAAAAAGAGGAGGTTCTTTGGCAGACATCGTAATTCTCGTCGTAGACATAAAAGAAGGAATAAAGCCTCAGACAGCAGAGGTGATATCAATTTTAAAAGCAAACAAAACACCATTCGTGGTTGCCTTAAACAAAATAGATGTAATTTCCGGATGGCAGAAAAAAGATAGCGTAAAGGAATCCATAGAAAACCAAGCAATAAATGTAAAGCAAGAATTTGACACAGCACTGCTCACTTTCCAAGGAGCTCTCCAAAATCACGGATTCGACTCTGCCCTGTTTTACGAAGTCCAGAATTTCACAAAGAAAATCGCAATAGTTCCATGCTCAGCAAAAACAAACCAAGGAATTTCAGAACTTCTTTTCATACTTGCAGGACTATCACAAAACTTCCTCACAAAGCAACTCGAACTTTCAGAAGAATCCAAAGGTGTCATATTAGAAATAAAAAAAGAAAAAGCTATTGAAAATGTTGAAGCAATTTTATACGACGGTCAACTCCAAAAAGGAGATGAAATCGCAATAGCAACTTTTCAAGAAGAGCCACTCATCGCAAAAATAAGAGCATTGGAAGAAATTCTCCCGTTGTCAGATAAATATAAACCAATAAAAAAAGCAACAGCTGCGACAGGCGTTCGGCTCCGATTAACAGACAAAGAAGGCCTTCTCCCAGGAATGCCCTTTCAAAAATTAGACAACAATTTAGAAGAAATCAAAAAAGAATTTAAAAGAGAACTTGCCGATGTAATAAAATTAGACAAACAAGGGATTATTGTTAAAGCGGATTCCTTGGGAAGTTTAGAAGCACTCATCACCCTATTAAAACAAGCCAATATCAAAATAGTCAAAGCATCTATCGGCAATGTAACAAAAACAGACATAATTTCCGCAAAAGCAAATTTAGAAATCAATCCCTTAGACGCGCTAATTGTTGGTTTTAATGTTGACTTAGACGAAGATTTAGATTTAGGAAATATAAAAGTCCTAAAGAACGATGTTGTTTACAAATTAATTGAAGACCTTGAACTTTGGAGAAAAGAAAAACAAGCAGAAATCGAGAGAGAAAGACTCCTAGGATTGGCGATAATATGCAAACTCCAGATCTTACCAAAATACGTTTTCAGAAATTCCAATCCGGCAATTTTTGGCGTTCGGGTTTTATCTGGAAAGCTAAAAAAACAAATTCCTCTAATTGATGAAAACGATAACAATATAGCAAAAGTAAAAGCCATACAGTCAGAAAAACACTCGGTTGAAGAAGTTCTTCAAAACGAAGAAGTCGCTATTTCTCTGCCAGGAACAAACTTTGAAAGAAAACTCAAAGACGTCGAATACTTGTATAGCCAAATCTCAGAATCACAATTTAAAGCTTTCAAGAAAAACAAAGACCTCCTCAGTCAAGAAGAACTCAAAACCCTGCAAGAAATCGCCGATATTAAGAGGAAAAAGACAGATGATTGGGGTGTGTGATCAAATGAAAGTATCAAAAGACGTTATTGAACTTGCTGAAAGAATTAAGAAACATAGAATAGACACAAAAACAATAGAAGAACTTAGAATTAAAAAAGAATCCTTAGAAAGCCAAATAAAAGAACTGGAAAACAACATCAAAATTTTAAAATTAGACACAATAGAAAAAAGTAAACTTCGTAAACAAATTAGAGATTTAGAAGAAGAGAAGAGACAATTAAAGCTGAACTTAGAAAAAGTTAGAGAAGAACATACTTTCATAGTAACAACGCCAAAAGAAGCTTCAAATACAGTTTATGGTGAGATTAGTAGAGAACTATTAAAAGCGAAACAAGAAGTACTAATTTGTTCTCCTTGGATAACTTATATCGTAGATGAACTTTCAAGTTTTAGAAAAAAACAAGGTATGAAAAAAATTAATATTAGGATTATCACTCGCCTAATAAAAGAAGATATTGAAAAAGGAATAACGGACTTAGATAAATTTCGGATTTTAAAAGATGATTTTGGTGCTGAGATTCGTTACAATAATGATTTGCATGCAAAGATGGTTATAATAGATGGCTCGGTAGCTATAATCTCTTCTGCCAATTTAACTAAGAAAGGATTGTCTGTTAATTATGAAGCAGGAGTATGCCTAAGAGATAAAAGTAAAGTAAATAAAGTTGTTCAATTCTTTAATGATGTTTGGAAAGAAAGTAAACCGTTAACTCAAGAAGCTATAAAAAATGTCTTATCAAACAAACAATAATGTTGAATGTACTACCATAAATACTGAAAAGTATTCTAAAATTGTTACTGAAATAAAAAAATTTATTGATGCAAAAAAGAAAAAATCAGCAACAGTTAAGGGAAATGTAGAGAAGATTGATTTAAGTAATAATATCCTAACAGTCAGATTACAATCAATTAACCAATCCACTTTATCAAGAGGTTCATTAGTTTTAGTCATAGACTCATCAGATAGAAGGAAAGGTTCTCAAGGAAATATAATAGATACCTATAATTCTATTGTTAGAATTGAAATTAAAACAGATCCCTCAATTTTTGAAAATAAAGAGGTTATTATAGATTCTAATAAAATAAATGTAATATTAAAAAGACTAGAGGACATTGTTAATAAAATACATGAAGGCAAAATAAGTTCAGAGAGTGCTAGAATTCTTGATTTTATAATCGGTGAAAACAAACCACACTATAACGAAGAAAGAGTCTCCTTTATCTCGAAAAGACTTAATAAAGATCAAAAAGAAGCTATAACAAAATCTGTTGAAGCTGATGATTTCCATTTAATAATAGGCCCACCAGGAACTGGAAAAACCTTCGTTATTGAAGAGTTAGTTAAACAATTTTCAAAAAGGAATAAAAAGCTCTTGATAACTGCATGGACAAATTTAGCTGTGGATAATATAATAAAAAGATTAGATATAAAGGAAATACAAAAGATTGTGAGAATAGGTCCAATCAGCGAGATAGACCCAAAAGTTAGGAAATACCATATAGATGAAAAGATGAAAAAACATAAGGATTGGAAAGAAGTTGAGGAACATTATAAGATTATAGATAATTTATTTAAAGCCCTTCCAGAAGTAAAAGATAAAATAAATCAAACTCAAGATACAATCGATCAAATAAAAAATGAACTTGAAGTATTCCATAAAGGACTTAATGATTATGGGAAGGAAAAAGAAAAATATCAAGAGCTGCTTTCAACACCAATTAATAACGAAAATTTAATTGGTGCTTCTTCTATAAATAATGAAATGGCCATGCTAGATCAAAAATCAGAATCTTGCTTGTCTTTGAGTAACGATATATTAGAAATGAATGAGATAGAAACCAAAATACCTCAGATAGATTACATACGGCAACTTAAAAGAAAAATAAAGAAAATGAAATTTTCTATTTTAGGTAAAAAGATTTCCTCTTTTTTCTCCACCAGAAACAACGAAGAATTAAAAAAACTTAAACTGATGTATCAAAAGAATAAAAAACATTTGGATAAAATTCTAGGATTGCAAAGACAATATAAAGATTTAAAGATATTATGTACGAGCGAGTTTAACGCAATTTATAAAGATGAAAATGGAGAACCAGATAAAGACGCTTTGAACTCTGAATTTGAGATTTATAATATATTAGAAAAGAAATATCTTCCCGCTATCAAAAAGCAAGAAGCAATAAATACAAAAAGAAAAATATCAGAAATAAATCAAGATGTTTACAAAATTTATTTAGAGTCACTAAAAAGAAAAATTGATTTACTGAAGGTAATGATAAGAAATAAAATAATAGAACGCGACATTGAAGTCAATCGCGAAAATGTTTTAAAAGGACGCCGTAAAGACATATTTTCTTCTATAGAGCTTTATAAAAGACATGTTGATAAATTAAAAAAAGACATAATATCAGATATAATTAATAAAGCAGATTTAATAGCAGCTACTGCGGTGTCTTCAGATCATTATTTCCTAGCTGACGTAAAATTTGACACAATGATAATGGATGAAGCGAGCCAAGTAGCAAGTTTTATGTCCTTATTGCCTCTTTTAAAATGCAAAAAATTTATTTTGGTTGGAGACGACAAGCAATTACAACCAATAGAGGAAAAGGAGATATCCAAAGAACTAAACTTATCAATATTCAATAGACTTCTTGATATATATCCCAGAAAGAGATATCCCAGAGCTTCAACTTTACTTACAATTCAATATAGAATGAATAAAACAATAGCCCAAATCCCAAGTGAGATTTTTTACGAAGGAAAACTAAAAACATCAGAAACCGTAGCTAAAAGAATGCTTAATATAAAAGATAGTAAACATCAATTTTTAAATCCAAAAATGCCAAGCGTATTTATAGATACGTCAAAGGCAGAGTATTATGAAGATGAAGTTGGTTCTGGTTGTTCAAATACAAAAGAAGCTAAATATGTAGCCTATATTATTTCGTTGTTCATCAAAAAAGGGATAAAACCCAAGGAAATTGGTATTGTTACACCTTATGTTAAACAAAAACTTTTAATAAAAGAGTTTCTTGCGGATACTAAAATAAAAGATGTAGACGTTGATACTGTCCATAAATTTCAGGGTAGAGAGAAGGACATAATAATAATGAGTTTTGCGAGAAGTAAAAAATATTCATTTCCACAATACAAATTAAAGTTTGTCGCGGATGAATATTTAGTTAATGTTAGTATAACAAGGGCTAGGAAAAAAAGGATTTTGGTTGGAAATTCTAAAACATTATGTCAAAGCAAACTGTTAGACAAGATTTTTAATAAAATCGGGGAAAAGAATACAATAACTTTATTCTCAAAAACCAAAACCCCTCAAATACCGTAATCTTTATAAACTACTTAATCCTACTAAGTAATACCACAAAATGGAACCAATAAGCGTAAAGCTAGATGAGAAATTCCGCAAAGATTTAGAAATAGCTATGAAAAAATATCGCTACGATACAAAATCCGAGTTCATTAGAGAGGCAATGAGGCGTATGATAAAAGAGCTAGAGAAAGAAGAAGCTTTAGCTCGAGTAAGAGCGGTTTATGGAGCTTCTAAAAAGAAGAAAAAGACAACAGATGAGGAATTGCATAAAGCAGGAGAAGAAGTTTTTCAAGAATTAGAAAAAGAATTTGGCATTAAATAAAATCTTCAGGTAATTTTACAGCTGTAATATCTTTTAATTGCTCAAAGTGGATATCTCTTGATATTAACTGAGCATAATTATCACGACTCAAGATAGCATGTAAAGCATCTCTTTGTGGAACATTTCTAACCTTAGCAATTTTACTTGCTTCTTTAATCTGTTTATCAAATAAATGAACCTTTCTAAGATTGCTTGGTTTAGCTACCCTAAAAATATCATCAGCATCTTCTTGGGTATAGCCTAGCTTTTTCAATTCTCTTAAAACAACATCTGAATACAAAATTACATTATTTTCATCTATAATTTTTTCTATTAACTTTAAAGCTACCTCTCCGTTCCTACCTCTCTTCTCATAGAAGTCAAGCCAGATTGCAGTATCAAGATAAAATTCCTGTGGCATAATGCTTATTAATAATCAAATTATATAAAATTAATCAAAAGAAGAAAGACAGATGATTGGGGTGTTTTAAGATGAAAAAATTAAAATCCTGCTGAGAAATGTGGGATAGAGATTAATAATATTAATAAGAGTTTAGAAAATGGAAGATAAAACTCTAAGTGGAAAAGGTAAAGGTTCTATTAGTCCTAATTATTATGTAAGTCCAGAATTTCCAAATAAAATTCTTACTATAAAAACTGAGAAAGAACCATATGAAATTGATAAAATATTAGATAATGATATAGAAACAAAGATTTCTGTGTATGAAGATAGAGCAAATGGGTGGTTTCTTGATTTTGCAAGAAAATTGACAAAGGAAACAAACTCCGAGTTCGTTGTTTTGATGATTTGTGTAAATTATCTTGAGGGAAATCAACAATTTAGAGAGGGAAGGACATCATTAAAAAGAGAAAGCACAGAAATGTTAAAAAGAGCATTAAAAAGAGTTCTCTCTGAAGTTGAGGAAAATGCTATTAACCTTTTTATTGATAAAGTAAGGCATGGGCTTTCCCATGATGGGATGACTCGAAGGGGTGCTCTGTTAAGATATGGGTTAGGTGTTGTTTGCTTTACATTTACTATTGATAATGAAGAATGGATTGAATTAGACCCTTCTTTATTTCTAAAAGAAGTGCAAAGAGATTTTGAAGAATATATCTGCATATTAAGAAATAAGGAGAATAAAGTAGAAAGAGAGAATTTTGAGAAACATTATAAAGAAAGATATGAAAGTCCCGACATTTGACAAGATAAATAATTTTTAGGATAACTACCTAATGTTTGACAACTCCAAAAGCCAATAGATTTTTAAACCTTTTTTCTCAATTATAAACATGCCACACAAATTAAACATATCGGAAAGCACAGGCAAATCATATAAATTAGAAACAGAAAGTGATGTCTTAGCAGGAAGATCATTGGGAGACACAATTTCTGGAAAAGAAATCTCGCCAAATTTAGAAGGATATGAATTAGAAATAACAGGAGCCTCAGACCTGGCTGGCTTTCCACAAAAAGAAGATATTGAAGGTTCAGAATTAAGAAAGCTCCTCCTCACAAAAGGATGGGGAATGCATGCGAAAACAAAGGGACTTAGAAAAAGAAAAACAGTGCGCGGAAAAGAGATCTCAGAAAAAACTGTCCAAATCAATATAAAAGTTTTGAAAATTGGAAATAAACCATTAAAAGAAATATTTCCTGACCAGAACAAACCAAAAGAAGTTGCTAAAAAAACAGAAGAAGAAAGCTCAGAAGAAAAACAAAAACAGGAAACTCCGAAGGAAGTACCTAAGGAAGAAAAACCTCAAGAAGAAGATGCTCAGAAAGAGAAGATAATAACAGAGGAGAAGAAAGAAGAAGTAAAACAAGAAACTCCGAAGGAAGAAAAACAAGAAACTAAGTCAGAAGAAAAAGAAGAGCAAAACAAATAATGAAAACTCGTCAATTAGAATATTTAGCTTCTAAAATAGCAGGAAAATTAATGGATAATGAACTCGCCAGACGAGAAAAAGATTATGAAGAAATAAATGACATTGATTCAGCTTTGTACTTATTATATGAATCAAAGGAAAGACTAATTGGGCGACTAAGACAAAAAATTTCTATAAAATATAATGAATTAGATAATAGAGAAGACCTGGCAAGAGCATATGCTGACTTCTTAATCAGAGAAGAACTAAGAGACTTAGAAAAGGGTTATTTACAATTAACTGGAACTCCTAAGAGACACACGACAAACAATAATAATTATAATAGAGTATCATTGAGAGTTGTTAGAAAGCTTCTAAAAATATATAATGAAAAACCAAGAGCAAGAAAAATAGATGAACTAATAACACAACAACAGGTTGGGGGCAGTGGCATATGAGCCTACTAACTAATCAAACAAAACGCTTTAGATGAGAACAAAAAATCAAAAAGAAAAAAGAAATAGAATAAGGGCAAGAGTCGGAAATCTAATCGGAGATTTGATGGTTCCCCATGCCGAATTCTTGAAAAATAATTCAGCAGTTGTTAGGGGAATAAAGGAAGGAACTTTGTCAGGAGAGAAATATACTTCATTTCTGGCAGCAATTTATCCTACTATTACCGGATTTAATAGAGGTTTGATTAGAAATCTAGCCAAAGTTGACCATGTGAAAGATTCTGGGTTAATAAAAAAATTAGCTGAGCAATTAATAGAGGAACAAGCACATAACGGATTATGGAGACATGGATTAAACGAAAGAGGAATAAACCATATGAAGTTACATGATGATTTTGAAGGGTATTTAGGAAGGTTTAGCCAAGAGGAGTTGGATCAGATGCTTAAGGCATATCTTGAAGCAATTAGTAAAGATGGAAGTGATTTGACTCCAGGAGTTTTTCCGAAACCTGTATTTCCAGAACCAGTTATTGCACTTGAGCATCAGTTAAGAAGAACCAGTTCTCCCGAACATGATTTTTATGAACATTTCGGTAGTCAATATGCAATTGAGGGAATTATTTACAATGTTGTATCTGATTTTTATGATGGATTAGAGAGAGGAGAGCAGTTTAAAATTAGCCCTCACGCTACACGATGGTTTTTTGAGCATGCAGCACAGAATGAAGGCAGTGATGAAGAAAAGCATTTAAGCACTTCTCAAGTGATGCTAAATAGGTCAAATAGAGCGAATGAAATAAAGGATAAAGTATTAGAACAAGTAGAATACGCAGCTAAGCTTTTTGCTGCTACAATTAGTTGGCATGATAAAAATCATTTTGATATAGGGGAATATAAAATTTAGTAAAAATATGATTTTGTAGATTAAAAGTAAATTTTCGCATCTAGCTTAAATCCAACTTTTTAACTCCCTTTAACACAACAAAGCACCCTCTAATCAAACAAAACGCTTTAAAACCCTTATTTCTAACTAACTCCATGACAAAAGAAGCTAACATCGAAAATCTTGAAACAATAAACATTATCATAGCAGGGCATATAGACCACGGCAAAACAACCTTGTTACAAAGACTTACTGGAAAATGGACAGACACGCATTCAGAAGAACTAAAGAGAGGCATAACAATAAAGCTTGGATACGCAGACACGATAATTTACCATGATGCAAAAGAGGGCTACAACAGAGAGAAAAAAGGTACTCCAAAACGATATGTCTCTTTCGTCGATGCTCCAGGACATGAAATGCTCATGGCAACAATGCTTTCCGGCGCTGCAATAGTCGACGCAGCAATTTTAGTCATCGCGGCAAACGAAGGCATTAAACCTCAAACAAAAGAACACTTAATGGCTCTCCAAGCAAAAAACATAAAAGATATAATAATAGTACAAAACAAAATAGACCTCGTAACAAAAGAACAAGCAATAAAAAATTATCAAGAAACCAAAAACGCATTGAAAGGAACGGTCGGAGAAAATGCGCCAATCATTCCTGTCTCGGCTCAGCAAGGAGTAAACATAGAAAAAATATATGAAGAAATATGCAAAATAAAAACCCCTCCAAGGCATACTGAAAAAATTCCAATATTTCTTGTTGCAAGAAGCTTTGACATAAACAAGCCAGGAACAAAACCTGAAAACTTGCATGGCGCAGTTTTAGGAGGAACATTAAAGTTAGGAAAATTACGCGTCGGTGACCAAATAGAAATCAAGCCAGGATTAACAATCAAAGAAGCTAATCAAATCATCTACAAAACAATAAAAACAAAAATAAAAAGTTTGCATAAAGGGAATTACGAATTAAAAGAAATAACTCCTGGCGGCAGTTTATCAATTGAAACAGAACTAGACATGTCATCAGGAAAAGCAGACTCGCTCTCAGGCTGTGTCGTCTCCGCGCCAGACAAATTACCTAAAATCATATCTGAAATAAAAATAAAATACACGTTATTCCCGGAAATAATAGGCTCGGTAAGTCAAACAAATACAAAAGTTGAGCCATTAAAAACAACAGAAACGATGATGCTAAGCGTTAACACTTCTGTAACAGTAGGAACAATAAAAAAATTAACAAACAGCGTGGCCGAGCTCTCATTAAAAATTCCCATAGTCCCATTTAAAGGAGAAAATGTTGGAATCGCGAGAAATATAAATGGCCACTGGAGATTAATTGGCTTTGGTAAAATAGTTTAAATATAAAATGACACAAACGCAACTAAGACATCCCACATTAGACGAAATTGCAGAAGAAGTAGAAAAAGTAAGAAACATTCCTACTGAACAACAAAAAAATATTTGGGATAATACTCTCAGAGAATACAGAAGAATATTCAAGGAAGGTTTTCCAAGATTTATGGTGCTAATGAATGATAAAAGTTTTTTATTAAATCTTTCATATAATGAAGACTTTTTAAGAAGAGCAGGTATTCCTAAAAATAAAGTAGATAAACATTGGCATGTTATACGGGCTGCAACAGCAAGCTTGTATTATGACCAATTAATAAGAATAAAATTTGCTTAGAAAAATTCTATTTGAGATTTTAAAAGTTACTAACTAAGAACTTTTCTTCACATGACTCATCGCATACTTAATATCTCCATGCACTTTCTTACCAGGATTAAATATATTAAGAGGATCAAAAATTTTCTTAACTTCCTCAAATAACTTTATCATCTTCTTGTCAAACATCTTGTCCAGATAAGGCGTCCTAATCAAACCATCGTTATGCTCTGCAGTTATAGAGCCATGATATTTCTGCAAAAGCGTGTAAACTTTCTCTGAAACAATAGGTATCTTGTCCCTTTCCTCTTTCTTTTCCAAATCCATCAAAGGAATAATATGGAAATTACCGCTCCCTGCATGTCCTGTCAAAGTCGGCTTTATTTCATGCTCTTCAAGAATCTTATCAAGCTCTGGCAAAAACTTTGGCAAATCTTCTGGCTTAACTACAAAATCGTCAATAAACGGCGTAGCTCTCTTACCTTTAACTTTATGTCTCAACAAATTAAAACTTTCTCTCCGCATTGTCCAATACTTCTCTCCCTCTTTTTCATCTTTCATGATAATATGCGGCACTCTGCGCCTCTTAAACTCTTCATGCAATTCCTGAATCCTTCTTTCTAAAACATCCTCCCTGTCTTCAGCAATTTCAACAAGCACAACAAACTTAGGAAAACCATATCTCAAGACCATTAAAGCTTCTCTCCAAAAACTAAACAAAAGCGAGAAAACTCCTCTTCCAGTTTTTTGAGCAATTTCAGGCATAAATCTGGCAGAAAGTTTCAAGGTATTATCATCGAAAGTCTCTAAACTCTCAGGCTTAAAAGGCAAAACAATATTCACAAACTCTGCAAGGTCTTTCGTTGTTTTAAAAGAACACACAATAAGCCTCGAATGTTTTTTCTTCTTCACAAGCTCTAACTCAGCTTCTGTAATAATTCCTAAAGTTCCTTGCGAACCGACAAATAATTTAGTAAAATCAAATTCACCTTTTCTACGATCCCAAACATCCCACAAATAATAGCCAGCAGAATTCTTAGTAACTTTAGGTTTTTGACTCTGAATAAAATCATAATTATTTTTAATAAGCTTATACATCTTCCAATAAATCTGTCCTTCAAAATCTCTTTTCCGCATTTTTCTCTCAAGCTCTATTTTATTAATTCTCTTAAACTCATACTCTTTTCCATCGGCTAAAACAACTTTCAGACTCAAAACATGATCTTGTGTTTTTCCATAATGAATACTCTTCTCACCCCCGGAATTATTTGCAATCATACCTCCTAAAGCACAAATTGACTTACTCGCTGGATAAGTTGGAAAAATCAATCCTTTTTTCAAAGTCTGTTTCTCAAAATCTCTAAAATACACGCCAGGCTCAACAATTCCTGTCTTGCCATCAATCGACTTAATATGATTAAAATACTTCGTAAATGAAATAACAATAGACTCTGTCAAACAGCCGCCGGTCATGTCGGTGCCGCCAGCACGCGCAGTCAGACTCATGGCAGGAAATTTCTTTTTATTTTCATTAACAAATTCAATAAGCTTCTCGACATCTCTCACATCTTTCGGAAAAACAACAACCTTCGGCTTCAACTCAAAAATACTCGCGTCATGACTATACTCCTCCAAAGTCTCCTTATCAAAAACAACATCTCCCTTCAACTTCTTTTTCAAATCAGCAATCCAAACAACAGGCATAGTAAATGAAAAGAAAGAGAGGATTTATAGGTTTTGGTTTTGATAAAGGGTTAAATAGGAAAGTTTAAAAAGAGTTTTCTTGAAAGAGTTTTATGGTAGCAGAAGTAAGACCAACAACATTAACCAGAATTGGATTGTATGAAGAAAGCTTAGAACACCTCCTGAAAGAATTTAATCCTAATCTTAGACCTTCAATGAGTGTTCTTGGAAATACTAATCAATATATGCTTTATGAAGAGCAAGGCCCCCCTTATCTCCTTGTGGTTTCGCATGCAAAGGAGGGTGAACATCCAGAGCATAAATATAATACTATAGTAACAATAACTTCTGAAGACGCGCAACGTAATAAAGATGTTATAAGGGATTTTGAAAGCAAAACCGGTCTTAATCTTAGAGAAGCGCCAAAATCATTACAAGACCATTTTGAACTTCTTTCAATGTGCTTTCCTATTTTTAAACGTCATGGTCAAAAAGCAATTAAATTAATTCAACAAAGATAAAAGTTAAATAGAGGTTCTTAAGGGTTTTTTAGGCTTTGTTAAATAAGTCCTAATTTCTTGATACTTTTTTAACAGAATTTTTAACTAACTTAATAAGATTTATTGGTTCTGGTTCGGATTTAGGGTCAGAAATTTCATATACTTTGATTTTTGCATCTATGTACCTTTGCCATCCTTCTTCATTTATGCCCTAAATCTTCCTTATGTTCCTTTTTTTCAACTACACAGGCTTGGATTTTATGAAGAATTTCTTTTATTATCCCCATATCATCTTTGGCTTCAACCAATTCTTCTTTTATATATTTTCTTGAGAAAACATGTTCATGAGTCAAATATTTTGGGAATTCAGAAGCTTTCCTTTTTCTTTTTACTTCCAATGCTTTTTCAGTCCAATACCTAACTCCATTATATTTCCCATTAATCTCACTTATTTTCCAAATTAGTTCGTTGAGAAGCCTCTTTTTGATATCCATGTTTATTTTTAAAAGGCATATTTTCTCTATAACTTCATAAAGTTCAGATAGAGTGTATTTTTTTCTATTTACCATCACACCACTCGCAACTCTTCTCAGGACACTCATTATTTAACAACTTAATCGCCTTCTTGAAAATCTTTTCTGCATTCTTAACATCAACTTTCATCTTTACCAGTTCAGTATCGAATAATACCTCTCCCGTGCCCAACACTTTGTTTGGTATATAAAACAATAAAAAGGCATAATCTTCTGTTTCGTATCCTTCCTTTCTAAGCAGGAAATTGTAGATATCTAATTGATTTTGATAATGATCAGCCGTATCATCTTTAAGCGGATAACCTCTCGTTTTGTAATCTAATACTATTAGTTTTTTCCCTTTCATCAAGATATTATCAACTGCTCCACGAAGAATATTTCCTTTCTTATCTTCGTACCGTATTCCTTTAAAATTGCTTCTCCAAATAGCAATTAATGCATGATCATCAAACAATTTCATATTTTTACAATGATTATTTTCGCACAATTCTGGTGGAAGTTGTCCCTTGTCCATAAACTTATCAAAATGCTCTTTCAGTATTTTATCCATACCACCAGGCAGACTAGGAAAAATCCCTGAAGGTCTTTTCCATACCTTATGCTGAGTCAGCCAGAAACATCTCGGACATTCTTTCATTAGATTCAGTGATGAGGGGGATAATTTATACTGTTGGGAAGTCATTTTATAACTTAGCTTCTTTATTTCCTATAATGGTCTGAGACGTGTAATTGTTCCATAATGCTTCAGCTATCAAAAAGGAATCCATTGTCTTATTTCTAAGAATCTTTTTTATATTTTTAAGCATTTGCTTCTTTGATTTTCCATGCGCTTCATTTGCAGAATTTCCCTTTATTAAGGAAATTGGAATTAAATTTGATGAAGACAAAAACAAACCAGCAACATTATCCTTTCTTGGGTTAGCGTTCCATTTATAATCAATATAGAAAGTAAATGGTAAATTATAACCTAAAAAGCAACCTTCATCGGTATTTTTCATGCTTTTAATACCTAATGAACTTGCAGATTCGCAAGATCGTGCATACGTTATTCTTTCTTTAAGGATTTCATCATTATCATTTTCCTCAATAATTATTTCTTCCTTATACCCAAAAATACTGCTTTCAGAGCCGTGCCCATTAAAAATAAGCATTCTGTAATCTAATTTAGAAACAACTTTTTCAAAGTCTTTTCTATTTACCTCTTTACCTCGTAATTTCTTTATTTTTACTGACTTATTCCTAGCCTCATCCAAAATTTCAAAAGACCATTTAGAAAGATATTCTGTAGTATCATCATAATCTGGAAGAGTTATAATTATGCCTTTCTTCATTTTTTCTAAACAGAAGCCAATGCCTGCCCAACTTCTCCGCTTGCTGCTGCTTTAATAAAAGATAAATGCATTTTTATTATCTGTCTTCCTATCTTATCTCCTTTTCTTACATGTTCTATCATTTTTTCCTTTGTCATGCTTTCTCCTCCACCCACAGATAATCGCAGATCAGAGGGAGCAGCATCTATCCTAGTTATAACTAGTTCTTTCGCCTCTTCATTAATCTTGGCCTCCTTAGAATTATCTTCTTTCATAATATTCCTATGTCTCCAAGAGCTTTTAAAATTTTCTCTCCTAGATCAGTATTTTCTTTTATCTCCAAATATGCAGTAATCCATGTGTAAGGTTCTTTATCGATAACAACTAAAATATCGTCTCTCAAATTATCGGGAACTTTTGCATAAGCACGCAAAAATTCGGCTCTTTTATCTTCCATATATTACATAAATTCTCATTATTTAAATAGGTTGTTATAAACAAAAACATCATTCTAAACTCTCTATTCACTTTCCATTATCATCCAATATCTTATCAACATCAAAATTCTTTTTAGTCAGCTCTTCAGGTATCCTATATTCTTCCCATCTAACCCTCTTTTTTTCAATAGTCTCCTTTAATTTCCTCTCTTGCGAGTTAAGTTTTGCATTCCCTCTCTTAACTTCTAAAAATACAATTTCATTAATATCCTTCTCATCCATTCCCTTAAATACAATCAAGTCTATTGGCTTTCCTAGAAATTTACATTCTGTCGGTAAGTACTTGAAATTCGGTAGAAACGGCGCTAGGTTCTCAGCGAATTGCCCTCCGATGACAGAGCGCGAGCGCATCCTGGCGTCTTTCCTATGTTCAGGCATTAATATTTGCTCCCATTCCTTGTGTTTTCTGAAGGCACCGGCTTTTACACCTATTATGTAAGCTATAGCCAATCCAATTAAGAAAACTATGATTAAGATTATTATTGTTACTTCTACCATGCCCAAAAGAAAAAAAGTAGGTTTAAAAAGGTTATTAAATAAGTCCTACTTCCTAAAACCATGGAAGAAACTCCAGAAGCTGTAATACAAAAGAAGTATGGGATAAACCTCAAACGTACTTCAAAAGGTGTCTGGTATATTGATTCTCTTTCAATTAATGCAGATACGAAAGAAGAATTTGAACAAGCTATTATTGAAGCTAAAGAAATTGCAAGCAAAACGTTAAGTGATGTTCAAGAAATGGGAAACAGGTTAATGCTTGAAAAGAGCCAAGAATTCCTTAAAGATAATGAATCTTCTAGTAACATAAAACCGAAAAAACAGAGAAACCCTGTTGAACCAATCGAGTTAAACCAAGAAGATCAAAAGCTCTTTGAAAGATTAAAAATCAAAAGAAATGAAATTGCAAATGAGAAAAACTTCCCATCCTACCTTATATTTAATAATTCCACGCTTGCATATTTTGCATCAAAAAAACCTCAAATGAAGGAGGAAATGCTGCTAATCCACGGAGTTGGTGAGAAGAAATTTCAAGATTACGGAGAAATTTTCCTCAAAGAAATTGCAGATTATTGTAAAAATTAATAAACGGCTTCTTCTTATTTAATATATGAAAATCAAAGACTTGCCAGATTCTTCCAAGCCAAGAGAATTTATACAAATTCAACTGTATACAGAGGAAGATAAAGAACAAATAATAAATCTTGCAAAAGAAAATTTAAAACAAATTTATGGAACACTAAGAGGAATCAGCAAACTCAGTAATATAAAAGAAAATTTTGAATTATTTTTAGTTGCAAAGAAAAATCATGAGGTTATTGGAACTATAGGGATAAAGGTAAAGAAAGATATGAGGATTTGTAGGATCCATGTTAAAAAAGAATTTTTAGGCGAGGACATTGAATCAAAATTAATTAAACAAGCTCTTAAGTATTGTAGGGGAAAATTTCAAAAAGTTTTTTTAGAAACTCATGAAAAAATGAATTTAGAAGCTTTCTATAAACTTGGATTTAAGATGCATAAAAAAGAAGATAATGGGAGAATATTGATGGAAAGGATGCTCAATATAAGAATAAAAGATATGTTGGAAGATGCAAGACCACGAGAAAGATTCATCAAGCTCGGAGCTGAAGCACTTAGCAGTCCGGAATTATTTGCAATATTATTGAGAACAGGCTCTCCTAATGAAAATGTGATTGATATGTCAAATAGATTAATTAACGAACATGGTTTAGATAAGTTATTTGATTGTTCTCTTAAAGAACTCCAACAAATTAAAGGAATCGGACCCAGTAAAGCCATGCAGATTTTGGCCATGGCAGAATTAGGCAAACGCCACAATCAAGCTCAAAACCCAATTAAAAAAATAACCTGCGCAGAAGACGTTTTCAAACATTTCCATGAAAGACTAAAAGACAAAAAAGAAGAACATTTCTATATTTTAATGTTAAATACTAAAAACAACATAATCGGGGAACAATTAATCAGCAAAGGGATCCTTGATGCTTCAATAATCCATCCAAGAGAAGTCTTTAAGCCAGCAATAAAGAACAGCGCCTCTAAGATAATCCTTGTTCATAACCATCCTAGCGGAGATCCAACCCCAAGCCAAGAAGACAAAGAAATAACAGAAAAACTCATGAAAGCCGGAGAAGAATTAGGGATAAAGGTCGTTGACCATATAATTATCGGAAATGATGATTGGTGGAATTGGAGAAATTAGAAAAATTACCTTTCTTCAGTCCAATCTTTCGCAACTAACTCCGCTTGTTTTAATACCAATTCAGTTGCATGTTCTTGACCGACAGGAGGATAACCATATTTCTTTAATAACTTTTTAACCTTTAATCTTAAGTCTGCTCTAACACTTTCCCTTATAGTCCAATCAGTCTTTACACTACCTCTAATTAATTTAACTAATTCTAATGCAAGGAACCTAAGTTTTTCATTCCCTAAAACATCTATGGCATCCTTACAATCTGCTAAGGCATCATAAAAAGCAATCTCTGTCTCGTTTAAACCAAACTCCTTTCCTTTTTCCCTTTCTTCCCTCATCTTTTTAGCCATCTCTATCAATTCACTTATAGCTTCAGCAGCCTCTATATTTTTGTTAGTATATCTCTTAATAGTTTTCTCTAACATTTCCATAAAAGATTTTCCTTGAACAACATTCTTTTTAATAACAATTCTAATCTCATCATTTAACAATTTCTTCAACGCTTCAAATGCTAAGTTCTTTTGTTTAAGTCCTTGAACCTCTATTAAAAATTTATCAGATAAAACAGAAATATCTGGCTTACTTACGCCTGCCGCTTCAAATATATCAACTATCCTATCAGATACAATTGCATTAGATAAAATTTGTTTTATTGCAGAATCTAATTCTTCTTTATACTGTCCACTTACGGTTGTATTCTTCACAATTGCAGATTTTATGGCCTGAAAAAATCCAACTTCATCTTTTATAGCCATTGCCTTTTCATCTGGAACCGATAAAGAAAAAGCCCTTAACAAAGCAGTTGTCTCTCTAATAAAGCGTTTCTTCAAATCATCCTTTCCTTTTAGAATATGATCTATTGCCCCTGGAATTATAGATATTCTTTCTTTAGCTTTAAGCTCAAAGAATTTTTTATAATTAAAACCGTGAAACATATCTTTAACCACATCATACTTTTCTAACATTTTCCTTACTGCTTCATCCTGATCTACAACTGGGCTTCCTTTTCCACCACTCTCGGTGTATTCTGTAATGGCCCTTCTAAGATCTACACCAATACCAATATAATCTACAATTAATCCTGCATCTTTATCCTTGTATTTTCTATTTGCTCTTGCTATTGCTTGCATTAATACATGTCCTTTCATAGGCTTATCAATATACATTGTATGTAAACTAGGAACATCAAAACCAGTAAGCCACATATCTCTAACAATTACTAATTTCAAAGAATCCTTAGGGTCCTTAAATCTCTCTCCAATATCAGCACGTTTTTTCTTATTTCTAATATGCTCTTGCCATTCTTTGGGATCGGAAGAAGAACCAGTCATTATTACCTTTATTTCTCCTTTCTTATCATCAGAACCATGCCATTCTGGTTTTATTTTTATTATCTCATTATACAAATCCACACAAATAGACCTACTCATTCCAATAATCATACCCTTTCCCTCTAAAACAGAGTTTCTTTCCTCAAAATGATTCACAATATCTTTCGCAATTCTTTTAATCCTATTAGAGCTGCCAACTAATGCTTCAAGTCTTGCCCATTTACTCTTAGATTTTGTCTTAGCCTCTTCATCCTCAGTAATCTCTTCTATTTGAGGATCGATCTTTAACCTCTCTTCAGGTTTAATGTCTAATTTAGCCAAACGATTTTCATATAGAAGCTTAACTGTTGAACCATCATCAACCGCTTTTTTAATATCGTAAACATCAACATAGTTTCCAAAGACAGCAGGAGTAGATTTATCTGCTTTTTCTATCGGTGTTCCTGTAAAACCAATAAAAGAAGCATTTGGCAAGGCATCTCTTAAGTATTTTGCATAACCATATCTAAGTAAAGTTGATTTAATATTTCCATCTTTATCTTTCTTCTCAGTTATATTAGCTCCAAAACCATACTGCGTTCTATGTGCTTCATCTGCAATAACAATTATATTTTTCCTATCAGAAAGCACAGGATACTCTTCTTTCTCTTTCTCTGGAAAGAACTTTTGTATTGTAGTAAAAATAACCCCTCCAGAAACTCTTTTCAATAATTTCTTTATCTCTTTCCTTGATTCGGCTTTTACAGGAGTTTGTCTCAATAAGTCTTTACATCTACTAAAAGTTCTAAAAAGTTGCTCATCTAAATCATTCCTATCAGTTAAAACAACCATTGTAGGATTTTCTAATTCTTCAGACAAAGCAAGTTTACCTGCATAAAATACCATAGATAAACTCTTGCCAGAACCTTGAGTATGCCAGACAATCCCTGCCTTCCCATCTCCTTTTGGCTGATCTCCCACGGATTTTAAACCATAGCTTTCAGGACTCTCTCTAACTTTCATAACTCTCTTTGAAGAAGCCCTTATAGTTGACGCAACTGCACTATTAACTGCATTATATTGGTGATATGCAGCTAATTTCTTCTTCATCTCCCTCTCTTTTTCAAAAACAATAAAATGTCTAATTAATTCTAAAAAAGTAGACTTTTCAAACATCCCTTTAAGTAAAATCTCAAGTTCTAACTTTTCTTTCTTAGGATCTTTTCCGTTAATTGTCTTCCAAGGCATAAATCTATCCTTATTAGAAGTAAGTGTCCCCGACTTTGCTAAATGCCCATCACTAATAACTAAAATCTCATTATACCTAAATAAAGAAGGAATTTGTTCCTTGTATGTCTGTAATTGATTAAACGCATCTGCAATAGTTGCCTTCTCATCTGCAATATTCTTTAGTTCTATAACGGCCAAAGGCAAACCATTAACAAAAAGAATAACATCTGGTCTTTTATTAACACCATTCTCAATAATAGTAAACTGATTTATAGCTAAAAACTCATTCTTATTAACATCCTCAAAATCAACTAACTTAACACTTTCATGTTTTATCTTCCCATCCTTTCGATACTCCACAGGAACTCCTTCAATCAACAACTTATGAAACTGTTGATTATCTAATATTAGCTTGGGGCTTGATGAACGTAAAACCTTCTTAACCGCCTCCTCCCTCGCACCCACAGGTATGTACGGATTAAGCCTCTGCAAGGCCTCTCCTAGTTTCTCAACAAGAACCACCTCATTATACGACTTCCTCCAAGGCGTCTTCCCATCCGGCCCAATATCCGGCCCGTAGATATATCCATATCCTAGGTCTTCCCGTAAGATTTCTAAAGCTACCTCTTCCACATGGTCTTCTGTTATTAGTGATTTCATCTTGTATATTGAGGATTTAGAGACTTTTTAAGTTTGCCTTTCTACTGATACCTTGACCTTACGTAATGCTTAAATACTTACATACATACCCAATACCAATAGAATAAAGGGGGGTAATATCTTTTATGGGTATTGCTCCCTCCCTTACAGTTTTCTAGAATAATTCTTTAATAAGTTTCTTTCATTTAAAAACCTCTATATAGTTATTCAGCGTTATGCCATTTATAACATTATTTGCTAAGTGTGGATTTGATATCTCTCTGAGATTTTTATGTTGGAATACTTGTATTTCTCTTTTTAGAAATCTTTTGAATTTCTCAAGTGTTAACTTTCTTTTTGATGGTGTTTCTATGTATATGTCAACGTCGCTTTCTTCTGTATCTTCCCCTCTTGCAAAAGAGCCAAAAAGAACTATCGCAGGGTTGCTTAATTCTCTCCTTAAATGTTCAATAAGCCCCGATTCATATATCAATTTTATATTATAGAGCTTTTTTTCTAAAAGGTATTTTTGATTGCTCCTGTCCGCAGTGTAAAAATTCACATTTCCAATTTTGATAATTGTTAATATGTCTTCCTCTTCTAATTCTTTACAATACCTAATAACAGAAGGCAGAGAGAGATTTAGAGTTCTCTCTATTTCTCTGACTCTAAGCTTAGCGCTGGGATTCATGAAGAAATATCCTTTGATAGTTTCTTTGATATCTTTTCTTTTCATCTGATAATTAATAGTATCAATTGATATTTAAAGTTATCTGTTTAAAGCATTACTTAAGAAATATTATCAGAAGAAGATATAACTTCTTCTACGTGGTCTTCTGTTATTAAGGATTTCATGATTATATTTAGGGATTTTGGTTTAATTCTTTCTCTTATCTTTTTAGCTAGACTTTTTACAGGTTTTCTGTTTTTCCACCAAATAGTTAATAAAACAACCCCACAAAAGAAACCTAAAACTGTAATGATCAAAAATGTAGAAAATATTTTTCCCGGCCCAATATCTATTGTAAATAAAGTAGCAAGGAATGATATAGCTACAGATAAAGCAAAAATTGCAAAACTTAAGAAAATAGAATCTGAACCACCTTTTTCTAATTTTTCTAGCTCGTCCTCTGTAATTTCATAAATAACCAAGGAGTCTAATTTTCCTATTTGAATCGTAAGCTTATCTTGATCTCCAGATGTAATAGATTTATCCATTTTTCTTTTCCTCCTTCCTTGGTTTATCTTTTTCTTTATTTTCCTTAGATATAACCTCTTTATCAATATCTATTCCAAGAACCATTGTATTAAGAAAAAAAGTATTCCCACAATTAGTGCAAACAATTGGAATACTCGGAAGAACAGGTCCTCCAATAACCAAACCTCCTCCTAATTTGTCCATTAAAAAATCATTAGTAAATCCTCCTGCTAAAGAAAACTGATTATTAGTACAAACAGGACATTTAAAACCTGATTGTCCACTTTTCTTTTTAATAGCTTCTTCTATTTTTTTAATTATTTCTTCTGTTTTTTCTTTTGTTAATGCCATGTTCTTGTTAGGTTTTTTGTGTTTTTAGGTTTTTGGGATTCTGGACTTTAGAAGATTTTTAACTTCTTTGCCTTTTTAATGAATTCTTTATGCTTTCTAAGAACTAATTCTGGATTCTTCAAATATATTTCATTAATTCTATTTACATCTTCTTCGCCTAGAACAGCATTACATTGAGAACAAATATAATCCATGGTTCCAATAGGAGATACAAAATAAGGCTCAAAACCAAACTTCTTATTTACTTTAGTAATTCTCCCATGTGGACAGATATTTTTTAATTGATCAATTCTTATTTTTCTTCTATTTTCTAGATGCTTATTTAAATCAAATTTAAAACTAATTCTTATAGCAATTATTGAAATAGCTATTCCTACTATTAAAATGATAATTTGGGAAAAATTCATTTTTTCTCCTCTTTTAATTGTTCCCTTAATTTTAATAATTCTTTCATTTCATTAATATGATGTTGAGTTCTTTTTTCTTTATACTTTATCATCTCTTCTAAGTATTCCCCCATATAATCCCTTAGATTATCCTTTGTTTTCTTCTTTGCCAACTTATGAAAAAGATTTGTCCTTCTTTCCATTTCATGTGAGGCAATACCCTCTGCAATTTTATACATTTTCTCATAGGCTTTTGCTATATCTCCTTTTAGAAAAAGTTTCTGTATATTCAAGTTTATGAAGTTATCTATAATACTCATCTCACCCTCACCACACCACTCATTAATTTAGGCAATAAAGAATCTCTGATTTGTGATAATCTTCTGTTCTGAAGACAATTATAAAAAATTTTAGAAAGTAAAGGCTCAATAAACAAATCAAAAGATCTCCTAGTTGCATTATCTATAATTAAAATAGGTAAACTAATAACACTAATTTGATTAATACCTGGTTGGGCTGCATTGCTATTTAAATTTATTATTTTCTGCGTCATAGATTTTTGATCTATCCAAAAATAAAGAAAAAATTGACTAAATGATTTTTTTGATCTTAAAATAAAAACATGTTCATTTACACAACATTCTTTGAATGGAAAATTATTCATAAACAAACTATTTCTTCCAATATTAGCACCATCTTTATACAACAAAACATCTTTAGATTTTATAATTCCAGTTTTCATTTTATCATAAAATTCTTTAGAAATAAATTTAGTTTTTGAGTAATCATATTTTCCTAAACCTCTAATATTTTCTGCTCCAACACTTGGAATTTCAAAATGGGAACTATCAATCCCTCCTTTAGGTCTCCTTCCAGATTCTATTTTTTCTATAACATCTCCCAACTTCCCGACTTCCCACCTCTCAGGAATCTCTCCCAACTCACTTTCAACCATCTTTCCACCACTAGATTTATACTGCTTGCCTTCTTCATTTGGAAACTCAAAATCAACAAACCACCTCTTAAACAAAGCCTGCCCAACTGCTTCAAGAGTTTTATTCATCTTATTGTTTAATTCTATTTTGTCATCTAGAGAAGAGAGGATGGAAGCGATGGCGCGTTGTTCGGGGAGGGGAGGTATTGGCAAATCAATTTTTTCAAAGTCTCTTAAAACAATTCTAGGAATCACTGCTCCAGAAACATAATTCCCACTAACCCTTGCCTTGGTTTTAGAATCAGTAAAAAGATATTTTAAAAAATCTGGAAAAATCTTTAATTGATTTGGTCTTAAAATAGCTATAGAAGAAAGAATAACAATCTCATCTTTTCCGTTCGAAACAAAAACATGCTTAAGATAACTACCATCTTTTGCAATTAACACATCATCTTTTAATGGCTTACAATCTTGTTTGACTAATTTTTCATAATCTTCATTTGAGATAATTCTGCAAGTAGAATAATCAAAACCCCTTTCTTTCATGTCTTTGACAGTAGCAATTAATTTTCCAGTAGATTCTGTGGGGGGGCTAAAATGGGAACCATCTGTAATTTTAATACAAACTTCCTTTAAATTTTCAACTTCCCAATTTTCAGGAATCTTACCTATTTCAGTTTGCTTGAATTTACTCATCTGAATTTTCTTTTTGATTTAATTCTTCAGATATTTCATTCAAAGTTTTATATTTTAAATACCCATCACCAAATAAGTTTTTTCCTGCTATTTCAACATCAACTAGAGCGTTTTTTATGAAAATTCCTTGTCCTTTTGAAGTCTCATTTATTAATTTAAAATCTTCCAAAAAATCTTTAAGTTTAACTTTAACAGAATAATCTTTAAACTTAATCAGAACCCTTACCTTCTCGGGAAAATCTTCTTCCAATTGTTCTAATATCTCATCAAAATTTCTTGTTTGCCCCCTCATCCTTTTGTAGAGTTCTTCAAATATTTTTTGGGGATCTAAAGGAGATTCTATATCCGACACAATAAAAAGATCTGGATCAGAAGTTCTTTGATGAACTTTAACTTGTTCTTTATCAATTTCAATAGTTCTACGACTTACA
Source organism: Nanobdellota archaeon (assembly GCA_022561055.1). GTDB lineage: Archaea > Nanobdellota > Nanobdellia > Pacearchaeales > GW2011-AR1 > JADFRY01. The sequence goes on along the minus strand of JADFRY010000010.1, from coordinate 6,727 downwards.
GATTTTGGATAAGGATAAAGAATTATATTCTTAAAATTTTGATCAAATACCTTTTCCAAAAATTTTATTGCGGTTAAAGGATCTGAGATTACAATACCCTTACTAAAGTCTGTAGTAATAATTGATAAAAATCTTTCCTCTTTAACATTTGTTTTCAAATAAAATTGGATAAATCCGATTATACCCTTAACTTTTCTCTTGTAATTCACATATTTGTTCGCAAAATTTGCACTAAATTTTTTAAATAAATCGTCATTTCTAGCACCTAATAAATTATCAAAAGAATTTTTTCCATCTTCACCTAATGCTAAAGTTAATGTCGTAAGAGGTCTACCCTTCTTTTCAATATCAAAAATTCCAGATAAAGCTGATTCAACACATTTATTTTTTGAAAGATCGGTAGCTTCTTTAGCAGTTAATTTTTTCTTAATGTTCAGTTCTAAAGTAGATTTTAATGCCTCATATTTTTCTTCTTTCTCCAAATTAAAAATTTTCGGACCAACTAAATCAGCAACATTTACTTTTTTATTATTTATTTCAACTTCATAACATTCAAATAAAGCTACTCTTATGATGTTTAATTCTGTGGCCATTTGATATGATCTATTTTGAATTCCCCAAGATATTTAATAAAAATAGGTACTGGCGATAGTGGAATGTTCATTGTATTTAACATACAATCTAAGAAATAAGGTAAAGATTTCTTATTTATTGTTAAGATACTATATTGAGCATGTTCTTCTCCAAGCATCTTTTTTATCTTTAGATTATTTGTTATAAAATATTTTTCATTAACACAAAGATTATCAAATAATTCTTTATCTTTAAATCCATGCTTCTTTTGTATATCAATAATGTTTTTAATTAATGTATTTATATTTGAGCCAGTATATGAAAAGATATTGCACTGCACATACTCTCTCCAAGAACCAGAACGCTTTTCTGGAGTTATTGAGTATTTCATATTCTTTAAAATAGCAATTTTTTTCATTGCATCTTCAAGATCTGATTTATTTAAATTGGATTTAACTTCAATTACTGAACTTACAGAATCTAATGGATAAAATGAAGATTTTTCAGAAAATATGCTTATAAACGGAGAGTATATAATTATATCCTGTTGATTTGATTTATTTCCTTTGCCGTCTATAATAATCCCTTTACCATACTGAAAATATTTTGGTAATAAGTCTATTAAGAAATCTTTAATTAATTCTTCTCGATTAGTCCCAGTTGTGCCCGCATGTCCTCCAATTCCCACACTTTTACTAATTGTAGAAATCTCTTCCCCCAATCTATCAAAAAAATTATCCACTTCTTTAGTCATCCCTTAAACCCCTCGCTCGCCTAACGGCTCGCTCAACCCAACCTTCTTCAAATTTAATTTAACCTCTTTCTCTAGTTTCTCGCTTTCCTTGAACTGCTCGGCTAGTTCCTTAGTAAGCCTCGCCATCTTTTCCTCGAAAACCTCAGGATCTTCTTCTTCATCAGGAATGCCAACATACCTTCCAGGAGTTAAAATAAAATTATGTTTCTCTATTTCCTCTAGTTTTGCAGACTTACAGAACCCCTTGACATCTTCATATTTTCCAGTGTCTTTCTCTCCTCTCCAAGCATGATAAGTTTGAGTAATTTTATCTAAATCCTCATCTGTTAATTCTCTATGTCTTCTATCAATCATTCGCCCCATGTTTCTCGCATCAATAAATAAGATCTTTCCATTACGCTTTCTTTTTCCATGATCTAATTTATCCTTCGTAACAAACCAAAGACAAGCAGGAATCATCGTATTATAAAAAAGCTGAGAAGGCAAAGCAATCATGCAATCAACTAAATCTTCTTCAATTATTCTTTTTCTAATCTCTCCCTCATTAGAAGTATTAGAAGACATAGAACCATTAGCTAAAACAAACCCTGCAATTCCGGTAGGTGCTAGATGATGTATAAAATGTTGAACCCATGCAAAATTAGCATTATTCTTAGGAGGAACTCCAAATTTCCATCTAACATCATCTTGCAATAATTCTCCCTTCCAATCACTGTCATTAAAAGGAGGATTAGCCAAAACAAAATCTGCCCTCAAATCCTTATGTTCATCATTATGAAAACTATCTCCCCATTGAATATTGGACTCTATTGCCCTAATTGCCATATTCATCTTACACAAACGCCAAGTTGTATGGTTCGATTCCTGGCCATAAATAGACAAATTTCCAGTTTTACCTTCATGTTCTTCTATGAATCTCTCACTCTGAACAAACATCCCTCCAGAACCACAGGCAGGATCATATATTCTTCCTTCATAAGGTTCTATCATCTCAACAAGAAGCTTAACTATAGAACGAGGAGTATAAAATTGTCCTCCTTTCTTTCCTTCCGCATCTGAAAATTCACCTAAAAAGTATTCATAAACTCTGCCGAGCAAGTCTTTACCTTTGCTTTCTTTATCTCCTAATCCAATTGTTCCAATTAAGTCTATTAATTCCCCTAACCTTTGCTTATCTAACGACTCTCTCCCATAGTTCCTAGGTAAAACATCTTTTAATGAACGATTATCTCTTTCTATGGCATCCATTGCATCGTCCACAAGTTTCCCTATAGTTGGTTGTTTAGCGTTCTTTTGCAAATGCTCCCATCTTGCCTCCTGAGGTACCCAAAATATATTTCTTGATTTATATTCGTCTATATCTTCAACATCTCCATCAGAATCTTTCTCTATTTCTTTTCTTGCCTCTTCAAAAGAATCTGAGATATACTTTAAAAAAATTAAACCTAATACCACATGCTTATATTCCGCAGCATCCATATTACTCCGAAGCTTATCTGCAGCAGCCCAGAGTTTTCGCTCAAAGCCTAGTTTAGATCCATTTAGGCCTTCCTTATTATCCATACAAAAACAAGCCCAACCCACTTTTTTAAACCTTCCTCCCTAAGAAAAAGATATATTTTTCAAAAAGTTTAAGTTCATTTCTTATAATTTATTTTCATCCCGGTTGATAAAGATTTATTTTCTACAAATTCCTTAGCCACACTCATGCATTTCTTAATAGACGATCCCTTTAATTTTTCCATATTATACTTGCCCCAAAATAACTTCTTCAGCTCAATATTTTGATAATTAATGTCCCAATATTTTCCCTTAGGGAGATATTTCTTCCATATTAATAATTCAATTCCATCCTCTCTATCTCTTTTTCCACTCATTTAATCCACCCATTCCTCATCTCATGATTTACTCCAGCTAGATGAGTTACATTCCAATTATGTTTAAATTTTTTTCTTTTCAAATTTTCATCAACCCCACTGGACCAGAATTCTTGTTTTGTTTTCCTATATATCTCCCAGGCCTTTTCCTCCATATGCAATGCCCGATGATCTTTCTTTTCCCTACATTCCAGATTTCTTTGCCGATTATCTGTACATTTAAGATTTTTATGATGAACTTCAACATACTTTTCTTGAATATCTTTTTGTTTGACAAATTCCTCAATTTCTTCTTTCATTAACCACCTATGGAAAGATTCTTTTTTCTTATATAAATTCTTTCTAAGAAGATATCCCTTATCCACATATGCTTCCCCTCTTACATTAAATTTGTTTTTAAATTTGTCAGCAGTTTCTTTATCAAAAAGAAACTCCTTACCCCTTATTAAAAGAAGAATTGAACCTTTGTAGACTTCTTTTTCCTTATCTATCCCTTTTGGGACCAATATTTTGCCATCTTTATCAAAATGTAAGGCCATTTTTGAGTACAAAATCAAGTAAAGCAAACTTTATCAACTTTTCTAAGAACTATCAACTTCCTCATCATCTTCTTCCACTAATTGGGACAGTTGAGATAGCTCTCTTTTCCTTCTAATATTATTACTAAGAAAAAACCCAGCAACTATTGGATTTCCCAAAACACCTACTCCTGCTCCAGTAAAAGTAGCCCACAATCCAGACATATATATAAGTTCATTATTTGGATATACATCTCCAGTAACCACAAGCCCATAAAAAATCCCTGCAAAAGAAATAGCATTAACAGTCATGCCTCTACGAGCATAATCCTTGCCTCTATAACGGTATCTTTCTTCTATATCTTTTCTTACAATATCTTCTCCATTCATAAAAATACTTCTTAGAATTAGTTTTTAAACCTTCCTTCAAAACATAAATTTTTAAGCAGTAACCTTCTTGGGTTTTAATGGCAAACTTTGTTGATATCGAATCTCCTTACATGGCTTCAAATCAAGAAGAGCTAAAGAGAAATATAAGATACGCAAGGGCTTGTGTAAGAGACTCCTTATTAAAAGATGAAATTCCATTTGCATCTCACCTTTTTTATACTCAACCAGGTATATTAGATGACAACATTCCAGACGAAAGAGAAAGAGGAATAATGGCAGGAAAAGAAATGACAGCGGCATTGAACGCCACTACTGTCGTTTACACAGATTTAGGAATAACTGCAGGAATGGAAAAAGGAATAAAACTAGCTAGAGAAAAAGGAAGAAATGTTATACATAGAACTCTCGGAGAAAACTGGGAAGAAGAATTTGCAGAACACGAAAGAAACCACTCTCATAATGAATCCTGGTAAATACTAACTTCTTTAAACTCTTCCCAAAACCCAACTTCCTACATCCCACACATAGGCTTATAAGAATTCCAGTGGACATAGAATAAATAGATATTCAAAATAAACACAAGAATTCCCATTAAGGCTCCAGTAAAATCTAGCAAAAGATGGAACAATAGAATATTCAAACTTACTGGAAAAATAATTATGGCTGCAAGAGCCGAACATTTATTGAATAAAAACATTAATCCTGCTAAAATCCATATTGTTCCCATGATTGGAAAGATAAAACCTGTTGCAAACAAAGCACCTAAGAAAGCACTCCCCGCCTCATTAAATTCCGGACTAGCAAGGAATTGAAAAAACATATTAGTTCCAAAGAAAATTAATCCCAGTCCAAATATAATCTGAATCGTTCTGACAAGTTTTCTATTTCTTAAGCCCATTAAAAATTTACTTCTCTCAACTTATTAAACTTTTCTATAAAATTCTTTCTAATCAATTTAGACCAACAGAAATGGGAATTTCTAAATTGAACTTATCCAAAATCTTCTTCAAAATTTCAACTCTTTTCTTGAAACTTAAAATTCCTATACTCTTTACTTCATTTGTTTTGTTATCCCTTCTGATAAAAACACCTTCTTCAATTTCTTCTGCTCGGGCTTGTGTAGGCTCACCGAAAAATACCTCTAAGAAATCTGCTTCTTTGTCATAATATATTTCATAAGTTTGTGGTTCTTTCATCTTATTTTATCCTCAAAATATGATGTCACAACATACCCTTCCCCATTTAAATATTTAACTAGTAAAAGAAGATACTTATCTGGAGATTTTTTATGCTTAAAATATTTATAGTAATAAAAAATTGTTCCATCAAGACTATAATCAATTATTTTATCAGGTTTAATAAGAGTTTCCTTTAGTTCCTCAAAGTCCTCTACTTCAGGATGTTTCTTCCCTAATATGCGACCACTGCTTTTTTGTTAGCCTAATCTTTCTTCCTGTCTTATCGACTACTTCAAAAATGTTATTCATTCCAGATTAAAGAAAGATTTTGTTTTAAACCTTCCCTCAAATATCTATCCTATCTTCTTATAAGTTCCTATTCTCTCATCTTATCCAACAGGCTCTAAAATATCACCGTTCAGAATAACATTAAGATATCCATCACAATATAAATTGGGATTTTCGTCTATAGCATAGTTAAAAGTCCCAGGAGTTGGATCTATACAAACTTCGACTCCGCACCCAACACAATAGTAATTTCCTGAAGGGTTTTCAATCAAGGTTATCCCATCATTTTCATATACATTTTCTCCTTCTACAACTATTTCTTCTTCCTCCACCTGAAGAACACTCAAGTCAGCCCCTGCCTTATCAGCAAAATAAAAGATCCCCCATCCAACCACAATTACAACTACAACTAAGAAAATCATCATCAATGGATTCATTCCTTTTTTATATTTCATCTCTTTCCTACCTACGACACTAAAAAGATATTTAAAATTAACTAAAAACAATAAACCTCTGGGTTAGGCGCACAGACCCTTAAACCTTCCCTCAATCAGAAAACAAGACTCGTTGTACCAACACTATAACCATATGCACCCTTATTATTAATAGTTATTTTATCAGAGGTGTCTGTAACCATTCCAATTACCTTGGCATCAATCCCGTGTTCCTGTGCAACAGCAATAACTCCATTAGGCTCGGGCGTTATGATTGCCATGCCTTGCCCCATATTCCAAGTTCTATAAGCTTCCTCATCTGAAACTTTCCCTATTCCTTGGAGATATTTCATTAACGAAGGAGGAACAAACGGATCATATATATTCGCACCAAGACCAGATGGCTTTAAGACCCTAGCAAGTTTGCCAGGCAAACCACCCCCTGTAATATGAGCAACACCTGTAACCTCAGCTCTAGGCTCACGATCTAAACCGCCAAACATATCAACGACCGCAGCACAATAGATCGTCGAAGGAGTCAGAACTTCTCTCGCCATAGTTCTTTCTAGATCATGCTTTCCTTCTCTACTTACAAGATGCCAGTCTTCACCATAATTTTTCTGCATTATCTTTCTAACCAATGATAACCCATTAGATCTGAATCCTTGCTCTTGCAAACCAACGATATACTGGCCTCTCTTTATTTTATCTCCTG
>JADFRY010000009.1 GCA_022561055.1 Nanobdellota archaeon | reverse complement strand
TTAACTCAAAAAACGAATTGGTTTCTGATTTAGGAAATTCAGAATTTTTAAATGAAAAAGCATCAAACTCATGGACAACCCGTCCAGAATCTTTACAATATTATTTTGTCACAATTCTTGTTTCAGACGATTCAATAAACTTAGTCAGTTCTACACTTGTAGTATTAGAGCTGACTGGCAAAGCATGCAACGACGGCATAGATAACGACGGTGACGGATGGATTGACTATTTAGAAGATCCTGGTTGCGGAAATGCTGAAGACGACGATGAATCGAATCCAAACACAGAATTTGAATGTTCTGATGGCATAGACAATGATGGCGATGGATTAACTGACGGTTATGACCCTGACTGTATTTTCTGGTTTGACAATAATGAAACAAAAACATTACCACAATGTTCTGACGGGATTGATAACGATGACGACGGATTAATCGATTATCCTGATGACCCTGGGTGTGATAGTTTATTAGATGATGATGAAAGAGATGAAATATTATTAAGTGAATGTGAGGACGGAATTGACAACGACAGAGATTCATTAATTGATTTTCCAGAAGACTTGGGCTGTAGTTCTCCAAATGACCAAACAGAAAGCGCAGAAAATAGAGACTTAAACGCTTGGTATTACGCAGACTTCCCAGATTCTCTAGATCCATTAACAATAGAATGGGATAAATTCCCAACATTTAGTTTAAGCAACAAATTCACTTTAGTTTACCAAGGACCTCATTTCAATGATTCAAGTATGAAACCCCTATCACATGGCTTCACCCACCTAGACTTAAGAGCAACGCCAAACGGTTCCAACATAGACGTCCCTGTAAAAAATCGTGCGCTCCTTTGGACATCTGTAGCAACAGGAGCTTGGGGTAGAGTTAGAAGCCCGTGGATAACCCATGCAGAGGCAGTAGCTCACTGGTCCAGAAGATTAGACGGTTATGCTGGACTCTACGGACAAACAACCTCATATCCTAAACTGCCAGAAGTAGACATAATATACGGAGATGTTGAAAGATATCTAACATCAAGAACTTCAATTCTAAACCTTAAAAATGATCCAAGCACACCTCCAGAAATTAGCCTTCTTGGAGATGATGATTTTGTAGACAGATACAAAAGAGACATGTCTAAATTATACACAGATTATTTAGTCTATCTCACAGAAAGAAGAGGTTATCAAGGAACAGTAAGTTCCTACTCCGACATTCCATTAACGGGAAAATCACCTGCCTACTTGCGCTTATCTCTCAGTATCAGTTGGAGCGGCTATACAACCCAACCAACAAGACTTAACTACATACTTCTTAATCATACTAGCCCAAGCTCAACATGGGCTTCAACCGCAGAATTCGGACCCTTCTATGATAAATTAGATCATATCTCTCCTTCTAATTATTATTACTCAGATTATCCTGATAATAGAGTTGGGATAGAAAACATAACAAAATGGGATATTGCCGCAGGGTATCTGGCTTATCAAGCCTTCGCAATAGAAGTAAATGATGTTTGGATGAAAAGCATCGTAGGTGAGGGACAAGAAAAATCAAGTATACAATTTCAATGGCTTCTCTTCTGCGACTTTAACCAAGCCCAATGTACAGACCGCTTTAAACCAATAAGACCCCATATGGCACATGCAACAGCAATTTTCCCATATTTCTCTGGAGCAGAAGGAGTCTGGCTCTGGGATAATGCAAATAGTGGTAATTACCCAATAGGATCTGGAGCTGGAATTCCAGGAATGAAGTACGAAGTATACGAACACTATGTATATGGCCTTTACAGATTATCAAGATACAACACAGAATTCTTCGACGGGAATTACCAAATATATATACCTCAAGGAAAAAACCCTAGGGATCTTCTAGTTAACAAAGAACCAGTTTGGAGAGGAATAATAAATGAACAAGGAGATAAAATGTTAGTAGCAGCCCATAATCCTTTCGCAGAACCAACAGAAACAACATTCATACCGATAGAAAATCCAAATAATCCTACCGGACTACCACTAGAAACAATAGAGATAAACGGCTTAGATACTTACCTCGGAGTCTTTGACATCTAGGAACTTTTAAAAACTCAAATTCTCTAAACCTTTCATGAAACGCTCATCACGTAGATGGAAAAAAAAGCGTCAAATGCGCTGGAAATGGCAACGTAAAAGGCTTAAGAAGGAAAAAAGAAAAAGACGATTACATAGAGAGAGAAGCAAGTAATTTCAAATAATCTAAAATGATCCTATATTGCATAAGACATGGTCAGGCAGAAAATAATCCTAATCATATAATTAATGAAGATCCTAAAAAAGAAATAAATCTAACAGAGTTAGGTAAAAAACAAGCAGAGAAAGCAGCACAGACTTTAAAGAAAATTAAATTTGATATAATAATAACTTCAGAATTTCCAAGAACAAAAGAAACAGCAGAAATCATAAATAAATATCACCACACTCTCACAATAATAGATTCAAGAATTAACGATTTCATATCGGGCGTAGAGGGCGAGTCAGTTCATGTTTACAGAACAGAAAGAGAGAGATTGGCCAAAGAACAAGGCATAGATATTTTTAATGTAAAAATTAATGATGGAGAGTCATTTGAAGATCAGAGAAAAAGAATCTCCTTATTCCTTAAATATCTAGAAAGAAAAGATTACAGAATAGTTCTAATCGTAGCCCATAGTGACACATTGCAAATTATTAATCAATTAATTAATAACCTGAGTGATAAAGAAATGTTAGAATTCAAGCCAAAAAATTGCAAAATTCGCAAATTTGAACTATAAGAATCTTAATACTAATTCCAACCACAATAATCTATAAAAACCCACCACGCCATTTTCGTGCATGGGTCAAAGCGATATCTGGACAGAAAAATATAGGCCTACTAAATTTGAAGAGATGGTTGGTCAGCAAGAAATTCTAAAGAGAGTTCGTTCTTTAGTGCAAGCCCTAAACATTCCTCATTTATTATTCGCAGGACCGTCGGGAATAGGAAAATCAACGCTTGCCCTTATCATAGTAAAAGAGTTATACAAAGATTCATGGAGAGAAAATTATCTTGAACTTAACGCCTCTGACGAAAGAGGAATAGACGTTGTTAGACAAAAAGTAAAAGACTTCGCAAGAACAAAATCTCTAGGAAATGTTCCTTTCAAAGTAATCTTCTTAGATGAGGCAGACGCATTGACAAAAGAAGCCCAGCAAGCATTAAGAAGGACAATGGAAAATTATACTAACACTTGCAGGTTCATAATGTCCTGTAATTACTCGAGTAAAATAATTGACCCAATTCAGTCTAGGTGTGTTGTCTTCCGTTTCAAGCTACTAGAAAAAAAAGATGTTTCTGAGGTTATAAAAAGAATAGCTGAAAAAGAAAACTTACAAGTGGCAGAAGATGCTCTTGAAGTTTTATATGAAATAAGTGAAGGAGACTGTAGAAAAGCTATTAATCTTTTACAAGCCACAGCCTCAATATCACCAGACATCAACTTAGAAATGGTGAACATAATCTCCGCCACAACAAAACCCGCAGACATCAAAATAGTTCTAGATTATGCTTTAGCAGGAGATTTCATAAATGCAAGAGAAAAATTACTTGACGTTATGTTAAAAGAAAGTATATCTGGTACAGACATAATAAAAGCAATTCAAAAAGAAATATGGAATTTACAAATAGACTCAGAAATAAAAGTAAAACTTACAGAAAAAACAGGTGAAACTGAATTCAGAATAGTAGAAGGAAGCGACGAATTTGTTCAATTAGAATCTCTTCTCGCTTCATTTATTTTAGCCGGAATAAAACAAAAAGTATAGAGAGGTAAGAGATAATAAATAAAATGGGAATACAAGTTGAATTTAATCCAGATGATCCTACAATTCATTTTGAAGGACTTCAAAGGAGGTAAAAAATGGACAAAAAAGAAGTACTTGTTGCTACCACTCAAGAAATTGCAAGATATACTGGAAGAACATGCCTAGAGGCCGCAGCATACTTTGATAGAGAATTTGCATTGCGAGACCGCCCATTTGTTAACTTTTTGCTTTATTTCCGTAACCCAAAAAATGAAGAAGAAACAATTTCAATCCACGAAAATTACGGAGTATTAACGCCTAGAGATTATGAAACAACGAAAAGTGATTTCACAACAGGACTTGGAAGGATGATTGATTTTTACCTGAGATCAGAAATTCCAAATCAGTTGATACAATTAACAAAACCCCCATTAGTCATAACAACCCCAAAAAGTCAACAAATAATCGTTGAAGCATTTGGCGAATTTGAGTACAAACCAAAACAAATTCAAAGAAAAGAACAAACTACAACGGTCTCCCATAAAAAATAAAAATGCAACTCCAAACTCAAAGTTTTGCAGAAAAATATCGGGCGCAAAAATACTCAGATTTAGTAGGACAAAACAAGGCAATCCAGGAAGTCCAAAAATTTTTAAAAGAATTTCCTAAAAGAAAAGCAATTTTACTTTACGGCCCGCCGGGAACAGGAAAAACTTCATTAGTGCTAACCGCTGCAAAAGAAAATAATCTTGAAATATTTGAATTGAATTCTTCTGACTTAAGAAATAAAGCTAAACTAGAAAAAATATTAAAACCTGCGTCAGAACAAGAAAGCTTATTCAAAAAAGGAAAAATTCTTCTCATGGATGAAGTAGACGGCGTTACTGGCACAGATATTGGTGGCGTTCCGGAACTAATAAGAATAATTGACAGAACATTTCATCCTCTAATAATGACTGGAAATGATATTTGGCAATCAAAATTTGTTGAACTAAGAAGGAAATGCAAATTAATAGAAATGAAAGCACTTAACACAGAAACAGTAATCAACTTTTTAAAAAAAATAATAGAGAAAGAAAAAATAGAAGAAAATATACACTTTCTAAGGCAAATAGCGCTCAAATCCCAAGGTGATATAAGAGCATCTCTAAATGACTTACAAACATATTCACTAGAAAATATATCTTCATTAGACTACTTAGAAAAAAGAGATAAAGAAGAAAACATTTTTCACATTCTCAAACTTTTATTCCAAGAAAGACAAAACTTCTTAGGACTCTTTGACAATACAAAAATGTCATTAGATGAAATCTTGCTCTGGATTGAAGAAAACATACCAAAAGAATACAAAAACGAAACTCTCGCAAATGCTTATCTTGCCTTAAGTAATGCAGATAAATTCAGAGGAAGAATTTACAGGCAACAGTTCTGGCGATTCCTTCTCTACCAAAACATCTTCCAGAGCGCTGGAATATCTTACGCAAAAAAATATCCAAACCATGGTTTTGTAAAATACGATAGGCCAAAAAGAATTTTAAAAATATGGCTCAACAATCAAAAAATCGCAAAAAAGAAAACAATCGCACAAAAATACGCTAAATATGTCCACTACTCAGCAAAAAGAGCACTAAAAGATTTCAACACAATAAAAATCATCCTAAAGGCCAATCCCGAAATCCAAAATAAGCTCAAGCTTAGTGAAGAGGAAATTGCTTTCCTGGAAAAGTAGAACTAAAAATAAATTCTAAAATCCAATGCTACAAAAACTTATAAGTTCAAAAAACAATAGAATCATGAGATAAAGCTAATATCAAATATGATAAAAAGAGGTCATAATAATAACGGCACAGTAGCAGACTCATATCTTAATGGAAATGGTACAACTTCTCCTTCTAATGGAAAATGCCCAAGCGCAAAAAGACATAGACCATACGCAATAAACGGGAGAATAACCAACCCTGATAATAAAGGAAATATAGGAACAAGGAGAATTAACTATCTAGACGACATTCCTATGAGTGAAGTATGGCAAAGATACGATGCATCAAAATCCGAAGAAATTAGGAATTTCTTAATAGAAAAATATCATCCCATTGTTGGATATAACGCAAAAAAAATATATGCACGCCTCCCGGATAAAGTAGAATTAGACGATCTTATATCTGCAGGATTATTCGGTCTTATAGATGCAATTCATGCCTATGATCTAACAAGGGGTATAAAGTTTGAGACTTATTGCACACCAAGAATAAGAGGGGCAATACTCGACGAACTAAGAGCAATGGATTGGGTAAAACCAAACGCGAGACGCAAAATAAATAGGATAAAAAAAACAAAAGAAAGAATTTTTAATCAAACAGGAGAGCATGCAACAGATGAAGAGATTGCGAAAGAATTAGATGTGCCTATAGATATTATACTAGACGCAAAAGAAAATAAGGTAGTAAATTATGACTACAACCAAATAGTTGAAAACAATGGCAGAAATAGTGATGAACAAACAACCGCTTTCAAAGAAGACTTCAGAAAGTGTATTATGAAAGGTCTCACTAAAGCAGAAAGACTGGTTGTAGATTTATATTATTATGGCGGGTTAACAATGAAAGAAATTGGCTTAACAATAGATCTTAGCGAATCTCGCGTGTCACAAATACATTCATCGATTATAGAAAGGTTGAAAGCAAAATTTGGTTTAGAAGAAAAATTAGTGGAACTTACTTCTTAGCCTCCTCAAACATCTCTGCAACCCTAGGCCAATTCACAACATTCCAAAAAGCCTCAATATATTCCGGGCGTCTATTTTGATACTTCAAATAATAAGCATGTTCCCAAACATCGAGACCTAAAATTGGAGTTTTACCATCCATCAAGGGAGAATCCTGATTTGCCATCGATACAACTTCCAACTCACCATTTTTATTAATGACAAGCCACGCCCAACCACTCCCAAACCTCGTTGCAGCGGCATCAGAAAATTTTTCTTTGAAATCATTAAAGCTCCCAAAAGATTCGTTTATGGCATCTGCAATAGCTCCTTCAGGATTACCACCTCCTTCTTTAGCCATAATTTGCCAGAACAAACTATGATTTGCATGTCCACCGCCATTATTAATCACGACAGCCTTAATATTTTCAGGAACAGAATCAATATTTTTCAAAAGCTCTTCAATACTTTTATCTTGCAGCTCAGCATGTGCTTCCAAAGCCTTATTCAACTTGTCAACATAACCCTGATGATGCTTTCCATGATGAATCTCCATTGTGCGAGCATCTATGTGCGGCTCTAAAGCATCAAACGCATAAGGAAGTTCAGGAAGTTCATGCACCATTGAAAAGCCAAATAAAACAAGTATTTAAGAATTGCTATGATTTCGTTAAAAATCCGTATCGAAAGCGCAATTAAGATGTAATTCACTAGGCAATTTTGATTTCTCATGAGGAGAATGATAGGATGAGAGACACGAATCGAGAAACGCGTCAGTAACACGTTCTAACGCGCCCATATTTACAGCAAAGTCATTAAAATCAGTAAGTGTGAGGGAAAGAGTGCCATAACAACCAAGGCCAATACAATACGAATCCGGAATATGATATGGCTGACTAATAGAAACAATGGGGCGACGATTTCTATCAAGATAAAACCCTGTTGGTTCCCAGGAGTTTCCTGAAGAATTATACCAAGACTTCCCCAAACGATTAGACAATTTTTCACCCATTCGTTTAAGATTCATACCAGGTTCAACTTCAAATACTACAACAGAACTAAACATCCTATTATTAGTACGAGCAATTAATTCAAATGTTCTCAAGGGAACTGGCAAATCAATAGCCCCTGATCGGAAAACTCTTTTTCCTCTGACTTCTTCCATTTCCTCACACGAGACTCCTCCTTTGCGGATAACACCAAGCTGTTCTTCAGGCAAAACTATGTGAGATAAAATATCAAAAAGACCATGAGCATAATCAATTTCAACCTTCATATGCATTAATCACAAAAAAGATTTTTAAACATTGTGTTAATAAAGTATATGTAAAGCTGATTATATCAATTCTAGCAATAAAAAGAAACTCTAGTCACTTCCCCTCAAACTCCAATGCAGCACTATTAATGCAATATCTTTTTCCTGTTTTATCTTTAGGCCCGTCATCAAAGACATGGCCTAAGTGTCCTCCACACTTAGCGCAAACAACTTCTGTTCTTCTAAAAAATAATTTCCCTTCTTTCTTAAATCTCACAGAGCCTTTTCTAGCATCATAGAAACTAGGCCACCCAGTTCCAGAGTCAAATTTTGTTTCAGAATCAAAAAGTACATTCCCGCAATCAGCACAAACATACTTCCCCTTCCTCTTATTATGCAATAACTTACCAGTAAAGGGCAACTCTGTACCCTTTTTTCTTAGAACATATTCCTGTTTTTCGGTTAATTTCTTTTTCATAAATACGCCGCCGCGAAATATTATTAAGCTAACTCTGCTTCTATAATTTGCTCAAAGGCAGAGAAAGGCTGGGCTCCAGAAAGAGGCTTTCCATTTATAAAAAATCCGGGAGTTCCTGTGACTCCTAAACTCGAACCATAAGCCAACTGCTCCTGAACTTTATCCTCATACTTTCCATCATCTAAACAAGAATCAAACTCCTCCGAATTCAAGTCAAAACTCTTAGCCCAGATTTTATAATTACTAACACTCATTATCTCTTGGTTTTCAAAAATCTTATCATGCATCTCCCAGAATTTGCCTTGCTCCCCAGCACACTCTGATGCTTCTGCAGCTTCCTGTGCGTTTGAGTGAATATTAGTCAAGGGAAAATGCATATAAACAAGTTTAACTTTTCCTTTATTAATGTAATTCTCCTCAATTAAAGGCAAAGTATCAGAATAAAACCCTTTACAGAACGGACATTCAAAATCAGAAAACTCTACTATTGTGACAGGAGCATTTTCATTTCCTTTAAAATATGCTCCTTCGATATTAATATCGACTGTTCCTACAGCATTTGTATTACCGATATTAGTGTTGCCTGTATTTCCCCCAAAACCAATGTCTATAGGAACTAAATCAGAAATTAAGTTCTCCCCATCCAAAGTTACCTGTAAAGGAATCCTATCTCCTTGGTAAAAAACAATTAATTCATAATAAGAACCTTTCCTCGAAATAGAATCTAAACTTACTTCTCCATCAACCTGTGAATTCAGAAAATTAATAACTTTCTCAGTTACAGCTTTTTCGCTCATCACATTCGTACTGCCGCTTCCTGAACCAAAAACAAGCATGCCAACTAACAAAACACCCAGAACAACAGTAGAAACCATCCAAGGGTTTTCCCTCGCTCTGCTCAAATACCTGCCAATCGGGATTTCAATCGTCTCGCTCTTCTCACTCTTTGACTTCTCAGATGCCATTTTATCTCCAGACATTAAATCCTTATGAAGAATGTTTTAAAAAGGTTTTGATAAATCAAATGCAAGATATCTTAATAACCTCACCTCAACTCATGCCTCAAATTAAAAGGATTCTTTGAATTAAAAACACCTTTGTATTTTCTTCTAAAGTAAATAATAACCACAACAAAAAAGCCGACTAAGAAAACAATAAATAATTTTATGACAGCGTCCCATGACAAATTAGAATCTGCAAACGGCTCGGTGACCTTGCCGGTAATCCTCAATTCCTGCTTCTGACTGAAAATAGAAAAACCGACAAGCGCCATGATAACTAAAGCGACAGCAATGACTCCGATAAGCACAATTGTCGTAACCGCAAACCCTCTTTTTCGCATGACTAATACACAAAAAGGAATTATTTAAAGATTGTTAGACAACCAAATAATTATATACTTCTCTACCTAAAAAAAATATGCCATATGATATAATCCTCGGGAGAGATACAGCAGACAAAAAAAAGTTTGGTGACAAAGGACTTATCTTTTTAGGAAGGGGTTATGTAACAATGGGCAATTATACGTCTCTTTCTAATCATCTCTATATGGACATTGCAAGAAGTCATGTTATCTTAGTTGCTGGAAAAAGAGGATCTGGAAAATCCTACACATTGGGTGTAATAGCAGAAGAACTCTCAAGCCTTCCACCAGAAACATCACGAAATATTGCATCGTTAATTTTTGACACAATGGGAATTTTCTGGACAATGAAATTTAAAAACGAGAAGGAAAAACTCCTTTTAGAAGAATGGAAACTAAAACCAAAAGAATTGCCTGTAAAAGTTTTCGTCCCTTACGGAAAAATCCAAGAATATAAAGAAAAAAACATTCCTGTTGACGACGTATTTGCTCTAAAAGCTTCTGAACTTGAGGCTGAAGACTGGATAACAACATTTAACTTATCAATGACCTCACAAGAAGGAGTATTAATTGAAACTGTAATTACCAAATTAAAAGAATCTGGCTCTGACTTTTCTTTGGAAGACGTACAAAATGAAATTCACTCGGCACACGATATATCGAGAGAAACAAAAAATGTTGCTTCTGCTCTATTTCAAGCAGCAGACACATGGGGAATTTTCGCAAAATCAGGAAAGGGCACAGAAATAACAGACCTAATCGAATCTGGAAAAACTTCTATTTTAGATTTATCAGTTTACAGCTCGATAGGGGCTTTCAATGTCAGAGCATTAGTCATCGGACTTGTTTCAAGAAAATTATTCAAAAACAGACTAGATGCAAGAAAAAAAGAAGAAATACAAGCAATACAGCATGGAGTCGATTATTTGTCCTACAAAATTACAAGAGAAACGCCACTTGTCTGGATTTTTATTGACGAAGCACATGAATTTTTACCTAAAGATTACAAGACGCCAGCAACAGATGCTCTCGTGCAATTATTAAGAGAAGGAAGGCAGCCAGGAATTTCATTAGTTCTTGCAACCCAACAACCAGGCCAAATCCACAAAGACGCCATGACACAATCAGACATCGTAATCTCTCATAGGGTAACTGCAAAACCCGACATAGAATCACTTAATGAAATAATGCAAACATATCTTTTAGAAAGTATAAAAAAATCTCTGAATGATTTGCCATCTCTAAAAGGCTCTGCAATAATACTAGACGACAACTCAGAAAGAATCTATCCAATGAGAATGCGTCCAAGATTTACATGGCACGGCGGCGAAGCCCCAACAGCTGTAAAAGCCGAAAGAAAGCTATAGAAAGGTTTAAAAAATCAAACTAAACTCTAAAGTTATAAGAAAATGCGCCGTTTAACATACAGAAGAGCAAAGGTCCTTGTAATAAAAATAATCAGGAAAGAAAACTTCGGATTATCAAAACACATAAAAGTAACTCCAAAAACAAGATTAGAAGAAGATCTCCAGTATGACAACACAGATAGGGAACTCTTAATATCTGCACTAGAGGAAAAAACAAGAATGGATATTCCAGACTCTCTTATGTATGGGTTCAGAACAGTAAACGAAATAGCAAAATATCTATCAAATCCTCAAAAATATACCATAAAACGAATGGGCTGGAGATTAGTGAGACCCAAACTAACCGAAAACCTTCACATCAGCTCTATACCGAAACCTATAAGGACCGACATCCCCTGCTTTTTTCACTCTAAGAATTTTAACTTCCTTTCTGGCTTTCTTAGCCTCAGAAAGAATTAACTCCTTAATCTGGCTTTTGTTTTTCTCTTCATAAAAACCATAATAATGTATGACTCCATTTCTCTTTATTTTAGAAAAGGCAACATCTAAAAAAGAATCTTTCAAGTTTGGACGAGCCATAACTATCCTGTCAAATCGCTCTTTAATCAATGAAACTTTCTTCTGTACGCTGAAAACTCTCTGTCGTTTTGCGAGTGAAGACGAGCTTTTAGAGTTTACAGTGCTCAGGAAAGGACTTTCAAAGACTTTCCTGACATCTCCCTGAATTAACTCGACAACATCTTCAACTTTATTTCTCTTAACATTAATCTTTGCATATTTATTACACTCTCTTCCTATTTCGACACTCACAACTTTTTTTGCTTTTCTCTTTTTAGCAATAACAACTGAATAAGGGGCAATACCGCCAAACATGACCAAAACACTTTCTCCTTTTTTCACCATGCCTGCAATTTCTTTTCTTTCCGAAGACAAACGCGGAGAAAAATAACAACTATCGACATTCAACCTAAAAATACATTCATTTTCTTTATACAAAGCCTCTTTTGTCTTCTCTCCAGCAAGAAATTTAGTTTTCTGCGTTCTAAGCCTGCCACTAAACTTTCCAACTTTCTCTAAAACACTCGTTATTTGCTTATGACTCCTCAACAACTTCTCAGCAAATTTCTTTTTATCTCTTAACTTTGCATTCCTATCAAACTTCAAGATTGCAATGTTTCCGATAATGTCTATTCCGAGTCTCATATTCCTTCTATCTCCAATGCCTTCCCTGAGTTCCTCTAATAAAAGCCCACAATATTTTCAAAAAGATAACAACCACAACTATAACAAGCAAAAATGCAATTATCCTTCTCTCTAAAATAAACTCCTCTTTATATAAATAAAAAGTAGCAATTCCGGAAATAGCAAAAGCAACAACAAGAGAAGTGCCTTTATCACCAGTAGCTCTAGTCAATACATAAAAAACCAAAATAAAAACCAAAAATCCAAGGGCAAAAGCCAAGACTTCAGGATTCTCAAATCTCAGTAAGTCAAACAACGGCATTTTATTTCTTTTTCGCTCCTGTTCCTTCTAATACTGCTTCTGCAGTCTTATGGATAACTTCTCTATCAAACTCAGCCTGCTTCTTAGCTCTCTCTTCTCTCTTTTTTTTAATCTTCTTACGAATTCCTATTAACATTTTCTTTATAGAAAGCAGGAAAGCAACATAAAGAATAAAAAAGATTACAAAAGCAACCCATCCCCAAATCCCTTCTCTAAAAAATATTATTTTAAATATGACTAATGACAAACCCTCATAAACTCTGAGATGACCGATAATAACTGCAAAAATAAAACCTAAAGCCCAGCTAATTTCTTTGCTAAAAGTACCATATAAACTAAATATTTCTCCAAAAGTCACAAAAAAAGCTATCCATAAAATCACTACAAACAAAAAAAGCAAAGACAAATCATAGTCTTCTCCAAAAATAAAAAACAAAGCAGGATTAATTACTCTAAGACGATTATCAATGCGTGCAATAACAGTATTGTTCAGTGCAAAAGATTTCCATTGTTTTCCCAAATATTCCCATTTTCTTTCTTCAACAAACTCCTTAATCTGTTCTGTTTCATTTGCAAGAGGAAGTTCATCCTCAAAAGGTAATGGAGGAGCCTGAGCAGAAACAAAGCTAAATACGAATATAAACAAAAATAACAAAACACCTATTTTTATATTCATATACCTCAAAATAGAAAATAGTTTAAATAAGTTTAGGGTCTCTTCCCTATCTTATAAGATGTCTCACCAATTTCTGCAAGAGTCTGTAAACCTGCCTTCGCCTTACCGCTTCCCATCGCTGCTCTAATTCCCATCTCCTTCCTCTTCCTTTCTATAACCCATTCTCTAATCTCATCAGACCCATAATTAAATAGAATAAAAATAATAAAAATACCAATTATATTAACAAAAACGGCGGCGGCACCCAAACCTGCAGCTAACACGAGCCCTACTACAGCAATCCACGTAATAATTTTTATATTAGCAGCTACTATAACCAATACAATAGCAATAGCCCAACTTGCTGTCTTAGAAAATGTACCAAAAATAGACATTACATCCCCAAACGTTAACAATAATAGAAACCATATGCCTATAATAATTATTGCAGCACTAGTATTATTTGTGAAATTAATTAGATAACTAGGAATTTGTCCAAAGATAAAATCAAAGAAAGCAAACTGAGAGGCAAAAACAACTCCAAAACTTTCTGTATTCCTTACAGCATCAGAAATTTTAGTCTCAACCTCTTTTTCCACAAATTCAGCTAAGCCATATCCTAAAATAAGGAAAGATAAAACAGATAAAAGAAGATAAATTCCGCCAACCCAGAGGACTATCTTAGCAATTCCTGTAAATCCGCCTTTCTTATTCATCATCAAATAACTAAGATTGAATCATTTATAAAACTTTCTTGAAAAATTTATCATCAAAAAAACTTTGAGTTTACCACACACTAAAGTGTGTGGTTTGTTAGTTTTTTGGATGCTCAAGATTGCATTCATCCACATGCTAAAGCATGTGGTTTTCTGTATCGGCAATCTTGACAGAAAAAAGTAAAAAAAATTAATTACCAGAAAGGCTATTTACGGCTTCGTCAATAGCTTTAATATATTCAGAACGTTTCTCTTCCCTAATTTCTGCTTTTCTGCTCCT
This sequence comes from Nanobdellota archaeon, assembly GCA_022561055.1. Classification (GTDB taxonomy): domain Archaea; phylum Nanobdellota; class Nanobdellia; order Pacearchaeales; family GW2011-AR1; genus JADFRY01. The sequence goes on along the minus strand of JADFRY010000009.1, from coordinate 21,120 downwards.
ATAAAAATTATTGGCTGTCTCAAGCGCTCCCTCTGCTCTGCTCCCATCAATAGTATCATTACCAATCATTTCAGGAGTGAATTCCCAATAAGATCTGCCGTCCGGCATGCCTCTTCCTTTTGGAGGTCTGATTATAAGCGTTTCTATTCTATCTGCATCGAATCTAGGCGTTGTATTATTTTTCCAGTCAATACTTGTCGCATCCTCAGTGTCATACATTTCCCAAGTATAGCCTCTCCTAAAAGCATCCATTCTTATTTGGTCTCCAGAAATTCCTTCAGTATATGTGACTCTAGTATTTTTATCATCATTGAGGACGCTATTAAAGACGATATTTTCTTGCGGATTTCTTAACATCCAATAAGCACCAGAACCAAGAGCACCGAGACCAATTACTGCTCCTGCTGTAATACCTACTACTCTTTTATTATTCCCTAACCATGTTTTTGTTCTATTCCACACAGGCTGTATAGTTGCTGTAGCTCTCCCAACTGCTTTCTTCGCTGTTTTTTTAGAGGTTTTTTTACTAACTGGTTTCTTTGTTGACTTTTTTGCCATGATCAATAATGTCAAATACCAATATTTAAACCTTTCGATTTTGTAATCACTAAAAAATTACACTAAATAGCTCATTCGTCTCTAAAACAACTTCTGTTGTCCTGCCTGTTTTTTCGCTTCCCTTAACCTCTATTAATTATCAAGCATAAACTTCAAGAATTTTAGAATTAACTCTATATTTCTTTAAAAGCTTGATAATTTCGTTTCTATGTTCAACAGGAATCATAACACTGCTCTTTCCTAGTTTCTTACCATTCAATTCTTCAATAAGTCCCTTATATCTCTTATCTTTAACCTTAAATCCATAAACCTTATTCAAAAAAGCTCCTCTGTTTTTCTCTATTTTGTCCCAGTAAAAAACAGTGTATTTCCTACCTTTAACTTTACTAGAAATATATGGCCCGTATAAAACAATTCCTGTACTTTCAATGCTATTTCTCAAATCCTTCCACTCATCAAGCTTACCAATAATAACATTAATTTTATTATCAATTTTTCTGGTTTTAAATAATAAAGCCTCTCTGCTTTTGTAAAATTCTTCTGTTATTTTTTTTATCTTGTTCTTTAATTTCTCATTTCTTTTATTTATATCTACAAAAATATCAATATCACTATCTTTTCTCGCTTCGCTTATGGCAACAGAGCCAAATAGAATAATCTGCTTTATATTTGATAAATCATTTAACTCATTTAATAAATATGAAACAAAGTAACTTACATATACCTTCGGGTCAACTTCCATTTTCTTCAACCTCCTTTTTAAGATCAAGATATTGACTAATCAAGTCTCTTAACACTTTTTCAGAAACTTTTTTACCATAAACCAACTCATTTCTTTTAGATTCTATATTATATGCAACATCTAGGATTCTATCCAATTTTACCAAACTATCTAAAGAGGTAGTTATTTTTTCAGTAATAATGCTCTTAACATTCTCTTTTTTCTTTTTAAACCATTGGTGGTTTAGCTTAACCCCTTGTTTTAATACACCTTTATTTTTCAGATAATCTTCCAGAATATTAACAATGCCTGAAGACAGACAAAATGCTAATCTTTTCTGATGTACAACAAGTCCTCTAGGATCTTTTAAAGCCCCTTCTATTTCATCTTCAACTTCATCTATTTCTTTATTATCTTGAGGTTCCATTTTAAGACAAATGACTTAACATTTTTAAGACAAATGACTTTAAAAACATTTCTATCAATTTTAAGACATATGTCTTTAGAGAATTAAGACAGCTGACTTAGCACCCTCCACACAATCAAAACAACTTCTGTTGTCCTGCCTGTTTTTTCGCTTCCCTCAACTTACCAAGCTGCTTCTCAACCCTTTCCAAAGAAAAATCGTGTTTTTTAACCAGAATCCTCTTAATCTCTTCTTCATTCAACTTGGGAAACTTAACTTTAACTTTCTTAACATTTGGCTTTTTAAAAATCTCGAAAACTTCCTGCCAATTGAAATCCAATCTTTCTTCAACTTCCTTAAAAATAGCAACAGGATACTTTCTTTGTCTAACTAGAACAAGAGCCTTCTTAGGCCCGATACCTTTAACGCCGCCAGCATTAAAATCTGTCCCGACTAAAATTGCCAAACAAATAAATTGGTCTCCGTCAATGTCTAAATGGTTCAAAGTCTTTTCATATTCTATCAATTCAGGAGCAATATATATGAATCCAGAAGCAGTTTTTCTTTTTCTCGCGAGAGTTAAATTCTGTATTAACATCTTGCCACCAACGACTAAAGCATCATAGTCTTGACTTCCGACAGCATAAGCTTCTCCTGACTTCACAAGCTCGGCACATTGCATTTCTCCCTCGCCAGGAGCCTGCACAACAGCAACCCCCATGGCTTCCAACAACTCCTTCGACTCTTTAATCATTTTATCATCAAGCTTGGCAAACCCCTTCGCATATTTGCCCATCGCCTCAATATCTTCTTCATCTTTAGCAGTCCTAAATTTCTCCCTCGCCAAATCCTTAGCTTCCTCTCTCCTCTCATGCGTCCTCGCCTTTAATTTATTATACTCACCATCAAAAACATAAACCAGCTTAATTCCCTCAGAAAGCAAAGCAATATTCCTATAAAACAAACCAGAAAAATGTGAAGTTATCCTGTCTTTAGAATCCATCAAGGGAGTCCCGTCCGGCTGTCTAATTGAAGTCAAAAACTGATAAATTGCATTGAAAGCATCGACAGCTATTACCTCGCCTTTCAAATCAGAAAACGAAACTTCTTTTCTTATAACAATGTCGCCGATTTGCAATCCCATGTAAATACTAGTCAGAATGAGGTAATAAAAGTTGTGTTATTTACCCGAACCAGATTTTATTTCCCTAGATCTATATTTTCTAAGAGTATTCCTTCTATGTTCTCCAAGGGTATTCCTAAAAACAGAACGAATTATTTCTTGTTCAAAAGATAATGTGTGCTCTGTATCTCCTCCATCAACATATAATTCCGTTCGCCCCGACAATATTAAAATAGCTCTCTTTACATCTACATCATTATCTCCATGCCTTTCCCTCATCTCTTCAAGAACATCTTTCACATAAGTCTCGGATCTAACATCGACGCCATACTCTGCAATCCTCGCATCAAAAATAGGATGACTAAACGCTATTTCTCTTTGCTCCTGAGGAAAATCAAGCTTAAGCTGAGGATCTATTCTTTTATACTCTATTACCATATATAAAAACTAGAAATAAAACACTCTTTTAAAACTTATGATTAAACTGGCTTTGTTTAAAAAGTAGTCCCTGTTTAAAAAGTCAAGATTTAAATTAGAGGAACCTATTAGAATATGATGGAAAGAATTATCAGAGGCTTATTTGGAGAAAGGGGACATATACACAAAGGTAGAACTAAGGACTTTTTTAGCTCCGACAATATATCTAAAGTAATTAGACTCATGACTCTTTATTCTATTAATGAAAATGTACCTCTTCAAGGGCAAATAATATCGACTCCATTATTTTTGGAAAGGCTATCTTATCATCTGCCTGAAGGAAAAATTAGTTTGTTTGGAGAAATAAATCAACTGCATAATTATTTTTTAAATTCTGATTTAAATGATTTTATAAGTACCACGGAGCTATTTATTCAGACAATCAAAGAAATTTGTGAAGAAAATCTCAATAATAATTATGGTCATCTTAATGGATTTATATTGGAATTTAATAGTTTGTTAGCGTTGAAAACAATTCCTTTCAGAGTGGAAGTAATTAAAAATAAAATTTTTGTTGATAGGATAAACTCTCCAAAAGAAGAAGAAAACAAAAAGAAAATTTATGAGATAATTAGCTCTTCAGATTTTTTAGACGCAAACAATCATTTTACGAATTCTTTAATTAATTTCGCAAAAAAGGATTATCCAGAAAGTATGGAAGAAGCTTATTTAGCTCTAGAAAAATATTTAAAAATAAAAGTTGGCAATTCTATACTTGATGCTCCTAAAGCATATGCACAATTTAGAAAACTTTTTAATGTTGAAAGAGGTATTTTTAAAAATCATTCAGATAAAATAAAAAATAAAATAGATTTTATATATACAATTAGAAGTGAAATTAAAAGTCACTCAGACAAGGAAACTTTTGATAGGAAAGATTTTCTTGAAGAAACAGCCAGATTCCAATTAAATGAAGTTATGGCTTTGATTATTTTATTAGATGATTTTAAGAAAAAATAAAAATTTAATAAAAAAGAGGGCCAGAGCAACTTTCTGTTTAAAAAGTCCTAATTTAAATTGACTTTATAAACAAAGCCGATTAAACTAAAAACATAAAACTATCCATTCTTATAAACAACATATTCAACTCTTGTCTCAGTTCCACTGCCAAGAGCATAATCTCTTCTAAAACTAAGAGTATTGTCACTATTAAACTTAACCTGTACAGATAAAGAAGATCCTGTAACAGGACAGACACTCCCATCTTTATACATCCATCTATATTTTTGCCAATCATTTAAGTTTGATGGTCTTAAAAATAATCCCCCATTAGAAACAGAGTCTTCCGCACCACATCTAACAGGTCCACCAGTATTAAAGTCGACTGCTCTAACCAGAACAGCATCAGGCTGAAATCCAATATCAAGAGTAGAGACAATTCCATTTTGTAGGTTAAGAATTAAAAATCCACTAGCTACACGCACGTTACTGCCTCCTCCAGAAGGCCAGTTTGAACGACAAATATTATTAATACACAATTCGCCACTTACCTTAACCTTATCCCGAAAAATTGCAATTTCAGGCATCCTTCCCAACCCTCCAATATTAATAGCAAATTTATCTAAGCCAGACACTTTACTTGCTGTAATGGCTGTTGTTTCTCCTCCACCTGCAAAAAACCTTATAATATTCAAAGGAACTCCTGTCTCAAGAGACAACAAGTAATTGCTCCCAGTTCTTAACTCAAGAGAGGGTCCTATAGTCCCTGCTCCTCCTAATGTTCCAATACTCACTGTCCCAGGAAAAATCCAGGCATCATTAGTACCTCCAGTAAACGTCCCAGCACCAACTTCACCAGCTATATGACCAAAAACATTAGGGTCCTGAGCATTAACGAAAATAATCCCAGCCAAAACTAACAAAGCACCCAAAATCCCAAAAAAATACTTCTTCCCGATATTCACCTCTATTTTCATACCAGATTTAGTGGCCGTTAATATATAAATCTTACCAAAATTGCCTCAATTAATTGCTCGTCTCTGCGATACTATCATATTAAAAAGTATCTCTTCAAACGTCTTCTATTAACCAAATAGCGCCGATAACAATTACCGATAATTTAGGGTTTAGTGGGTAAAAACCTAAAAACCCAATTATCCTTCTAAAAGCATGAAAGGATTCATAGTAGATTCTAGTCACATAGTAATCGGAGAAAAGACCTACATCCAACTATTCGGAAGACTCGAAAATGGAAAATCTTTCTTTTCTTTGCATGACTTCGAGCCTTATTGTTTCATACAAGAAAAAGACCTAAAAAAAGCAAAACATTTGCTATCAAAATACAAAGTTGAGAAAACAAAACTTACAAATTTTAAAGAAAAGAAAGTCATTAAAATTACAGCCAATATTCCTGCAGAAATAACAAAGCTTATTTCTGCTTTCGAAAAAAAAGGCATAGAATCATACGAAGCAGATTTAAAACCAACAACAAGATTCATAATCGACAATGATTTACTAGGCTCTTTAGAATTTTTAGATAAAGGAGAAATAGGAGAAAGAACAGACTTGCTTTTTCAAAATCCAAAAATAAAACCAACCAACTCAAAACCAAATTTAAAAGTAATTTCATTAGACATAGAATCTGACAAAAAAATGAATGATTTATTTTGCATCGGTCTCTACGGCGAGAATTACAAAAAGAACTTCATCATTTCAAATAAAAAAATTCCTAACGCAGTCTCATGTAAAAACGAGCCAGATTTACTTTCGAAATTTAAAGAGGAATTGATAAAAATAGATCCAGATATAATAACTGGTTGGCATGTCATCGACTTTGACTTAATGTTTCTAAAAAAGAAGTTTGAAGAACATAAAATCCCCTTCGACATTGGAAGAACAAATCAAAACGCATCAATAAGAATTTCTCAGGGTTTTTTCCGAGCCTCCTCTGCAAAAATCCCAGGAAGACAAGTCCTCGATGCTTTAAACCTAATAAAAGATCCCTTCATAAAAGAAGCTCCTTCTATAAAACAAGCAAAGTTTGATTCTTACACTCTAGAAGACGTCTCTCAAGAAATTTTAGGCGAAGGTAAACTGTTAAAAGGAAAGGCCAGGCATGAAAAAATTGAAGAGCTCTATAAGAAAGATCAAAAAAAGTTAGTCGAATATAACCTTCAAGATTGCAAGCTTGTCTTCGATATTTTAAAAAAAACAAAAATAATCGAACTCGCCATAGAAAGATCGACCCTAACAGGCCTGCCATTAGACAGAATAACGGCATCGATTGCAGCTTTCGATTCTTTATACATCAGAGAAGCTAGAAAAAAAGGCCTAGTTTCAAAAACAAATATTTATGGTTTTAAAGAAGAGAGAATAAAAGGTGGATACGTAATGGACTCAAAACCAGGAATTTACCATAATGTCTTGGTCTTAGATTTCAAATCACTATATCCATCTATAATTAAAACATTCAACATAGACCCTTCTTCTTATTTAGAAAAAAAAGAACCTGGTTCTATCGAAAGTCCCAACAAAGCTTATTTCAAAAACAGCTCCGGGATTTTACCAGGAATAATAGAAAACTTACATCAAGCTAGAGAAAAAGCCAAGAAAGAAAAACGAGAGCTCTCATCCTATGCAATAAAAATTATCCAAAATTCTTTTTTTGGCGTTTTAGCCTCTCCAAACTGCCGCTACTTTTCATTAAAGATGGCAAATGCAATCACACACTTCGGCCAATATCTGATAAAATTAACAGCTAAAAAAATAGAAGAAAGAGGTTACAAAGTAATTTACTCAGACACAGACTCTGTTTTCGTTGAAACTGATTTAGGAAAAGAAAAAGCAAACCTCCTTGGCAAGAAAATTGAAGAATACATAAACAAATTTTACAACGACTTCGTAAAAAAGAACTACAATAGAAAATCATACTTAGAACTAGAATTTGAAAAACAATATCTTTCTTTCTTACTGCCTCCAGTAAGACATTCAGAAAGAGGCTCAAAAAAACGTTACGCAGGCTTGATTGAAAAACACGGGAAAGAAGAAATACAAATCATAGGGCTCGAAGCCATCAGAGGAGATTGGACAGAAGCTGCTCAAGAATTTCAAAAAGAACTCCTAAATAGAATATTCCATAGGAAAGAATTCCTTGCTTTCATTAAAAGTTATGTAAAAAAAATAGAAAGCGGTAAGCTAGACGAAAAACTTCTGTATAAGAAATCAATAAGAAAATCCTTAAAAGATTACACAAAAATAACTCCTCCTCATGTTAAAGCTGCTAGAAAACTAGATAAACTAGACTCAAACATAATAAGATATTATATAACAACTGACGGACCCGAACCAATTCAAAAACTAAAACACAAAATAGACTACAAACACTACATAGAAAAACAAATCAAACCTATTGCAAGTACAATTCTATTCTTCTTCGATAGAGACTTCGATGAAATCATAGCGACATCGAAACAGACTAAACTTTTCTGAGAACAAAGCTTTATAAACTATTTAAAAAAATAATTTTATGGAAACAGCAATAGAATTTTTGGAAAGCAAACATAAAAATATTATCAAGAATAACTATAGAACCTCTGACGGAGAACATGTTGAACATTGTGTAGTTATAGCAATGGATATGGCCGCGAGATTATTAAATGAAGGTAGAAAACCAACTCTCCTAGCAATAACAGGTTATTTAATCCCTCAGCCATTTAATGGAAGAATAGAATGGGGCGGGCATACAATTTGTGTTGCAGATGAAATGGTCTACGATCCAATTTTTGATAGACCAGTGCCTCTAAGTAGATATTATCAAAAAGCTTTTCCAGGCCAAGAAATAGAAGTAGAAGAACAACTCCCTCTAAATTCAATAAGAAATTATTTTGCAAAATCAAACTCTCCCAGGCAGAAAAACTAAATTCTTTTAAAATCTAAACATTCTCCTTATTACCCTTAGAAGAACTTTACGAAGCAAAGTTAGAGAAATTATGGTTTTCCTACAATGGTAAATCATTTCTTGTAAATTTTTCCTCTATATCCAACTTCAATGACATAAATAATAAGTTGAACATCTTTAATATCTAAGATGATTCTATAATCATCCGTCCTTACTCTATAATATTGACTTTTGTAAAGGCGTCTTGCAAATTTATGAGGTCTTATTTTTATCCTTTCAAGAGCCGAACCAATTCTTTCTCTCACTTTTTGAGACAATTTAGCTAATTGCTTCTTCGCCTCATTGGATATAACGATTTCATACATTAATATTCAGCTCCTTTTTAACGTCTTCCCATTTATGAACTCTGCCTTTTTTAATGTCTTCTTCGGCTCTCGCAATACTTTTCTTAGTTTCCTCGCTTAATTCCATTCTATCTTCGATTAAATCCCAGATTAAATCCTCATAACTTTCTTTTTCAGAAAGCTTAAGGCTTTTCAATTTACCAAGTAAATCCCTACTTATTTGTATTGTAGTATCCATAGTAACTATATAAGTGGCTATGGTATTTAAACTTTTCTATTTCTCATTTGGTTAGTGTGTTCTTTTTCCCCAAGCGCTTAAGTGTGGCTCGAAAACGTTCTTTTAATACCAATTACCCGAACTTCTTAACAACTTTTATCGTGATATACCCGGCGTTCGGCGCTTCGCGCCTCACTAAATTATTTGAGGCAATTTTTTTGGATTTAGAAAACAGCAAAAAAACTTAAACCTCTTCAATAACCAACTCAAGACTACTCATAAATTCCGTAAGGTCTATTGTAGATTCTTCACCATTACTTTTAACCATTTGATCAATGTACATCCCATTCGTCTCAAAAACAACATTCCCCATCAGACCACGAGAACGAATTGTTTCAAAAACAAGTTTTGCATCATGAGAATAAGAGTTAACAGACCTAACCGAACTAACCTCAAATGGAACATCAATAGTGGGGTTACTAAAAGCAGCATCTAACAAACTAGTATCTTCTAATCTAACGTAATCTTCAAGTGCGTCCATTAAAGGTAATGCTTGTCCATGCTCTTCTGTCCAAGTATCAATAACATATCCGTGTACGCGCACCAATGCATCCGCACAAAAATCTCTAAAAAGATAAACCATCGCAGCACCGCGCTTATTAACAACATCTTCTGGAACTCCTTGCCTAAGGAAAAAAGATCTCATTCGTTCATGCACCTCATCTGAACTTCCTCCCATCTCGCGGTAATTCAAAGACGCGAATGCAATGGATTTTGCAAAAAGATCAATTTTTGTTATAGAATTATAGATATCAGAGCTATCAAAACAATTATTCCATACTGAATAAACAACATTTCCATTATCGGTCGCAACAAAATCTTCATGGAGCCTAGTAACCCTAGGTTGACTAATTGAGGAGCGAGAGAGATCTAACTCAATAGAAGGATTGAAATGATAATATGTTGCATAACCGCTACAGTTTCCTGCCATATAAATATCCGCGAAATGAAATTTATAAAACTTTCCTATTATCTTGGCTATTAAAAAACCGTCGCAAACGATAAGTTTATAATTATCTAAAACCATGAATCCTAAGTAAAATGGGATTACTAAGACTTAATACTCTCGGTTCTTTATTTTTAGCAGGAGCAGGAGGATTAATACCTCTTATAAATTATTTATCTGAAAAACCTGAACTTCCCCAAAGAGAAAGCCATACTTCTGTAGAACAACTATACAAACCAAGCACCGAATTTGTTAACGGATTCCTTGGAGCAGCCAGTCTTCTCTGCATAGCATCTTCCTTAACAAAAAGAGAAGAAAAGAGAGAAGAAAGAAGAATACAGGCTTCCCAAAATCTCCCTTATAAATTACGCTAATTCAAATCTCTAAGCCCCTATTCTATAACATCATCCCAATTCAAGGTATTCTCGCCTGTCGGCTTCGCGCTCACTAAATAATATTCTACGCCAAATTCCAGAAAATTATTATCACAATCAACCTAACGTTCACAATTACTCAAGATAACAAAGGGTGGGTTGGGTGGGTTTCAAATCTCCACAATCATTCCTTTCCTTCCCACATTAATTACCTTTGTTCCATAAATAGTTTCTTCAAATCCCCCTGCCTCATGAATATGTCCATGCAACAACAAATCGGGCTTAAACTTTTTTATTGCTTTTCTTATTGCCTTACTTCCAGCAAAACCAGAAAATTCAGACTTACTGCCGGCAGGATGCATATGCGTCAACATAACTTTTTTCTCAATTCCTCTCAAACCAGAATGTGCTTTCTCCAAAGTCTTCATCATCTCCTGCTCAGACACTCTTGAAGGTCCAATATCTGCACCGCCTGCGCCAAAAAACCCAACATTTTCAAATTGTGCAGAATAACCATGAATATTTTTAACACCATAAAACTGAGCCAAAAAATCAGTCGTAGCAAAGGAATCCCAATTTCCAGGCAATATTAAAACTTTTTGATTTCTATCTTTAAACGGCTTAATCAAATCCTTAGTCTCAACAAAACCTACCACGTCGCCACAAAGCACAACTAAATCTACCTTCTCCTTCTCTGCTCTCGCAGCTAACTTCCTCGCAATCTTGGAATCCCCGTGAATATCAGCTGCCGCAAGTATTTTGAATCTTTTTCCCATAGTAGTAAAAGAAAAAAAGAGGTTATAAGCTTTTTCTATTACCTAAAATACAGTGACCTCGATTAACTACTCTCTTAGATAACATTTTAGCAGAAAGGTTTAAAAGCTAATATATTGATGGAATATATAGGTTAGATAGTATATATCAAACTCTACAAAATGATCACAAAAACAAAAGACAATTTTGATGTTTTTTTCAGACGAAAGCCAGCACTGATGTTGGTTGCTTTAAAGCGACTCTCAAGAGCAAGATACGGGAGCATTCTCGCCAAAGAAGTTGATTGCACTTATAGTCACGCAGTCAAAATTTTACAAACCTTGGAAAAATTAAATCTCGTCAACTTTGAAAGAAAAGGCAGAATCAAACTCATAAAACTAACAAAAAAAGGCATCGAAGTCTCCTCAAATATCGAAAACATTAAGAAGTTAATTGATTGATAATTCTTCGACAAACAAAAGCCTAGATTAAGTAATCAGCATTCTGGCATTAATTAGAGTTTTGTGCTTTAATCTGTTCTAACTCTTCATCTCTTCTTCTGTTATTTCTTCTCTGAAAATAAGTTATCGGAAACCAAGGCAACACCGCTAATCCTAATCCCCCTAACATGGTTCTAGACCCATACTTCTCGGCACTCTCTGGCCACGTCTCGTAACTCTTAAAATCATCGGTTTGTTTTAACGCGGAAATATCTGCTTCAACTATCCTGGTTGCCTCACTAATTGCGCCTATTCTTTCTGAGTCAACCACAAATATATCATCTAATAGCGGCCTAAGACTATCAGACACATAGGGTATTTCCGGAGTCGCCAAAGAAGCCCGTTGTTCTTGTAAAAGTTCTAATGTATCATTTGCTTTATGGTATTGCACAACAGCACCTCTTGAACTATAAGGATTAAACAAAGACAAATCCGAAAATGCGTTAAAAAGGAATCCTCCCGCAACAGCTACTAACCCAAGCAGTGATCCTTTAAGGCCCATATCTACGAGAAAGTAACTTCTACCATCATATTTACTTCTGATAGCTGATCTTTGTTTTCCTAAAACTTGATCTTCTTCATTGGTCATAAAAATCTAACTTTGAACTCCTTTTTAAAGCTTTTGGTGAGTTACCACTAAAAAGAAATACCTAATGCACAAACCTCCCTTCACTTGTTTAAATATTATTAGTTTCCCAAAAACAAAAAACCTAAAAACCCAATTAACTATAATTAACTAATAACAAAATGCCAGAGGCGATATACACACTTGCTCTTACATCTGAATTCATAGGAACTTTACTCATAGGTATCGCTGTTCTAAGAGTACATATGCGAGTTAGAAAAGAACATGGAATAGACGACCGAGTTTTAAAAGCTATAAAGAGAGAACAATGGTTAACTAAACTAGGCCTTCTATTGATAATCATAGGTTTTATTTTGAGTTTTGTTTAAGAAATGTTATTTAGGATAAAGAAATGCCCCCCTAAGACATGAATTAGAAATAATATCAAGAAAGGGCATTATTGAGTGGTTTGTGTTCTAAGAGTTCTAGTTTCCAAATTTTTTGTAGCATCAGATCTCAACTCTCTATAAGTCTTAACGTCTGGCTCAGATAAACTTTTATTAATAATATAACCGATAGTACTAAAGAGTCCAATAACAATACCAACTTGTTGTTCAGGATTTTCTATAAACGGAGAAAGTATAATTAATCCTCCCGCAAGAGAGAATGCTCTCATTATGGGAATCACCGAAGTACTGATGACTCTTTTATAATCATCCCCAAGATACATTACATGTTGAACTAATTCACTTCTATCCATATCTGTATTTCTTGCTGTCTCAAAGATTTCTCTAACTTTCTCAGGATTTTCCCTGTAATTTCTCCTAATTTTTCTGTAAGTTCTCATATAAAACTTAATTAAAAATCCTTTTTAAACCTTTCTATTTCGTTACTACTATTAAAAGGTTATTAATAGCAATCTCCAGAACACAAACCTCCTTTCAATAATTAACCCAAAGCTCTCTCAAGAATTTCATCAACTTTGAAAATAAAATCAAACTCTTCTATTTCCGAAGGTCTAATCCATTTATATTCAGTATGCTCTCTATCTAATTTAATTTCCGGCTTTTCAGAAAGCTCTGCCAAAACAGGAAAAATAATCCATGTCCTATCAATCTCCTCATCAAACAACTCATAACTATCTCTAACCTTGATCTCCTTAACAACCTCTTTATCTATATCTAATTCTTCTTTCAATTCTTCTAAGACTTTTTCCTCAACAGACTTATCCTCATCTAAAAAACCTCCTACCCCATTCCACTTTCCTTTGTAAACCATGACATTCTCACTTCTCTTTAAAATTAATATTTCATCATTAAACTTAACAAAACATATCAAAACAGGAGCCCTCTTAGAATTATGATAATCTATTCTTCCATCTTCAAATTTAGGAAGACCTTCAAACTCTCTTAAAATTTCTTTGACTTCCATTTAATTAATATTATAAACCTTTTTCATAAATTGATAAAGCCCCTCAATATGTGAAACACCGGCTTTAAGCAAGACACCTCTCAAACTAGAATCCAATCTAACTCCCATCTCCTGAAATTCTTTTTTTAACAACATATAGAGCTGCTTTCCTTTTTTGTCAAAATCTGTCAAAATACACACTTTGTCTCTCTTGCCAACTTCGTGCGCAATTTGTTCAATCTTCTCTCTAATAGCCACACCTGTACTATGAATTGCATAAACCCTGTCAAAACCCAAAGCCTTCAAAGAAGCCACGTCTTTCTTGCCTTCTACAACAACCACATAATCTTTATACTTTTCAATATCTTGCTTTAAGTTAAGGTTAAATTTCATTTTAATATCAATCAGAATCCTTACCATTCCATTTAACTTCAGATTTACTTAATTTATAAATCATTTCTTGCTTCAAAATTTCCAATTGACTTATAGCAACAGAAATATCTACATTTGTAGGTTTATTCCAATCAGCTCTGTAAGTCCCCTTACCATCCTCAACCTCAATAGATAACTTTACTTTTCCCATACTAATCTATATCTAACTGGTTAATAAATTTTGAGTTGAATTTCATTTTACAAAAATTTCTTTCAATTTATCGATATCTATCTCAGAAAAATTATTTATAATTAAGTCTGCGTCTTTCAAATCTGATTCGTCCTGAAATTTAGTTTTCATAGCAACAACTTTCATATTGGCATTTCTGGCTGCCTGAATACCATTAACAGCATCTTCAAAAACAACACAACTCTCTGGCTCAACTTTCAATTTCTCAGCAGCTTTCAAAAAAACATCTGGATATGGTTTATGTTTTTTTACATCTTCTTCTGTAACTATCGTATCTAGTTTGTCTAATATCTCTAACATACCAAGTATTTTCTCCGCTTTAAATCTCTCCCTAGAAGTACCAACAGCCAATTTAATCCCACTTTTTTTGGCACTTTCTATCAACCTATTAATATACTTATTTGGTTTAACTGATTCTCTCATAAAAGACATTTGCAATTCAAAAGATTTTTTAGAAAAATCTTTGTAGTCTATTTCTTCCTTAATCCCAAAATCTTTTATTATGAGATTAAGTTGATCTCTTAATGATCTTCCTAAATATTTCTTTATTTTACCATCGGAAACATGAATATTATATTTACTTAGCAGTTGGTTATTCGACTGCCACACATATTTAGGCGAATCTACAAGAACTCCATCCATATCAAAAATTATTGCTTTAATCATTATAAAATGGCCCCGACGGGATTTGAACCCGCGACACCTGGATTAAGAGTCCAGTGCTCTGACCAGACTGAGCTACGGGACCAGTAATACAAAAATCAGATAAAGATAGATAAATGTTACGGTTACCATCGGTGGTAAAGAATAAGCAAATAATATAAAGGGTGGGAACTATTTATTATAATGGAATTAGAATGTTCAGTACAGGGAAATTCGCTTGAAGATCGGGTTACTACTCTCCCCCAACCACTGCAGACATCTCGACTTGACAAAGTTATTTTATCTAAATGTACACAACTGGCTCCACCAGCGTACGCAACAATTGTAGGGGTTGATGGGCTCATCATACTCGGCGGTGCTGCCCTTGGGGTTCTCGCCGCTCAAGCGTGTAAATATATAGCAGTACATTACAGGATCTGAACACCATATCAATCTGTCGGAGTTTTATGTAATCAGAAATAATACAAAATTACTTATAATCTCTCCAAGTATGCTCGCATTTTGTACATCTGTAAAACTTGGTCTCTGACTCATCGGACGACCTTGTTTGCAAAGTCCAAAAATAAGCTTCCTTATATTTGCACTCAGGACATTTCATCTCGACAACAGGATAAGTAGCTAATTCTTTTTCCCTGATAACAGCAACCCCCTCTGGCTTTGCCATCTTTTCAGAAACCTGAATCTTAATTTTCCCTTTCGGTCTATACCCACATTTAGCACAAACAGCTTTGTTATCATTCACGAGAATAATACTACCACACTTATGACAAAATTCCATTCAAACCCCAATACACCTTCTTAACTACTTAGAACTAGTATATTAAATTTTTGGTTATCACCTACAAAAACCCCTCTCATTATCAGCTCTTGTTCCTTCAAAAAAAATCAGCTTAACCCAGCCAAGACCAGGAATTCTAGCAATAGACTTTCCTAAAACCATTTCCTCATCTATATCCCTTTCAACTTCCAACTGACCAAAATTATTATCCCCTTTTGTCTCTATAGGCTCTTCTTCAATAACTCTATGAATCAAAGGAAACCTGTAATTAGAACTAGAATCAAAAATTATAATATCTCCTATACTATATTCCACACGTCCTGAAACCAAAATAATATCTCCTTTATTAAGTCCGTTCTTAAATGGAAAATTTTCAAAATCACCCTTAAAAATATCTCTATTCTCATACCATACTTCATTCCTGTCCCACCAATCATCAAAATCAGTCGAGTGATACATTGAACACGATTCAACAACAACCAAAGGTAAAGGAGCAGCCATCACAAAAGACAGCAATGGAAAAAACACAAACTTAATTATAACAAAAGCCAAAATCAGAGAAACTATCCAAGAATCCCAACTATCTCTTTTCAAATATTTCCAGAATTTTTTCAAACCATCAAGAATGTTCATCTAAACAATAAGATTTTTAGTTTTTTAAATTGTTTGACTTTGTCTAGCATGATATTGTTCCATAAATAATCGTATCTGCTCATGAAAATCTCTTGCTATTTCTCGCACCGCACCCACGACTCTCTCCTCTGCCTTTTTAATAAAATATCTGGGCCTCTTCATCTGACGGGCTTTTACAACATAAACTAAATCAATCGCACTTTCCTTTCCTATCGGTATTCTAGTAAAACGAAAATCGTAACCGCCAATTCTACTTACAGCACTCTTGCTTTCACCATCACTCAATTTCTTCATTACAGAACTATCTTCAAAAGCTTCTTGTAAATCGCTCTCAGAAAGACCATACTTATCAACTAGAATCTGAGACATATAATCTACAGAACGAGAACCGACCCCGCATAATGCGAAGGGTCGTCTCGCTAACGACTGGATATTAACTATAGCCGAAACAGCTTTTTCTTCAAATATTCTTCTTTCTAAACAAACCCTCTCATTTTCGCGAGCCATCGCTCCATAAGCTCTCTGAAAACCTGTAGCAAATCTAGAAACTTTTCCTCCCCTAACACCTCCAGTTAACGCTAAAGCCAAATGAGCTCTATATTCATCAGTAAAGGCATCAACCCTCTCATGTAATGTGTCTGCAAAATTCACAGCCTGCTCACGTTCTGCTTCTGAGAACTCAAGAGCACTTTCTAAAGATTCGACTCGCTTTCTTTCTTTTTGAAGTGCAGTTTCATACGCTAAAACCCTATCCGCGAACATCCTGGCGCGTTCTATTTCCAAATTAGTAGCTCTTGCTAATTCTTCTTCGTTTGATTTTGATTTTCTGATCGTATAGATAATTCTCGCAACATAACTTATCATTCTTCCCATAATACTCAAATCAAAAAAGAAACCTTTAAATACTTTGTGTATACCTATATGTATACACAAAACAGTATATATTTTAAAAATGACAGACATATTTAACGCAAAGATTTCATGTACTAAATGTGATAAGGAAATGAAGAAAATTATAGTTAACAAATCAGGTGCCGAACTCAGGGCTGTAGAATGCCCTAAATGTAAAGAGCAAATAATCCACCCAGCAGACATGAACTGCCTAGAGCACTATAACCACCTTAAGGGAAAGACTTATAATGTCAAGCTAAGATTAGTAGGCAATAGCCATACCATAAGCATTCCGAAAGAAATCATTAACTTCATGCACGAACAAGAAAGAACCATGGACAACATGGTAAGGTTATGTTTCGAAGACATGACAAGAATGTCCTTAAGATTCGGAAGATTTGAGGAGGAATTTTAAATGCCAGAACAACCAAAAGAAATCAAACTAAAAGTCCTCGAGGCTTTACAAGATGACGCTTACAAAGGCGTAGCCAGAATTGACACAGAAGTAATGCACGCCCTCGGATTAAACAGAGGAGACATCATTTCTATTAAAGGAGAAAGAGAAACTATTGCGATTGTTGACCGTTCTTATCCTGCAGACATCGGAGAAGGAATAATCAGAATCGACGGATTAACAAGAAAAAATGCAAAAACAGGAATTGGAGAAAAAGTAAGCATGAAAAAAGCAAATGTTAAACCGGCTAAAAAAATTTCTATAGCTCCTGCCCAGCAGGGAATAATGGTGCAAGGAGATCCTGAAATATTTAAAAATGGTTTGTTAGGAAGAGCTATCGTAAAAGGAGACATAATTTCTTTAGGAGGCGCTCAACGAAGAAGAGATTTAATGCATGGAATGGACGACATATTTGGAGATTTACAAGAAATATTCGGAAGCGGTTTTGGTTTCTCAGGATTCCAGCATGTGAAGTTTATTGTTATTTCAACATCACCAAACCAACCAGTAATAATAACAGAAGAAACAGAAGTAATATTAAATTCAAAAGCAGTAAACATAACAGAAGAGGTAGTCCCAGAAGTAACTTATGAAGATATCGGCGGGCTGCAAGAAGAAATAAAAAAAATAAGAGAAATGGTTGAACTCCCATTAAAACATCCAGAAGTTTTTGACAGATTAGGAATCGAACCGCCAAAAGGAGTTTTATTGCACGGCCCTCCCGGCACAGGTAAAACTCTGCTTGCAAAAGCGGTTGCAAACGAATCCGAAGCCAATTTTATTCTACTCAACGGCCCGGAAGTAATGAGCAAATTCTACGGAGAATCAGAAAAAAAGATAAGGGACATATTCGAAGAAGCAGAAAAAAACGCACCTTCAATAATTTTCATTGATGAGCTAGATGCTATTGCCCCAAAAAGAGAAGACGTTCAAGGAGAGGTAGAAAGACGCGTCGTCTCCCAGTTACTAACAATGATGGATGGCCTAAACTCCAGAGGAAGAGTAGTAGTCATCGGAGCAACAAATAGACTCAACTCATTAGACCCTGCTTTAAGAC
This sequence comes from Nanobdellota archaeon, assembly GCA_022561055.1. Classification (GTDB taxonomy): domain Archaea; phylum Nanobdellota; class Nanobdellia; order Pacearchaeales; family GW2011-AR1; genus JADFRY01. Next base: position 2,731 of record JADFRY010000009.1, on the reverse strand, counting down.
GTCCAGGAAGATTTGACAGGGAACTAGAAACTTCTGTTCCAGACAAAAAAGCCCGTCTTAACATCTTAAAAATTCACACAAGAAACATGCCGCTGAAAAAAGATGTTAAACTCGAAGCTCTTGCTGCGAAAACACACGGCTTCGTCGGTGCAGATTTATCATCCCTCGCAAAAGAAGCTGCAATGAATCTCTTAAGAAAATTACTTCCAGACTTTAGACTAAACGAAGACCAAGCAATCCCGCAAGAAGTCTTAGATAAAATGATTATAGGAAAAGAAGACTTCGAAGAAGCTCTCAGAGTAGTAAGACCGAGCGCGATGCGTGAAGTCTTAGTCGAAACTCCCAATATTTCATGGGAAGACATCGGAGGACTAGAAAAAACAAAACAGGAATTAAAAGAAGCAATTGAATGGCCTCTAAAATATAAAGACAGTTTCGACAGATTAGGAATAACTCCTCCAAAAGGAATCCTGCTTTACGGCCCGCCGGGAACAGGTAAAACCTTGCTCGCCAAAGCAGTTGCAAAAGAATCCGAAGCTAACTTCATCCAAGTCAAAGGACCATCGTTATTGTCAATGTGGGTTGGTAAGTCTGAAGAAGGGATAAGAAAAGTTTTTGAAAGAGCAAGACAAGTATCTCCATGTATTATTTTCTTCGATGAGTTAGACGCACTAGCTGGAAAGAGAGGTTTTGAAACAGGAACCAGAGTCACTGAAAGAGTGTTAAACCAATTATTAGCAGAAATGGATGGCATCGTAGACCTAAAAAATGTTGTTGTTATCGGCGCAACCAATCGCCCTGATATGTTAGACACTGCATTACTCCGCCCAGGCAGATTTGACCGAATCCTCTTAATAGACGTTCCCGATAAAGAAGGCAGGAAAAAAATTCTTGAGATACACACAAAAAACACTCCATTAGACAAAAGCGTAAAAATAAATGAATTAGTCAGAAAAACAGAGGGCTTCGTCGGTGCAGACATTGAAAACCTCGTCAGAGAAGCCGCAATGTTGGCTTTAAGAAAAAACATGAACTGCAAAAATGTAACAATGAAAGATTTTACAGAAGCTCTAATGAAAGTTAAACCATCTGTCTCAGAAGAAACAGCAAAAAGATACAAAAAAATTGAAAATTATTATCTCAAACCATCTAACGCAGGCGGACTTCACTTAGGCCCTGTTTACACTGGCTAAATTATTACTACTCCAACTGAGATATAACTAATAGGCAAGTTTTTAAACTGAAAGATATCGGAATAATTATGGGAGATGAATTTAGTCTAAGTCCTTTAATAATGATTGTTCCTGCTGGTATAGGTGCTATAGTACTCGGTATAGGTGCTGCGATATTGTTTGAAAGAGTTAAAATATGGGAGGACGCTAACCTTCAAAGTATGAGGGAGAAAATGTATCAAGAAACAGGACTATATCAAATGTTATCCGAGGTTGCCGATACTAATGCCGAAAGAATTCAGATTTATGAAAAACATGGACTTATTATTCCATTACCTAATCTAACAAGTGAACAAATAAGAGAATACTTAGTGAGCCATCGTGAAGATGGTGAGCGATAATAATTATTTCTATACCGGTTAGATAATTACTACTCCAACTGAGATATAACTAATGATTAAGTTTATAAACTGAAAGATATCGGAATAATTATGGGAAATAAACGTCCCTCATTTTTGGAGATTGCTACTGTTGGTATATTTACGGTTGGGTGTATTTTTGGTGTGGGAGCAGCCGGCGTAGTAGGTGCTGGGGTGTTGTTTGATAGGCTACAAAGACATGAACAAAAATATGAAGCAAAGCAGGACACTAAACTGCATCAAGAAACTGAACTATATCAAAGGTTCTCCGAGGTTGCTGATACTAATGCCGAAAGAATTCAGATTTATGAAGAACATGGACTTATTATTCCATTACCTAATTTAACAGATGAACAAACGAGAGAATATTTGGTGAGCCATCATCGTGAAGATGGTGATCGATAATTATTATTTCTATACTGGCTAAATCTAAGCTGTCTAATAAAGGTTAAAGCACAAAATATTTTTACATACTTTTATAAATTAAAGTGTGCCCTCAAATAAGCATGTCAGAATTAGAACAAATTACCCTTGCAGTTGAAACAGAAAAAACAATGAGAAGAGGAGTAAATAAAATCATACATGTCTGGCTGGAAGGATTCCAAAGATTAATAGATGGCACAGAATTACCAAAAACAACAGCCGATAAATATTTAGAACGAAAACTAGCAGAATACCTTCCATTCACTATTCTACAAAGAAGATCATTTATAATGAATCGTCAACAACAAATCAAAAGTAACCAATTATTTATAAAACAATTACCCGTAAATAATCATTATCATCTTCAATTTCCCCTTGGATTAAACGGCAGAAGTTATGAATTTGTAACAGAACCATGCAGTCTAAAATCCTGCCCACAATTAATTCCCCACAAGCTGCCAATAATTGAACTTAGAAAAAGCAAAATGATGAACCAGTTTCTAGAAGAACATGAAGGAGTCATCATGTACGATAACACCATCCACGTAGGTCATATGGATGAAAGCACTGTCCTTGAAACCTACAGGGCCCTCCATGATTTTATACAAACCTGCTCCTCTTAACAAAAAGTTTAGCTCCCTGAAAGCAACCCCTCAACTCAGAACTAGATTTATTGTTAATAGTTCTTAGATATTTTTGTCTTCGGGATTGAGTGGG
>JADFRY010000008.1 GCA_022561055.1 Nanobdellota archaeon | reverse complement strand
GCATTCTATCTCTATTAGCAAACCAAACGAGTCCTGCACCCCAATTATAATTAAAATCACCATGCCCTCTAACCCTGCCTCCAAGTTCAGCTATCTCTCCATTTATTATAGCAACATTAGCCTCTTTGGCGGCTTTGACATATCCTTCCGCTAATTGCCTTATTTTTTCAATATGGGTTTCATCATCCTTACCTAGAGAATTAACATCTAAAATAGAACCCACTAGCACAGGCTCAGCTCCTCTAACAACAGCATCATCGCAAACCATGGCAATTAAATCGAAAGCAATGGTTCTATGATCACCAACTCTCTCAGCAATCTCCATCTTCGTTCCAACACCATCAAAACCAATGTTCATGAGTGTACCCTTCGGAAGATTAGAAACATCAATTGCTCTTACTCCAGAAAAATCATCATACGGTACAATAACCTCTCCTAATCTCCCTTTCCGATTATCCCATGTTTGTTTCGCCGCATTATAAAAAATCTCAGAAGCGGTCTCTCCAAGTATTACATTAACTCCTGCGGCAGCATATGCACTCTCATTAGGCATGTGACTAAATAGAGACTATGTTTATAAGAATTATTATACTAAAAAAATAAAAATCTAAAAAATAAAAAAACAAACACCTCTTTTTACTTTTTACCTTTCGTCTTCTCTTGCTCTTGCTTCACTAACCTTGATAGCTCTGCCTTCAAATTCTTTCTCATTCATCTCATCAACAGCTTTCTTAGCATCTTCATCGTTATTAAAAGTAACAAATCCGAATCCTTTAGACCTACCAGAAAACCTGTCTGTGATGACTGTCGCTTCACTTATCTCTCCAAACTTAGAAAAGAGCTCTTTCAGTTTATCATTAGTCACACTAAAAGCCAAATTTCCTACATAAATTTTATTTCCCATTCAAACTAACCTCCTTACAATTACTTACTATTAAAGAACTATCGAAAACCTGATCATCCTCGAACCTTTCTCTGTACTCAATACTTATCCTATCTTCTTTCTTAACTTCCATATACTATCAATCCAATGCCTAACGAATAACCGCTTAATAGCTATTTGATAAATTGAGGGTATTTAAAGGTATTTATTGAGGTGTGTATCTCCTAACTTCTTCTAATAATGCTCTAAGATGTCCTTTAATATAAGAAAGCCTTCCTTCCGATGGATTATCCGGACCGCCGCTGGATTGTACCAATTCAATATTGTAATCTGTTCTAATACTACTAACATCAACTCCTAGCTTACTGACGGCAGGAAATATTTGATTTTCAATAACTCCTCTAAGCGCAGAAAAATTTCCTGTAGTAAGAGTTCCTTCTGAATCTCCTACTAGTGTACTTAAGCATTCAATAACTTTATCTCTATCCATCTTAAAAAACCCATCAAAAACCCCTATTTAAACCTACTTATCTCCCTCAATCCCGTAAGGAGTCATAGTTATAAGAGAGAATTTATTATCTGGATTATCTCTATTCCACTCATTAATATTATCTCTCCAATCGTGTAATGCTCCATAAACGACTACTGAATATCTCTCTCCTCCTGCATCAACTAAATCTAAGAAAACGTCTTCTCTAATCTTCTTAGAATATTTCTCTCTTTCTGATGCAGAAGAATTACTATCAAGAAAAACTTCTAAAGCTTTAAGATTAGCTTCTTTTGTTTCAGCAGGCTTAATATCGATCATACCTCTTGACCATAACATATGAGCTGCCCCTCCGAGGAAGACTACTTCCTTCTCTTCGGCCTCTTCCTTCGTAAAATAGCCCTTATTAATAACCTCAGCATAAATCAGGTTTATGTGGTCCATTAATTTTTCTTCTTCATAGTCTCTATGAACTCCTTCCACTCTCGTTTCTCCAAGTCCAATTTCCTTTTGTAAATAAATCAAACTTTGAAATATGTTTTTTTGCACATTGATTACTTCAGTAAAATATTCTCTAACTCCTAACCTGCCAATTTCAATTGACCTATTAATAGCCCGTCTCATTTCAGAAGCTTCTTCAGGAAAATCCTCTTCAAATTCCTTGATACTTTCTCTAAGACTTTCTATCTCTTCATTAATTACTCTATGAATATGTAGATTATCAGGATTAAAATAATGCCTCTGTCTAATATGAACAATAGTCTGATCTGCTCCAGGAGTTTCATATTTTTCAACACTCTCAATTCCTGGAATTTCATCTGGGAATGCTCTAAGAAATTGATTTGCTTCACTAATTTCTAAGCCAGTAGGCTGAGCATTCTCTACAATTTTCTCTTCCAAACCTGTATCCACAGTTTCAGTTCTTTCTCCACAACCGGATAAAGCTCCGGCTAAACCAATAAGTCCTGCGCCAATTAATCTATTTGCTTTTCTCATAAAAAATATAAAAAATAACCTTATTTAAACCTACTCATTTCCTAAAACTTAAATAAACCCCAATACTATCTAAATATATAGAAACTTAAAATGCCAGTCATAAGAATACCAGATTTCTCAGATCCTTATTGCTGGAACCTCTTTTCATTAAACAGATTTGTTATAATCTTAGCAATCCTCATAGGTCTTATCTATTTGGTCAACAAATACACCACAGGAAAAAAGGAAAGCAAAAAATGGATAATTATCACAAATATTATACTAGTCGTAATTGCTATAATAGTGGCAATATTTTTCTCCATAATTGCAAGAGTTTGCACTTAAACCTATCTAATCAACTAAGAAGCACTTCGATAGCGAGAATTAACTTCATCTACCCAAGCTCTCGCTTCAATAACATCACCAACTAAACCAATACATCTTGTACTATCTTTTCCATTATGCTGCCACCTCAAATAAAGAGCACCATCAGTCAGAACAAATTCCCTAACTATTTCTGGACCAAGCCCCCAACTAGAAACGCAAAACTCCCTATCACCACTTACTTTTAGATAATCTCCAGCCTCTGGCACCGAAACTTCTATATCTCCTCTAGCAACATAATCTACTCCTTCAGAAAAACTCTACAATTCTTTCAGTCATGAATCACCAACTAACAGACCATATTTAAGAATAATTATACTTCATTACTAATTTGAAGATTTTCGGGATCTCTAGGAATCTTAACAGCATCGGCAACTTTATCGCCAGGCTTTAGCCTGACAATTCTAACTCCCTGAGTCGCTCTTCCCATGACTCTAAGTTGCTTCATGTTTATTCTTATAATCATTCCTTTGGTTGTTGTTATTATTATAGAATCTTTGTTCTCTACAGAAAGAGAACGGACAATTGGTCCTGTCTTTTCACTAACTCTCAAATTAATCACGCCTTTTCCTCCTCTCGATGTTTTCCTATATTGTTCTAAAGCCGAACGCTTGCCACTCCCCTTCTCTGTTATTGTTAAAATTGTGGTTTTGTCTTCTTTAAAAACAGGCTCAAGGGCAACAACTTCATCTCCTCTAGACAAATCAATTCCTCTGACACCATAACTTGCCCTGCCCATACTCCTAGCATCTTTTGAATTAAATCTTATAGCTTGTCCTTTTTTTGTTATCAATAAGACTTCTTGCCCTTCTCTAATACGACACACATTAATAATAGAATCAGAGCCATCGGCAGGCAAGTTCATCACACGAACGCCAGTACTTCTCGGCTTTGCCAAATCTTTCAACGGCAGTCTCTTCACAATTCCTTTTTTAGTTGCAAACATCAAATAGTCCTCATCAAAGTTTTTCACATCTCTCACATTCACAATTTCTTCATCTCTTAAATTAAGCAAATTAACAATTGACCTTCCTTTGCTTTGCCTCGCGCTATCAGGAACATCGTGAGCTTTTAACCAATAAACTCTGCCTCTCGAAGTAAAGAACAATAAATAATCATGAGTCGAGCACGTTATCAAACGTTTAACAAAATCCTCTTCCTTCAAACCAGCTCCACTAACGCCTGCACCGCCCCTCTTCTGCTCCCTATAAGCACTCACATCTATCCTTTTAATATAACCAGAAAATGTCATCATGATAACAACATCTTTTTTCTCAATCAAATCTTTCTCTTTAATTTCTGCAAAACTCTTCGTAACTTTTGTCCTTCTATCATCGCCATACTTCTTTTTCAGTTCTTGAACTTCTCTTTTAATGACAGACAAAATTTCCTGAAAACTTCCGAGAAGCTTCTTCAAATAAGCAATTGCCTCTTTCAGTCTCTTTTCTTCATCTCTAAGCTTGCTATCCTCCATGCTCGTAAGCTGTTGTAACCTCGTCTCCAAAACAGCCTTCGCTTGTCTCTGAGTTAATTTAAACTTCTTAATCAATCCTTCTTGAGCATCAGAAATATTCTTAGATTTTTTAATTAACTCCACAATTTTATCAATGTTTTTCAAAGCAATAAGCAAACCAAGAACAATCTCAAGTCTTTCTTCTGCCTTTCTTAGCTCAAACTCACATCTTCTCGTAACAACCAGCTTCCTATACTCAACATACTCCCTCATAATATCTCTTAAGCTCAAAACTCTGGGCTTTCCTTTAACCAGCGCAAGAATGTTCGCGTCAAACCTATCTTGCAGCCTCGTCAATGCATACAACTTATTCAAAGTAAACTTGGGATTAGCCCCTCTTTTCAAATCAAGAACAATCCTGACTTTTCCTTTAGCAGACTCGTCTCTTAAATCATAAACATCAGGCAACTTTTTTGCACTGGCAAGTCTTGCAATATCGGCAACCAAACTAGATTTATTAACCATGTAAGGAATTTCTGTAATTACAATCGAGGGCTTGCCTTTCTTTTCTTCTGTTGTCGTCTTTCCCCTGACTATTATTTTTCCTTTGCCAGTTTTATACATGTCTTGAATTCCAGCACCAGCCACATAACCCCCGGTCGGAAAATCAGGACCTGTTACAATTTCCATTAGTTTCTCTACACTAATTTCCGGCTTGTTAATATAAGCAATAATTGCATCACAAATTTCAGTTAAATTATGTGGAGGAATATTAGTAGCCATCCCGACAGCAATTCCTGTCGCACCATTAAGCAAAAGATTCGGCAACTTTGCAGGAAGCGTCTCTGGCTCTTTAACAGAATTATCAAAATTAGGAACCATTTTCACTGTTTCTTTTTCAATATCTGTCAATAACTCTTCTGAAATCTTACTCAACCTTACCTCAGTATACCTCATTGCTGCAGGACTATCTCCATCCAGACTACCAAAATTTCCTTGACCATGAATCAAAGGATATCTTAAAGAAAAATCCTGGGCCATTCTCGCTAAAGCATCATAAACAGCAACATCTCCATGAGGATGATATTTTCCTAATACTTCACCAACAACCGTCGCTGACTTTTTCGTAGGCTTGCTCGCATCCAACCCAACACTATACATGGCATACAAAATTCTTCTGTGCACTGGCTTCAAACCATCTTCGACAGCAGGTAAAGCTCTCTGAACAATAACAGACATCGCATAATCTATGTAAGATTTTTCCATCTCTTCGACAATTTCAGTACCTGCCACGCCTTTCTCTTCCCCAATCTGCTCCTTCTCTCTCCGCTTTTCCTCTAACTTCTCTATTTCCTTCTCAATTTTTTCTTCATCTATATTCTTTGGTGTCATTTTTTATACTCCAAATCTTCACTCTTTCCTTTCTCTTTGGGGGATTGTTTTTGACTCCTATAACTTTTCTTAAAAGTTGTAGATTTCATCTCTCTCCCGACTATTTCCCTCTCCGGAAAAACACTCCCTGAAAAACCGCATTTTTTACACATCCAAGTTCCTGTCACACCTCCGGCTATCATCGCAACGTCTTCACTCCTACAACGAGGACAAAATTTCTTTGATATCATATTATTCCAAACTCCTCCTTCAACTTATCCAAATCAATTGACTCGCTTTGTGTGTCTCTATAACAGTCAGAGTCCTCATGATGTGTTGAAAACTCAATTATTTTACTATTTTCTAATCCAGTGAATCTATGTTTTTGATTTGGCTCTATTATTTGAATATCTCCTGGGTTCATAATAACTTTATTGTCCTCTAATTCTAACAAAACTTTTCCCTCAAGAATATAAAACGTTTCATGTTTGCTCTTATGATAATGAAAACTGCATCTAAAACCCTTACTCAGATTTAATATTTTCCCACAATATAGATTATTATTAACAATCCATTCCTCACTTCCCCAAACTTTATTAACTTTTTTTATCATTTCAAATACTCCTTAAACCAGTTCAGTGAAAGAATGTCAATTCCATCAACTATATCTAACTTATGTCCTACCCCTTCAATAATCTCTAATTTTGATCCCTTGGGAAGATATTTCATAGCATCCTTTGAATCTTCCAAAGGAACATCATCGTCTTCTGTTCCATGAATTATCAAAACAGGACACTTAACTTTAGATAATAATTCTTCCTGATTAATGGACTCTCTTTCCTTAATATAATCTCTTGAGATATTAAACACTCTTCCATCTTTCTCCTTCAAAACAAATCCCTTCTCTTCGATAGATTTTTTCCATTCAGCATATTCTGAGGGGGTCTTACCTTTTGTAACAGGAGCAAATAGCACCATCGCTTTTACATCTTCATTATAAACACTCAGAGAAATTAACCCTCCTAAACTTCCACCTATCAGACCAAGTTTATCATAACCTTTATTTTTAATAAAATTAATTGCAGATTTTAAATCATCAACTTGGTATTCAATCCTAATCGGAGTATCATAACTCTCTCCGGAACCGCCAAAATCAAACCTAAGAGCAGTAAAACCATTTTCTGCCAATAAGGTCGCAACCTCAATAGACTTTGGTCTATCTTTATTTGAAGTAAATCCGTGAGCCATAACTATTATCTTACCTGTTTTTTCTTGAGGTAAATGTAATACCCCGGCCAACTTTTCGCCCTTGGAATTCTCAAAACTTACTTTTTCAACTGCCATCTTTCTTTGATATCATACTCAAGTGTTACCCCCTAAAACATTTCTTAATTTAAAAGAGAAACCAGCTATATGTATTTTCACAGGAGGAAGTTTTTTTTCTTTAGGTGGTAAAATAGTATAGCAAGCCAGAGCCATCTCAGAACAGGCATAATCATAAGCGATAAGCTGATCTCTCCGGTCAATTAAATATTGTATAAAGGGATATTTATCACGTTCATAGGTTGAGATGACAATTGGTTTTTCTTCAGAAAATATAAAACCAGCATCTCCCGAACCTACACAAAGAAGGCCATTAATATCTTCAAAGCAAAACGATCTTTGGCTAAGTTCAGTACCAAACATATTTTTTATTAGCATAACACTTCGGACATCAATATCAGGCCAGCTAGTAACTTCTTTTTCAGCCATTGCCTCAATTGTAATTGGACTTGCCATTTTCAAACATCAACCTCTGCTTCATGTGCTTTCTCGGCAATGAACTTCTTTCTCGGTTCTACATCGGTTCCCATGAGTTTTGAAAACGTTTCATCTGCTTTAACAGCGTCTTCAATCAAAACTTTATTTAACAATCTGGTTCCTGGATTCATTGTTGTGTCCCATAATTGATCTGCGTTCATCTCGCCAAGACCTTTAAATCTCTGAACATTAACATTACTGCCCAATTTTTCAATTACCTTTTTCAGCTCTTTATCTGAGTAAACATAATGGTCTTTTCTCTTTCTAACTTTATACAATGGCGAGACAGCAATATATAAATTTCCATTATTAATTAAAGGCTCCATAAATCTATAGAAAAAAGTTAATAGCAAAGTCCTTATATGTGCCCCATCAACATCGGCATCTGTCATAATAATTATTTTCGAATATCTTAACTTATCGAGCGAAAATTGGTCACCGACTCCTGTTCCTATTGCTGTAATAAGATTTACAATTTCCTCATTTGAAAAAACTTTTGCAGGACTCGCTTTTTCAACATTCAAAATTTTACCTTTCAAAGGCAAAATAGCCTGAAACTCTTTATTGCGTGCTTGTTTTGCCGAGCCTCCTGCGCTATCTCCCTCAACAAGATACAACTCTGTTTCTTCAGATTTCTTTCTAGAACAATCTGCCAACTTTCCAGGCAATCCACCAATGCTAAACGCATTTTTTCTTCTCACCAAATCTTTTGCTTTCTTGGCTGCGCTTCTTGCCTTTTCCGCCTCAAGAGCTTTATTTACAATTCTTCTCGCTATTGTGGGGTTTTCCTCAAAAAATTCTGAAAGAGAAATCATAGTAATCCTATCGACAATTCCCTTAACCTCGCTATTCCCAAGCTTGGTTTTCGTTTGGCCCTCAAACTGTGGTTCAGGAACTTTAAGAGAGAGAATTGCAGTAAGACCTTCACGAACATCATCCCCTGTCAAATTTCCGTTTTTCAATAATTTATTTTTATTTGCGTAATCATTGATAGCCCTTGTCAAAGCTGTCTTAAAACCAATAATGTGCGTTCCTCCTTCAACAGTATTAATTGTATTGACAAAACCTAAAATATTCTCCTGATATCCTGCACTATATTGAACTGCGCATTCGACAATGACTCCGTTTTCCTGCTTAGTGTAATAAATCGGTTTGTGTAAAGCGTCTTTTGTTTTATTCACCCACTTAACAAATTCAATAATTCCTCCCTCATAAAGAAAGACCTCTCTTTTATTTGATTCTTCGTCAGCAAGCTTAATCTTAACATTTTTATTCAGAAACGCAATTTCCCTCAGCCTTGTCTCCAAAAGCGAAAAATCAAATTTGACATTGGAAAATATATTATCATCAGGATAAAAAGTTACTTCTGTCCCTGTGTCTTTTTTGTCAGTGCTCCCGACAACTTTCAGTTTGTAGAGCGGTTTGCCAATTTTATACTCTTGCTGATAAATTTTACCATCTCTCTTAACTATAACTTTCATTAACTTACTCAATGCTGAAACAACGCTAATACCGACTCCATGCAAACCTCCTGAGATTGCATAACTTCCTTTATCGAATTTTCCTCCAGCATGCAGTTTTGTTACAACAACTTCAACTGCAGGAATTTTATAAACTGGATGAGGGTCTACCGGAATGCCCCTCCCGTTGTCCTTAACTGTCACACTACCATCTTTATTTATACTAACTTCAATCAAATTACAATAACCAGCCAAAGCCTCGTCAACTGCATTATCAACAACCTCGTAAACTAAATGATGAAGCCCACTCTTGCCAGTACTACCTATAAACATGGCGGGTCTCAGCCTTACCGCTTCCAGCCCCTCAAGAACCTTAATCTTAGAGGCTCCATACGTCTGCTTTTTCTCAGTCATTTCAATCAGAAAACTCAAACTTCCTTTATAAACCTTTATATGCTAAAATTAAGTTTTATCGTCGATAAACTAAAAATCAGGAAAAATAATTAAAAATTAAGAGAAATTTTAAGCGGATTAATCTTAGGTACTACAAGATGGGAAGAGTTAGGTACTACAAATGTTATCTGTTCAAAATAGAAAGTTTTATAAATAACCTAATTTCAATAATTACATGGATATTGAACAAAGAGTAATGGAAATAACTGCTGAAATAACTACAAAGCTTGACATGCTTGACCAGCGACTCGAAGATGGAGTAGATGAACCACTGCCTCCTCAAGATTCCTTAGATTTGTACAAAAATATGGACCCGGAAAGTTCCAGTGCTAGGAACTTACTTTTAACTCATTTGAAATATGAAATTGATAAAAAATTGCCTGAATTAAAAACTATTTTTGGAATACGATTATCACACCCATTTCACAGTACAATAAAAATAGGGACTCCAGGCAAAATAAGAAGACTCCGTTTCGTCCAAGCAATCGTCTTAAGTGAACTAAGTGAAAACACCATATATGTTACCGACAGAAGACTAACGAGAATAATAGAACCAATTGTTGAAGATTTGAACAAACGTGCTGGAAGTAATTACCAAATTAGATATTATTTAGATTAACTAAGTTTTTTAGCTTTCTCTGCTCTTTCTTTTCCAGCTTTTTCAGCAGCTTCCTTCTCCTTTGCCCGCCTTTTTTCCCGCGAAACATGGAACGCCTCAGTCCATCTCACTTTTCGCCTGTCCCTTTTCAAACCAAGATGGCCCTTTCTGCACTTACTGGAGCAATAATAATTAATACTACCATCATTCTTAATCAAATAAACTCCTTTGAAATCCGCTTCATCCTTACCGCAAAATACACACTTTGTCATTTTACACTAACTCCTTTCTCTCCTTTTCATAAAACTAAATCCAGCTATATGACTCCATCTATCATGAAAAGTTATGGTACTGTTATAACCTCGTTCCCCAAAATCTTCCTGTGCTTCTAATAACCTTCCAAGATAATCATCACCATTACCTCTACGTCCAGACCCAGACATAGCAAAAACATATCCTCGTTTTCCTTCTTTATGTACAACTTCCATTAAATCACCGACATATCTAATTTCAAAATTTGATAAATTTTCTTTTATTTTAAAATGTTCTGTAATTAATTTAGATAAACGCTTTAATGTTACCATCTCAAGAATGAACTCCTTTCGTAATTCTCTTAATTCTTCGCGCTTCAATTTCTGTTTCTCTCAAAGTTAACAAATCTCCGACTCGCACAGAACCCTTAACATTTCTTCTCATAAGTCTGCCTTCATTCCTACCAGCAAGAACCTTGCATTCAACTTGAGTTACTTCTCCTCTTGCGCCAGTGCGACCTAAAATTCTCTGAACAAGAGCATTAACCGGCGCCACGCCTGTAAGTTTTTGAACTGTACCACCTTTCCCTTCCTTAACTCTCTGCTTCTTCTTTGTCGTCATCTTTAAACTTTCTAGCCTCTACTTCTTGCGCTTTTAATCCTTCTAAATCATTTTCTGCATCACCTAATTCGATAATAGCTACAGAACTAGTGCTTACTGGAATTCCGACAGCAATACCAAGTTTCTGCTTAGAATCTACCTCGAAGCAAGGAATATTTTTTTCCTTACAAATTAAAGGTATATGAGCAACGATTTCCTTCGGGCTAACATCACCGGCATAAAAAACAGCTTTTGCCACATCCCTCTCTATAGCTTTCGTAACTTCGTTTGTTCCTTTGTCAATCTTCCCCGTCTTTCGCGCTTTTTCCACAATAACATAATAATCCATCTGACCTCCGTCCGCAAAAAGCGGATTCATTGGTTGGAAAGAAATTGAGATTTGGGTATTTAAATGTTTTCAAAGAAGAAGTGCATTGTTGCATTAAGGGGAGCTAGGAAACAAATTTATAAGTAAAAATTATCTATTCTTATTATTACAAAAAGAAATTAAAAATGACCGTATTAGATAGTTAATGTTTCAAGGATTGCTTGGTTTGCATTTTGAATTGCGCTTTTTCTTGTTCTGTCAATCCAATTCAACTTATCGGCAATTAATGCAATCTCTGTTTCATAAGCTTCCCTTACCTTCTCAACAGTCGCTTCATTAATCCTAAGGTTATATACAGGAGTATCACGGAAAGTTCTACTAATTTTGCCATGTGTAAATTGAGGTTCTAAATTTAACAATAATGCTCTTTTTACATCATCAGGAATATCAAGTGTTAAAGATAAATCCATTCTACCTATATCATAACCAAGATTTGGTCCTAATCTTTTTTCTACAACCAAATCTGCAATATTTGTTCCGCTTAAAAATAGCGATTTTCCTGTATTAAGAAAACCAAATTCACTAACTTCCCCATCTAAAACAGAATTGTAGGTTAAGCCAATAGGCAAGGTTTTTACACCTCCTCCAACACTTTTAAATCCCCAACCTGGTCCCAATTGAAAATTTGGAATTCCATCTTCTAAATCTCCAATAAATCTTAATATTTGTCTACCGCTATCTGTAAGTAGAGATCTTTCAAGTAATGTATAAATCATAAGAGAAGGCATAATTAATGATTTATAAACATTTCTATTTATAGTAACTTCGAAGAAACAACACATTTTGATAATAATTAAACCTTACTCATTTTTATCAACTCTAACCATCTACCTCCACTCAACTACCACATCATCAGTCCTTTCCCTCGGCTTAATATCTACTTTCTCAATATTTTTTTCCATAATTCCAGCATTAAACATTATCTCACCCGTATAAGCAATCATTGCTGCATTGTCTACTAACAAATCATTTGGCAAAGTATAAAATTGAGCTCCTCTCTCCTCGCACATAATTTTACACATTTCTTGCAATCTTTTATTACATGCGACTCCCCCACCCAAAACCAACTCGTTTTTTTCAGTATGTGCCAAAGCTCTCTCTGCAGCTTCAACAAGCATCGCGAAAGCAGTCTCTTGTAAAGAATAAGACAAGTCTTCTAATTTATAACCGTCGTCATAAAGTTTTTTTAATTTAGTCAACATGCCTGAAAAACTAACATCCATTCCTTTAATTGAATAAGGCAACTCAATAAACGTCTTTGCGTTTTTGGCTTTCTTTTCTATTTCCGGTCCGCCAGGAAATGCAATTCCGACATGTCTTGCAAAAGTATCAATAAAATTCCCTATTCCTGAATCTAAAGTCTCGCCAAAAACTCTATACTTTCCCGCAGCGAATGCAATTATCTGCGTATTTGCACCAGAAGCATAAAGTAAAACCGAGTCTCGCGCACCAACACTTTGTCCAATTTCCAAATGAGCAATACAATGATTCACAGGAACTAAAGGAACATTTAATTCCAGAGCTTTTTTCTTTGCAAATTCCAACCCCGCAATTAAACAGGGAGCTAAACCAGGCGCGTTAGAAACTGCAATTGCTTTTATTTCGTTTTTAGAAACTCCTGCTTTTTCAAAAGCTTCTCGGTAAACAATCTCAGCCACATCTCTATGATGCTCTGCACTCTCCATAGGAATTATCCCTCCCTTAACAGGCTTATACATATCTCTCACATTTGCTAATATCTTGCCGTGATTAACAACACCAACTCCAAAAGTATGTGCCGTACATTCAATTCCTAGTACTAAAAACTTCTTGTCCTTTTTAGGAAATTTTAGGGACAAAGAATTTTCAATTCTTTGTATCATAAAAACCAAAAAGAAATAGCGTATAAAAACTTAAGTAAGTAAAGTATCTGACAATGTCAAAGCAATTCTCTTAAAAGAACTAGGAAGGTTTTCCATAACAGAACTAACAACGTCAATTATATAATCTGGCGACCTATTACTATCTCTAATACTAGCAGTCAATATCAAACCAGCATGCCCACTATTAAGACTATAATAATCTGCTCTAATAATATCTCTATCTACTTCAGGATGTTCTTCAGATAATTTTCTTATTCTTCTCTCATGATACCAATCTCTTAAACCCATAAAATACTCACAAACCAGAACTATATAAAATTAATCAATAAAATAAAAAAATTAAAAAGAAGGCGATTTATCTTCTTCGCCTTGTTGTTGTCCTTTTTGTAGTTGTTCTTCTAGCAGTAGTTCTTCTTGCTGTTGTCTTTCTCTTCGTCGTGGTTGTTTTTCTTTTTCTTCTTCCACCACGAGCCATCTTTGCTTCACAAACATTGCCTTTAGCATCTATATAGTAAAGATGTCCTGCTCTTCTCTTAACAACATTTCTGGCAATTACTCTTCCCATTTTACACCTCCTTTTTATTTATAACTATATCTAATACAATCTCACAAGCTATTTAAACTTTTTCCCTTGCCGACGAAAAACTCAACAGTTTTAGCGTTCTTCTTAGTCAAAGGTATTTCAACTAACCTTCTAAACTTCTTACTAGGTTTTATCATAAATCTAAATGGTTTTATTACCTCAGCATCTATAACTTTATTATTAGAATCTAACCAAACAGCCAAGAAAGGGAAAAAAACAAAAAAAGAAGTTATCGAAGTCATTGTATCCCTTCTAAAATCAAACAACAAATTTCTAGCTTCTCTTGTTCTAAATGTCAAACCCAACCCTCTTCCTAAAAAACTAGTTTTCTTAACATCGACGATAATCTTCCTCCCAGAATTATTAATATTCATTCTCATTAAACTCTTAAAGTTTCAGGATTTTTAATACTTGTCTTTCAAAGCCACAAATCTTTCGTGCATCATCTCAATGTTCTTCTCACAAACAAAATCATGTTGTCTAAAACCTCCGCCAAAGCTCTTCGGTATATGCATTAATTCATGAATTATAACTTTATCCTGTTCGTCTTTAGATAATTTATCAAACTTTTCCAAAAACTCAATTGCGTAAAACGCTTTTATTCCTATTGCCTTCTGCATAACCTTCCCAATCGCATGACACCTTGCTATTATATTTCTTGAAGAAGAACCAAATCCCCTTAAACATTCAATTCTATCTATATCAACATGATCCATGCCAAGAACTTTAACAATCTTAACCATTCTAAATTTCAAATCAGGAGCGTCTTCGTATTTCATCCTCTTTTACCTCAACTATATTATTTATAACTTTAACTCGAGTTAGATTGTCTCCCAGATATCCTACCAGGAGCGTTTTGATCTGAAAAGACCTGGTATATCGATAGTGTAATGACTCCTATTTGGATCGCGCAGAGCAGGATCTTCTCCTGGTAATTCACTAACTATAAAGCGATTGCCAATAGCATCTCTCACAGTGCTCCTTATCCCTCGAAAGTCGCGCGCAAGAATAATTCTTCGAGGCTGTTCACCGGAAAAACGTTCACTATCAAAAAAAGCCACAGCTTTCGGAATAATATCTCTCTCAACAATTTCTTCAATTTCATCCCTTGTTAAAATCTCTAATCTAGCACCTAGTAACCCCTTAATAAACTCAAGATTATCTAGACCAATATAATCTGCTCCACTAATCTCTCCATCCTTATGAAAAGCATGATCTTTTGGAAAATCTAAAAATCGTGCTCTCGGTCTCTCTGTAATCAAATAACTCAATAAATTACAAAACAGATCTATATTAGGACTAAAATGATAATTAATTGGATCGTCCTCTGGAGAAACGACAACTTGAGTAACAAAAGCATGCTCACTCAAAGCAAGCCTCGATTTAAACGACTCGTCTTCAAGAGACCTATAAAGACAACTTGAATCCGCTTGACCAATATGATAAATAACCATATGAATTTATCTCACCCCGCCATATTTAAAGAAATCGCCACTATAACAATATAATCTAAGGCAAGTTCATCTGGAACTTAACAATTGTCCCAAACGGGCTATTAGGCCTAGGATTAACACCTACATAAACAAAACCATCACGAGCAGCGACACCTGTAATATGAGCAAAGTTATCCGTCACTGGAACTGAATTTGGATTTGAACTTTGTTGCCAATTATTAAACGCATATACAAAGTCGCCGTTTAAATCAAAAATCTGCAATCTTTGATTATAAGGGTCTGCAACATACACCTTATTCATTGTCTTATCCACTGCCAAAGAATGAGGATAAATAAATTCTCCATCATCTCTTCCAGCCGAACCCCAAGATGTAACAAAAGCCCCAGAAGGAGTAAACTTAACAATCCGATGATTATGACTATCGGCAACATAAATATTCCCCATGCTATCTGTGTCAATTCCAATAGGAAAGTCTAACTT
This sequence comes from Nanobdellota archaeon, assembly GCA_022561055.1. GTDB lineage: Archaea > Nanobdellota > Nanobdellia > Pacearchaeales > GW2011-AR1 > JADFRY01. Next base: position 24,637 of record JADFRY010000008.1, on the reverse strand, counting down.
GCCCTCTCCAGTTGTGCCTATAAAACTAGGATTTTCTAAACTTCCGGTAGTAGGGTTATAATTAAATTTAACAATCCTATTGGCCCCTGACTCCGCCAAATAAACATCTCCGGTTATTGGATTAACAGCTAAATCATTAGGATATTGTATCCTATTTCCGCCAATCGTAGTTATTTTCTCAGGAGCATAAGGACTATTAATAGGTATTCTTTGTCCTCCTATTCTTACAACTCTAGCTAAATTCTCGCCACTCTTAGTTCTATCCCAAATTTGTATATCTCCTGTAGGCATGATATTGCTCTGTCTATAAAGCCAATTTCCTATGTAAACTTTATTCCTCGCACTGTCGCTGTCAATTGCGATCCCTCCCATCCAATTAAAGTAACCTCCCCAGGTATTGTCTCCCCAATAATGTGCCGTTTCTTCTAACCTCGTAGAAGGATTATCATAATCTAAAGGATAGATTCCAACACCAGGCGTACCCCAATGCGGGTCAGTGCAATAAACATTTACGTCATCAATATCCATATGCAAACAATTGATAGGACGCACTTCATAATTATAAGTAAGAGGCGGACTAACAGGTTCTGTTATCGAGGCATTAATATTAAGGTCCCATTGTATTAATTCCCGCCCTTCCGTAGAGTCGAGCCGAACTCTTCCTGGAGGCGAAGCCCGGAAAGGTTTAGGAATTTCATTAGCCCATGCTCCAGTTGACTTATCAGAAAACGCAAAAAGTCTCTGATTTCCTAAATATTCTTCTCTGATAAACAATACCGGCCTGTTATTAAAGAAATCCAAGGCATAGGGAAATACCGAGTCACTCGTATAAATTATCTCGGGTGTCGTCCATGAACCTCCAATATACTTTAGAAGTTTTAGTTCAATACCATCCTCAACAACAAGCCAGATTTCCCCATTGTTCTCTGCAACAACTATTCTGTTAGATCTAAACACTCCAATCTTAGAAACTAAATCAGTGACAACTTGTTCACTCCATTGTTTGACAACATGATCATAACTTATCATTACAACATCATAATTTCCGAAATCATTCTTATGAACGACAAACTGATAAAACACCTGTCCTACAACTAACGCCTTTCTATTTATGAAATGACCTGCTATGATGGGCGGGATTGTACTATACTGTGGAACATAAATATCAGCAGAAGAACTTAAATCAGAATTCCAAGAAGTACCGTTCCAGACACTCCATTCTCCACTAGCTCCGCTATACATCGCGGCCCTCATCGCCGTCTGCCTCAATCTATCAGGATTATAAACATAAGTTATAATAAAATCCCTAGTTCCTGGAATATTTCTAACTATTGGAAGTGGTTTTATACCCCTACCATTTTGCATAAATGAAAGAATATCATAATCTCTGTTATTAGGATTTAAATACATTCTTCCATCCCATTGATCGTTAAACCAATTTTCCCATCCATTTGCTGTTGTGAACCTTGCAGCTATTAAGTTATCTGGATAAGGAATATTAAAGCGTTCTCCTGCTATGTACAATCCTTCTTCAGAACTAAAATCAAAATCTAAATTTGCAGCCTGATTACCTCCCCAACTAGACAAAAGCGGTTGTCCATGATGAGGCTCTTGCCCGTCTTTAGTCCAGAAAGAAAATTCTCCTGTAGTTAAATCCAGAATAAAATTATAACCCTTGCCATGTGCATCAAACCTAATAGCCCCATTAGCAGGCTCTACTACGGCAATTCCAAAAATCCTATCGGGGTTTGATGGATCCTCAAATACTCTTAAAGTTTCGATACCACTCTTCTGACCAAGAAGATTAAGAGGCACCGCATTCACACTATTAGACCAGATGCCATTAGTTGTTAAAAACTCCCATTCCTCACTAGAACTAAGCCTTCCAATATTAGCGCTTCTTTCATCGGCGTTACTACTAGGAGAAGGATCAGCACCTAAATAGAAAAACAAAAGATTTCCATTACTATCTGTAAAAGTTCTATCTCCATAAGGCGTATCAACTCTATCTAAAAAACTATCAAAACCATCATCTGCATCTACCGGGTTTCTATTATTAAGCTTATCCCACCCGCTCGACTGCGCAAAATCAAGCTCATCATCATCCTGCCAATCGACACAGCCAGGGTCATTCCCATCAATTAAACCATCTCCATCATCATCAATATTATTTGAACATTGAAATCCTGTGTTTGTATTGACTTCATCATCATCGTTTGCGTCGACACAGCCAGGGTCTTCAGGATAATCAATCCATCCATCGGGAATTAATTCATTATCAAAAAAGTCAGAACACTCAGACAAAACATCTGACTCATTATTATCCAAAGGATCGTAAGCTCCTGAATCATAACATCCAGGATCTAAATCATCTATTAATCCGTCATTATCATTATCTATGGTGTCTGAACAAGCCAAATTGCCAACTTCTAAAAGACCACTTGTCGTTGTTATTGGGTTTGCACCTTCAGTCGTTGCAACAAAATAATAATTATCTATAAGGCTTTCTGAAGGCATCGGAGGAGGCGCTAAATCAGGAGAAATTAGTCCTTCATCAACAGTTGGAGCTAAAGCTGGCTTTTCCAAAGTAATTATTTTTATAACACTAAATAATAAAAGAACCACCATGACCACTAAAATTATCGCTAACAAAATAATCAATAACTTTTCATTTTTATCTCTAAATCTCTTAAATGTCAAAGCAAAAGCAAGTAAAACTAAACTGCCTTCGAAGAAAACAAAGAAGAATCCAAACCCTCCTATCCCTCCACTAGAAGAAGGAGAAGTCCATGTTTTTTCAGCAGTTCCAATAGTTCCAGGACTAAACGCAACTCCAGAAACACTATTAACCAAAACATCTCCCCCAGCCTCTTGCCTATAAACATCTAGTGTTAAAGTTTCAGCTTCACAATCTGTTCCTTGAACTATCAAGTCAACACTCTCTCCGAATAAAATTGAAACCTTGCTCCAATCCGTGCTTTCAATAACACACTCGCCAGTGCTTCCTCCTGTACTACTCCCGCCGGATCTTCCTCCAGTAGTAGTGCTTCCTGTACTGATCTTAACGCAAACACTTGGAATTCCTATACATCTATAACCAGATTCCAAACGACAAACCGAGGAACACCCGTCTCCGCTTAATCTTCCTCCATCATCGCATTGCTCTCCAACACCAATTAAAGAATCTCCACAGATAGTAACACCAGTAACAGGAGGTTTCACGGTAGGAATTGTATTGTTAACAACAAAATCATTTTGATATGCCTTAATAACCAAATAAGTCACAGAACCTGCCAGAAGAATCCCTACAGAAATCACCGCAATCAAAAGAATAGCTATTGCTCCAAAGCCTCTCTTATTCATTATAAAACATTCCAAACAAAGTATAAAAACATTAATATTAGTGGAAATTAAAATCCTAGATCTTTCTTTATCTCGGTTAAAGCACTAATAATTAATTCAAAATGTTCGTTTTCATCAACTTCCAGCTCTTCCATGCCTTGTTTTATATCCTCTCTGCTTATTGCAGCAGCAAAATCTTTTTTCTTCATTGCTTTTCTCACTGATTTTGCAGACATGCCCTCAAAGTTTCCCGGACGCACTCTAGCAAGAGCAACTACCAACCCAGAAAGTTCATCAACGGCAAACAAACATTTAGCCATCAAACTTTTCCGTTTAACACCTGTCTTAGCATTATGTCCTAAAATAGCCTCAATAATACTATTATCATAATCATTCTCTTTCAGAAATTCGCACCCTTTTTTCGGATGTAAATCTATATCAGGATATTTCTCCCAATCAAAATCATGAAGCAAACCGCAAATGTACCATTTGTCGATAATTGCCTGGTTATCATTGCCACCACCCCCATTTCCAGAATTATTATTAATATTACTTAAGGGTTGAGTGGGTAGGCTATTTCCTAGCTTACCATCTTCTACATATTTCATAGCATACACTTCCATACAAGTAGCAACACCCAAACAATGTCTTCTTAAACTTTCTGATGAAACCCACTCTTCCAACAGTTTTTGTGCGTCTTGTCGTGTTTTCATATCCTAACTCCCAATCTCTCTAAAGAACTAATAAGAGAAGAAAGATTCTTATATAAAATCCCATGAATTCCTAAATTCTCTGCAGACACAACATTTTCGGAATTATCATCAATAAAAATAGTTTCATGTGGCTTTGCTTTAAGATTATCAAGAACAAACAAATAAATGTTGGAATCTGGTTTGGCCATTTTAAGATCAGATGAAACAAAAACTCTGCTTCTGTCAAATATTTTATCCAAATTCCATTTTTCGAACAAATCCCAAAAAGCATCACCAAAATTCGTCAACAAATATGTATCATACTTTTTAACAAGTTTCTTTACGAATTCTTGAACATCTGGCTTAGGTTTATAGGCATCGAGATGTATCTGCTTAAATTCCTTAATAGGTCGCTTAAAATGCCCAGCCTTAAGGATTAAAGAATAAAACTCTTCCTGGCTTATCTTTCCCGCATCAAGATCCAGCACATATAAATCAAACAGTGAAATAACCTCTTTAATAGAAGTGCCCAAATAATTTGCAACCGCCTTATAAGTCCCCTCATCGTCATTAGTAGTTAAAACACCATTATTATCAAAAATTATATGAGTTATCATAAAACACTTAAAAGATTACATTTTATAAAATTAATTACCCCACCCTACTTTGTCATAATCTCCAGACCATCCCCATTTTTTAAAACATAATCCTTTCCGACAGCTTGTTTTGTTCTCAAATGTATTGCTTTAACAAAATTATTTCCTATATCTGTATGCAAGCGATAAGCAAAATCCAAAGCCGTAGAACCTGGAGGCATTAGATAACAATCTGGGAGAATATTTCCTTTACTATCTTCCATCTTACTTCCAGCCGGAAAGACGGCAATATAGCTTAAAATATCAAAAACAACTTTGTTTAAAACTTCTTGAACTCCTGTACTCTTGTGCTCCTCAAGAATTTTTTTAATGCCTTCGAGGGCTTCTTTCTGCTTGCCCTCTAACTCTTTTAGAACCTTAAAATCATCCTCTCCAGGAATATACTCTATGAGTCCATGTTTATCTGCCTCTTTCAAAGCTAACTCCCCTTCGGAAAAACATGGAACTATAGGATAATCAAACTCCTCCTTAATTTTCTCAAAGTTAGCCTTGCCATTAGGCCTATCAATCTTATTAGCAGCAATAATCATTGGCTTTGTTTTCTTCCTTAAAGCTCTAGAGAAAACCATTAAGTCCTCATCACTCCAGCTTGCCGCTTTCTCTACATCAAGATTTTCTTTGAGAACTACAGATTTAACATCATCTTCCTTAACCTTCAACCCAGAAAACTGTTTAGCTACCGATTCTGCAAAATCTTTCTTTTGCAACTTCATTATTTTAGCAAACCCCTTCCAAGCTTTTTGCAAGATCCCGAAGTACCACAAATCTAATTCTTTCTCAACTAAATCAATGTCCTTTCCAGGATTATATCCCTCTGTAGGTTTTCCCTCAGCATCTGTTTCTCCAGAAATATCGACAACATGAATCAAAGCATCTACCGCAGCTAAATCATTCAGAAATTCGTTTCCTAGACCCTTGCCTTCTGAAGCCCCTTCAACCAAACCAGCAACATCGAACATCTCAACAGGAACGAAACGCCATCCTGCTTTGACATAACCTTCCCTAGGATTTGAAACTTTTCCGTATTCCGCAGCTAGATCCTTAATCTTAACATAACCCATCCCATGATTTGGCTTTATAGTCGCGAAAGGATAATCAGCAATCAAAACATCTGCCATAGTCGCTGCCTTGAAAAACGTACTCTTCCCAGCATTCGGCTTTCCTACAAGTCCTAGTAACATACTTCAAAACAAGAACAATTGTTTATAAATCTAATTAGGAAGTCTCTTCATCAATCCAATCTAAGTACTTCTTGTTGCCTTGAGTAATAGGAATCTCGATAATCTCAGGAGTTTCATACGGATGAATTTTTTTAATCACACTCTCTATCTTCTCAAAGTCTTTTCCCTTAATAAGGCAAAGCCATTCCCTAGATTTTTCTATCTTGCCTTTCCATCGGTACATGCTAGAAATAGGAATAATTTGCACGCAAGCAGCAACTCTTTTCTCTAATAAAAAGCGTGCTATCTCATGAGCTTTTTCTTCATTATCTACTGCTGTTATAACCTGTATATATGCTTTCATTATATTAAGAAGTATAAGAAAAAACCAAACTAATTAAAAGTTTTGTTTAATCCTTCCAACAATTCTCTCGCTTTTTCTTTCAAGTCATTCAAGCTTCCTTCATTCAATATTTCTCTACTCACCTTCCTAAAACAAAATTCACTCTGCTGACCTTCAGTCTCTCCCTCTTTGCCTCGATCCTTATTATCTGCTATTACAAACTCTTCCTTTGTCTGTGAGTCCTCTCCTCTCTTTCGTGATAAAATTCTATTACATCTAACATCAAAAGAAGCATTTAGACCTATCAACACAAACCCTTCTAACTTTTCCAATGCCTCAACATCTTCTGGGTTCCTTATGCCCTCGATAACATAGTCTTTTCCATTTTCTATTTTTTCAATCAAACGTCTAACCCATACATCTCCTCCTTGTTCTTTTCTAACGATATATCCTAGATTCTGTAAATTATTCCTTGTAGGCTTAATGAGCCTCCTCTCAGCTTCGGCTCTGACTTCATTACCAAACGCAAGCTTCACAAACCCATACTCCTCAACTAAAATCTTAGAAAACTCACTTTTCCCTGCCCCCAAGTATCCTGTAACTCCTATTAACATATAAAAGCAAGAAATAAAGAGGTTTTAAAGTTAAGGGTTCTTGATATAAGTAATTTAATAGTGTTCAGATTGATTTTATCGATCGAAAGGACTTACTAACTTAGGGCGTTCTTCAACAGATATAAACACTTCATAAAGTCCTTTAAGCATTACTAGCTGCTCGATTGAAAATGGCACATAAAAAATAGGCGGCTTACCAGCTCTATCACTAACTCCTGGACTATCATAAAGCAGAATCTTTTTATTATCTCTTAAGTCTTGAAGCAAACTACGAAAAATGGGAGGAATACCAAGGGGAGATGCTTCAAACTCACTCGAACCACCAGAAACTAAATCTAGAGAAACATAACGTTCTATTCCATCTAAGCTAAAAGAGCGTCCTAAAAATGAATCATACTCTACACCATTAAATTCTCTCTGTAATCCCGTAAATCTCTTTGTTCTCTGCGGTGTCATAATTCTCCTGATATAATAATCTTATTTAAAGATTGTTATAATTCAAATCATGCAACAATGTTTCAACTTCTTTTTTTAAGTCATCGAAAGAACCCTCATTCACGATAGTCTTATCTGCCATCTCAAAAACAGCAGATTGTTGTTGTCCATATTTTGGCTGTCCAATACCTAAATCTCTCTCCTCCCACTTTCTAAATTCCTCAAAAGTCTTAGGCTCATCTTCGTCCCTTGCCCTCTTCAATAAACGCCTGAATCTTATCTTCACAGAAGCATCAATTAACAACAAAACAAAATTATCTCCTAACTTCTTTAACTCCTCAACCTCTCCAGGATTACGCACACTCTCAATAACATAATCCTTATTCATGTCAAGAGAAGGCAAAGACAATTTTACAATAGCCCCAGGACCACCTTCTTTCCTCAACTTATCTCCAAAATCCTGCATATTTTTCCTATTTTCTTTTATGCCTAATTTTTTCATTTCAACTCTTAGATAGTCGGCTAAAGAAAATTTCTTGAACCCATTTTTAATAAGAATAAATCCGGCAGCATTAGTGCCAGAACAAAGGGGCCCTGTAATCCCAATTAACATAATCAAACCTTAAAAAACAACCTTTAAATACATTATCTAGTTAATTTAAATATGAGCCTGTAGCTCAGTCTGGTTAGAGCGCTGGTCTTATATGACATGTGTTCATGAGAATGCACGCTCTCAGCGATATGTCGAAGAGAGCCAGAGGTCCCAGGTTCAAATCCTGGCAGGCTCATTAATAACTAAAAAACTAAAGAAAAAACTAATTAAATAATTAAATTACTTCCTACAAATTACCAAAGCATACTCGCCATCACTGTCTTTAACTAAATCAACTTCCTTAAAATACATCTTACAGAATTTATTTAACTCTTTTGCATAATATTTATACAAAGTAGCAACGAGAACTTCATCTCCTTTATTCAACTTAATTTCCTTTCCTTTATGCTTTATCTTTTTTTCACATTGAATCTTATAAAACATTTCAACCCTGGAATTTCCAAATCTGGCATCATACTTAATTTCTTTATCCTTAAAACCAACACCCCTCATAAGATGAATAAACCATTGGTCAAATATATTGTGCTTATAAGTTTCTAAAGAAACTAACCTTTTGCCTCTCCTCACACCATTACCAATAACAACATAGTCTCCTTGAAGCATAATGTTGCTCAACCTGTAAAGAAAATCATTAATATCATAACTTGCAAGAACTGAACCTAAAATAAGAATCACATTTCTTTGATATTTACTCCCTCTTACCGTAACCAAAAACTGTTCGAAAAGTTTAGCATCGCCATTGAAAAAATATGGCTTGTAATCTTTGACATTCTCAAACTTTTCTTTTTTAACATTTTTTAGAGACAAATTAACAAGATACTTACTAACATTTACTGGGCAGTATCTTACCTTTGCTTTTCCATTCAAAGCCTTAAAAAATTCTTTTGCTTTAGTTCCATCGCCGCAGAACATATCAATCAAATTAAAAGACTCGTCGCCAATATCCTCGGCTATTCTTCTCGCATTAGACTTTATTAAATTAATCTCTTTTTCAACAACAATCTTCCTATACCTATCAAAATTCCTAAGATTAAGAAATCCTTTAGCAAGTTCAGGAGTTAAATACAAAAACTTACGTTGTGCAATATTCCATACCCTATTCCCATTAGATTCTGCATAACCGTTTTTTACAAACTCCTTAAAAACTAAATCCTTTATTTTCATTTTAATTCTTTCTAAAGCAATAATTTACATTTATTTTCTATATAAAAACACTATCATTCACCTTTTTATGTCTTCCGATTTTATATCGTTCCAAGTCAATAGTAACGTTTAAAAGAGATATTTTTCTATCATAACTAGATCATTAGAATAGTCTCATAGTTCTTTTGACTCCTAGAACTTTTCTTTCTAAGGAAAGTTGTAGGCCCCTATAGTCTAGAGGCCAAGGATATCGCCCTTTCGCGGCGAAGACCCGGGTTCGAATCCCGGTGGGGGCATTGAACTTTTAGTTACACCTCAGCAATGTTTAAATAGGCTATTTTTTCAGGAGATAACCTAAAAATGAAAGAAACAAAGAAAAAACCAAAATATGTAAAACCGATACTTGTGAGACTCCCAGCGGAAGTGTATAAGGCGCTGAAGAAAAGAGTCCAACATAAACAAAAAGTATTCGGAAGATATAGCGAGGCTGACATCGCTAGAACAGCAATTGTCAATCATCTTAAGAGGAAGGGTTATTTGAAGACAGGGAAGGATTATTTGTGATATCTCTTAATTGTACATCTTTAAAATCTCATCAACCTTATATTTTGCTCTGTTTGCATCAAGCCCTTTTAATTTAGTGGTGTGTGCTATACAATGTCTTTCGGGCAAAAATTTTTCTACTTCATGGAGGAGTTTGTTTTTGTCTTTTTCCTTAAAGATATCTATAAAATCTCCCCAATTTCTTATTATTATTTGTTTTAACCAATCAAGATGTGCATACTCTAAATCATCCAACCTTTTTTCCTGAAAGTATTTTTCTTTTGATTTGATTTTTTGGATTTCTTTTTCAATATCTGGAACTTTCTTTTTCAAAAAGTCTTTCTTATCTTTGTAGGCCTCTCTTATTAAATTCCTTAACGAATTTTCCAAAATATACAATAAAGCATAATACTGACTCATTTCTTGGGCTTCAGAAATTAATTTTCTTGGAATAAAAGGATCTTTAGATCTTATTGTTATATCTTTGAACTTCAAAACCCTATCTTTCTCTTTGATTTTTGTTTTTTTAGATTCTATTCTATACTCTTTATCTTTCAAAGCTCTTATTTCCTTAAGTTTATCAGTAGTTACAAATTTAGATACGTCTATCTTATTTACAGAAGCTAACAATAAAGCAGCATCTCTTCTTGTAATATCATAACCTCTATCATTTCTTATTTTCTCAATTTTCATATCTATTCCTCTTTTAGAAATTCCCAACCTCCTAACTAGCCTATCAGTAAGCTGTTTCTCCACTCTATTTTCTTTTGTCATTTTAGAAATTATGTCTGTCTATACCTGTAATTCTTTCTATTTCTCTCTTACTCAATTTAGAAGTTTTAGCAAAGTTATTCAAAATTTTCTTTGCCTCTTTACCTTCTTTTCCAGAAATAGAATTAATAAGGATTAAAATGTCCAGCTTTAAGCTTATTTCTTCCAGTAAGTGGGTTTCACTCTTTTTTTGCATTTTTCTTCTTCGACCTATCTGGATAAAATTTTGTTAGAACTTTATCAGAACAGCCAATAATCTTTGCAGTTTCTTTTACATTGGGATTTCTATTTAAAAGCACACCAGCTAACAAATATTGAATTTTTTTCAATTCTGCTTTTATATCTTTATCATCGCTCATTTTCTTTTCCACCCCTTAGAACTCCTAACACCATTATCCGTCATGCCTACCAATGAGGAAACTTCAGAAGAGGCAAATCCCAATTTTTTCAATGAATAAATTTTATCTTCTTTATTTTCTATATTTTGTATTGTAAGCAAGGCTACAATCTTGTCCAATTTTTTAGATATTTCACTTATTTTTTTATCCATTTTTCTTTTTGTATTTTTTAGTCGCATGGATTTGACTTAATCTTCCTGCAGACATACCAAGCGCTTTGGCTATTGCCTTGCTCTCTATGCCTGCGTTCTGCAGGTTCAAAACTAACAAGCTTTTGATAGCCCTTAATTCTTCATAAAGTTTATTGAATTTTTTATCATCCATCTTTCTTTAAAACCCTTTTTGGGTATATTTCCCCTAAATTCCTACCGTATTTAAACTTTGTTATTCTCGGAAATGTGAAAGATTTAAAGAATTTTCAATTTAATTTTCATAATTTTACCCATTTTTAACTAAAGAAAAACCCTCCGAAGAGAGTTTTTATTCAATTTCTGTTTTTAATCCATTTAAACTGTTTTCTTTTCTTCTTAAGTAATCTTAAACACAAATCACCCATACCAGCACCATATTCTGTTAAATCCTTTTTCTTCTCTAAGATAACACAATCCTTATACGCTTCCTCTAGGTATTTCTTTTCTTTCTTGTTCATTTAATCTACTGGTTCGGTTACTGCAATATTATGAGTTACCTATATTTAAGTCTTACTGTTATATTGCAGTATGAAAAGAAGTTCTCAAGAAATTAAAAAAGAGATTCTGGAAATTCTCTCAAAGGGCAAATCTTATAGTTATGCACAACTGGAAAGAAAGGTTAATACTGGTTATCGTTCTATAGTCCTTAATTGTAAAGAACTTGAAAGCTTCAATGCAGTAGAAATAAAGAAACGCAGTAAGCATAGCGCTAACGGAAGACCTTATTTTGTAATTAATATCACAGAACAAGGCAGAAAATTCCTACAAAATTTAAGAAACCAATGAGGTTTAAGGTTAATGTAGTATGGCAGAAGTAAGGAAATTGGATCTTTCAGATTTAGAAGGTATCATAAATGTAGAGAAAAGAGCATTTATCTCACAGATTCAAGCCTCTAGAAAGAAAATTGCTGAAAGAATAAATAAAGGACATATCTATCTTGGAGCATTTAGTGAAGAGAGTTTGGTAGGAACTTTAGCACTAAGGTTTGCCAGATTCTTGCCAAACTTCAAAGATTTTATTAATAGAAATTCCTCTTTTCATGACTATGCGGAGAGTGATAACGAAGATAAAGCAAATGCCGTCTTTGTTTATAGTTTAGGGGTTATTCCTGAACATAGAAATGCTTCTCATGCTGTAAAACTTATAAGAAATGCAGTAGATATCGGAAGAGAAGAAGGAATGGAGTTTCTTGTTGGGGATGCAAGAGTTCCTTCTTACAATGGAAGTCATAACCAAATTCAATATGAGGAATTCGATAGAAATGAAAAATTACATAATGCTATAGATAAATACATTAGAAGCGGAATTCTACCCTCTAGAGAATTAATTGAACAGGACTCAGTTGCTGGTTTTTATTTGAGAGTTTTTCCAACTATAGAAGTATTAGGAATTACAGATGAAAAATTTTGGGAGGGGGATGAGCCGTGTGGAGGGCACATGCTTATTGAATACTCGAAGTTAAAATGATATCTCCACTATGATGGACTTCTCTACCTGATATCCTCTTATCTGTAGTTGCCCTGACTTTCATAAAAATTCTACAATAATATAATATTTAAATCTTATTATTAAACCGAACCTTTAGAAAAGTTTAAAAGAGAGTTTATAGATAAATTAATTGGCTAAAGCAGGTTAATAAAAAAGCAAAATGAACTTACAAGAAATAATTGCAGATGCAGCAGTAGGTTTCGTAACTGGGTTTGGGTTAGGTGTATTTGGAGTAACAGATAGGTTGAGAGAAAGAGTCAAAATTTATGAAGCAATTAAGCCATATCTTAAGGAAAAAGGGCGAGAAGAGATCGAAGAGTCAAAATTAGAAAGTATGAGATCATATGAAAGAACCAAGGCCAAAATAACACCTTTTTTAGCAGGCTCTTTTTATTCTGCATTATCTGAAATTTTCTTCCCTCAGTCAGGGAGCATTTTGGAGAATGCAGCAGTTGCAATCCCTGCAGTTTATGCAGGAAGAATTGCAGGAAGCGCAACGAGAAAGTTGATGAGAAGAAAAATAAGGCAAGACTTAGAGACGCTTAAACAAATTAGAGAAGACCCGGAAAACACCTTAGATTATATACCAGAAGATAAAAGGAGAACCATAGAAGAGTCCTTTGATGGTATTGAAAGATTAATTTTAAGCGGAGAAGAATATAAACTTATGACTAATCAAAATGACCCGGAAAATCCTCTTACTGGATTATTTAATGCTGTCATTAACGACAGTAAAATTTATTCACAACAACTTGTCGAATGGGTTGAGGAAAATCTCTCCAGCTTAAGTGCACGTGCCTCGCTTCAAAGGGGTATTACAGAATTTTCTAAAACCGCCCCAGAAGGAAGTGTTGGAATTATAGGAGAACCAGAAGAATTAAAATTAAAGATAATTGATATGGGTGAAGGTACTTTGAGAATTTATACAGCGGAGTTTCTAAATTTAAGAATTTTAAGACGAAAACTGGAAGGAGCAGATGTTTCTACCATTGAATATAGACCCCTAAAATTAAAGCTTGAACATTCATATGTGTGGGATGGTAATTATAGAGATTTGGCACGAAGAATTGCAGATGAGAAAGAAGGACACACTTTAATGACAATGAAGTCTCCGGATGGTACTTCAGATGAATCAAAGGCATTAGTTGCGACCGATGTATTTCTTACAGCTTACGAGATATATCATATTACGAAGAGTAGAGAGGAAAAATAAAAAACCAACTAAAAACACTTAAAAAGGCAAAAATTGCAAGTATAGTATGATAGAATTAACAGATTCAAGTACGGCAGAAGTGGGAAACTCATTTATTGAGCAAGGCACATTTTTTGCAGAGTTATCAGATAGCCAAAAAGCAGCAATAAGATTTTCATTACAACTAGGAATGGAAGTCCAAAAAGCTTTTCCAGATATAGCGGAAAATTATCGTAACGGAATGTCTCATTCTAAATTAGTTGAGACGCACGATATTCAAGGGACTTTTGGAGTAAGTAAAAGCACTGCAATGGAGGCTGTTAGGAGGGCAATTGTTGGTTACGATGGGAGTATAGATATAGCTAGAGATGTTCCCCCATATGTTGGACTTATAACTGATTCTTCTGAATTAGAAAAAATAGCTAGAGAACATTCAGTAGAAGCCGGCAAAAGACTAGGAAGGTTTGTCTGGATTAGGGGGCTTTTTTGCCTTGATAAAATTCTTCAAAGGTAATGAATGTGTTAGGCCCTACCTTTAATCTATTAACTTTTCCTGATTTATCAAAGTTAAACGTGGCTTCTTCACCTATATAATCAAAACTATCGCCAGTTTCTATAATGAATGTATCTCCTTCTTTATGTTTAAGTTTATATAATTCTTTGAAAGGGGCAAGATTTTCTGGATAAAACAAGAATAATTCTTTGTTTATCTCAACAATTTCCAAGTCACCCCCTCTTTCATGGAACCTTCCTTCATACTTTTCGAGATTTATCTTGCTTTCTTCTTGGTCTGGAGAATCGTATTGGTTTGAGACTGAATTAATTATATGAAATATTCCACCGAGTAATTCAAAAGCATTACTCCCGGATGCATTTGTTAGTAATGCAACTCCAATTTCTTTTTCTTTATCAAAACCAACTCCAGTTGTGAATCCTGCAAAACCTCCCCCATGACCAATTATTTTAGACTTTTCAACTTTCCAGATATTATAGCCAAGTCCCCAATTAATGCTGTAGTCTCCCTTATCCTCTACCCATTGAATTCTTTGCATTTCTTTCTTAGTCTGAGATTTCAACAAAGAATCATTTTCTAAAAATTGGGAGGACATAAACTTACATAAGTCCAAAACGTTAGAGATGAAGCCCGTTGCGGAAACCATCGCATTTGTTGAGGGATTGGTAAAAATTTCTCTTTCCACTCCAGGAATATCTCTCCCGTAACCAGTCGCTAATTTGTTCTCCGCTTCTTCATTAATGTCTGGATAAGTATCTTTCAAATTTAATTTTTCTATAATATTCTCCTTGACATATTGATCATAGGATTTTCCAGCTACTTCTTCGATAATATTGCCCAATAAAGAATATCCAAGGTTGGAATATTTAAATTTCTCAATAGGATTATATGTCATGGCTCCCTTGCTTACATGTTCTTTTATTTCTTTTATATTTGGAAAATTATCATCTATCCAGTGGGATGTTTCTCCATCCCTATTTATTCCAGAGCTATGAGTTAATAATTGTCTTATAGTCATTCCATCATCTTTTTTTAACCAAGAAAGATATTTTACTATTGGGTCATCCAAGCGCAACTTTTCAGATTCTACCAATTGCATGATTGAAATTGCAGTAAACATCTTTGAGTTGGAGGCGATTCTATAAAGGGTTTCATCGGTTGTTGGTTTTTTAGTTTTGATATTCTCATATCCATATCCCTTACTAAAAATAATATTATCTTTATGAATAATCCCTACAGACATTCCTGGAATTCTCTTAATTATCTTTTGATAGCCTAGCCATTTATCTATTACCTTATTAATACATTTTATCTTTTCTTTGGTTAGTGTTTCTTTCCCTTTCATGAATAAATACTATTATGGCTCTTATTAAACATTTTTACACACTAATTAGTCCTCAGGGCACTTATTGAAGGGGGTTTCCATTTTATTTACCATCTCCTTCATAACTTTCTACTCCTTCTCTAAGTTGTTCTATAGAAGGTGTTTGGAAAGTAGGCTCAATTCCCATTCTAGCATAAGCATCAGCTCTTTCAGAAGAGCTTAAACTACCATCGCCATTAATATCTGCAAGACCACTAGTTCCATCTGCGCCGAAAAGAGAAGTCTCCAGTTCTTTATGCTCCTGCCTTCTGGCTTCTGCTTCTTCCCATCGTTCATCCATTACTTGAGATTGTTTAGACCAATTAAATTCACCAGTATCTAATGCTCTATTTGTATAAATGAATGATCCTGCAAGGAAAGCAGCAGCATAAACCGAATGACCAATTGCCTTTGCCAAACCCTTACCTCTCATAATATCCTTGTCTCGAGTTATAACAACATGCTCCATTAGACTAACCAAAGGCAACTTTGTAGCTATTTTCTTTACTAATCCCATAAAAAATCAACTATTGCTTTGCTTTTAAATCTATCTGTCAAGCACAAAACCTCCTTTCAATTATACAGAACCTGTACATGTATAGGAACCATACAGGTTGTTTAAAAACAAGCTTTCATTTGTTAAATCACTGTTAAATTAAAAGAATTAAAAAATAAAACAAACATCTCCGAGAGAGTGCCAAGCTTACCATGAACGCGGTGGGGCTTTCAACCTATCCAACCTCTTTCCCAGCTGCGAACGCTTCCTTCATCAATAACAAACTTTGGATTTGCTCTTCTCCTTTTTCTCTTTTTATACAACGCGCCTAATACTAAACCAAAAAACATGCCAGACAAATGCGCAATGTTTCCAACATTATCAGGAATAAAAATCCCGATCACATCGCCAAAAGCCCACAAAACTCCTGCAATAAAAATTGGCATTGGCAAACCAAAAGCCCAAACAACTTGCAAAGGCCTGACAAAAATTAAAGCACCGATGACTCCAAATATTGCTCCCGATGCTCCTAAAGACGAATCATAAAAATTAATTGAAACAAGATTTGCTAAAATTCCTGTAATAAAGAAAACTACTACAAACTTTTTTCCTCCGATTAACTTCTCTAAAATACTTCCAAAAAGAGCAAGCGCAAAAAGATTATATAACAAGTGTCCTGCCCCGCCATGAAGAAACACTGCACTCAAAAATCTCCATGGTTGACTCCAAGCATCACCATTAAGCACGAAAAAGTCTGTAAATCCTGGAATCAACAATTGCAAAACAAATATCAGAATCATAATTCCAGACAATTTGATAGCATAAAAGTGGAATCTCATCGTCCCTCATCACACACAAACTTACAGTTCTTTTCGTCTTCAACATATTTCCACTCACCGACACATTCAATTGTTACATCGTTTTTATGCAACTCAGCACAACATTCATTACGCTCTTCTCCAGAAGGAAAAACATCACAATCACTATCACCAGAAGGGGGACTCATTTTTTTAGTATATTGTGGAATAAGAAATGAAAATAAAAGCAAAACTACAATAAAAAACAAGAGCAGAAGAAATCTCTTCCTGGAAATTCTTTTTATCTTAATCATCTTCTTAAAATAGCACGAAGAGTATAAAAATTTGTCTAATCACAACCTTTAAAAACCACCTTTATTTACTAAAAACATGAAAAATAGAATGGTTGCAGGAACTCCAATTGTAGTTTCTTTGACTCCTAGAACTTTCTTTTCTAAAGAAAGTTGTAGAAGGGGGTATCCCCATCATCTCCAAAGAAGGAGATTTTCCTAGTTATGCCTCTGAGTCCAGTAATTCTAATAATCCTTTTAAACTATTAATTCTTTTGACTCTAAATGGTGGTTGTAGTTTAACGGCAGAACGTGCGGTTGTGGTCCGCAAAACGGGAGTTCGACTCTCCCCTTCCGCCCTTTCCGTTCGCCGCAGCGAGTACTCGAGCAAAAGAGCGAATCGGAGATTAAGGAGAAATTAAAATGATATTTGAACCAGAAACAGTCAAAGGATTCAAGGACTTTTTGCCTCCTGCATCCTTGAAAAGAGAAGCAGTAAAAAAAGTTATAGAGAAATATTTCAAACTTTATGGCTTTTTACCAGTAGAAACTCCGACAATAGAACTTGAAGAGCTGATGCGTTCAGATAGTTTAGAAAAAGAAGACGAAGCCATTTCAGATAGATTCAGATTAAAAGACAAAGGTGGAAGAAATTTAGCATTAAGATATGAATTTACTTTTCAATTAGCCAGAATTTTCAAACAAAATCCAAACATAAAATTACCATTTAGAATATCTCAAATAGGTAAAATCTTTAGAGACGAACCGGTTTCTAAAAATCGTTATAGGGAAATCACACAATGTGACATAGACATAATTGGAGATTCTTCAATAGAATCAGAAGCCGAATGCCTTGCAATCTTCAATGATATACTAAAAGAACTAAAAATCGAAAGTGAAATAGAAGTTAACAACAAAAAACTTCTGAATGCAATAGTTGATAGCATAAAAATCCAAGAAAAAACAGCAGTAATGCGTGAGTTAGACAAATTAGACAAAATAGGAGAAGATGCTGTTAAAGGAAACTTAAGAAAATATGGAGATACAAATCAAATTTTGACCCTATTCAAATTATTAGATAAAGACCTATCTTTCTTCATAAAAAATCTATTTGAGGGAGCAGAAGAAATAAAAAATCTTGAAAAGCTGGGAAAAGTTTATGGTTTCAAAATAAAATTTAATCCCTTTTTAGCCCGTGGTTTGTCGTACTACACAGGGAACATCTTTGAAATAAAAGTAGAAGGAAAAAAAGATTCAATTGCTGGAGGTGGAAGATATGATAAACTTGTGGGAAAATATTCAGGAAAAGAAATTCCAGCAGTTGGCATTTCTTTCGGATTCGAAAGATTAACTAAGCTAGCAGAAGTGAAAATAGAAAAAACAAAAGTAATACTAATTTCATTAAACCAAGATAAAGAAGCTGTAAAATTAGCACAAAAATTAAGAAAATCAAACATCGCATGCATAACTGTCTTCGGCAAACCAGGAAAAGCTCTGGAATTTGCAAATTCCCAGGAAATTCTATACGCTATCTTCATTGGTCAAAAAGAAATAACTAGAAAGCAATACAAACTCAAAGATATGTCTTCCGGAGAAGAAAAATATTTGACAGAAAAACAATTAATAGATAAGTTAAAGAAATAATTCTATCATAGTAGTTCTATCACAATAATTGAAAGACAATTATATTAATAAATGAAAAAATTAATAAAGATTATTTAATGAGTCAAGATTAAATGACAGAAACAATAAAAAAACGCATAGATTACTTGCTTAGTGAAATTGAAGAACTTGACCGCAAAAGAAACTTAGCAAGGCATCAAGGAAAAAAGAGTACAGTAAAAAGAAGATTAGACCAGCGACGACCATTGAGAAAGGAGTTAGAGGGCATGTGCATCGTAGCAGAATCCTGGTTAATAGAAACCGGAAATAAAGAAGATTATAGCACTCCAAGGAAACTTTATGATTATTTAGATAATGCAATTAGAAAAGTAACTGGAATGTCTTGGAAAGAATATAAGACAAGGAGAGATAAAGAACAAACTACTACTTGAAAACTATTATTTAACAAATTTTATATATCCAATCAGTCACTAACTTCTTTCTCGTGCTTCTCACTCAACCCTTCTTCATATTTATTTTCCAAAGCATCAACCTCGGCCCTAAGCCTATCAAGCTCTGGTTTGTTCTGTTTTTCATACAAATGCTTCAACAAAATCCATATCTCATCAAAATGATTTTCCTGTTCAAGCCAAATTCTTTGCTGACTATCTAAATGCAACAAAGAAACAAAAGCTGCTATTTTATCTTCTTTCGTCTTTTCCAACAATTCTGAAAACGCCAACCTCTCTTCTCTGTCAGAAAACATTTCTTTAATCTTTCTATAAATATCTTTTATCTTCTTTCTTATATTAATGAAATTTTTTGGTATTGCCATCTCAGCTTCTTTCTGATACTGCCGAAACACAATCTCTTTTTTTATTCTTCTATTCTCTGTCTTAATAGCCTTGCCTAACGCATCCATTAATTCCTGCAAGGTAACTTTTCTAAACCTCGGCAACGGCGTCCTCGGAATAAGATCTGGGACTTCATCTTCAAACTCGAAGCGCTCCTGAAAATATTTCTTTTCATCCTTCTTACCAAATAAAATATCATCCAATCTGGGAAGATCATTATTCAACAAAATGTCCGACTTCATCCTTAACAAAAGAGAAGCAGCAAACAAAACTTTACTCGATATGAAAAAATTCGCCTCTTCCAATTTCCTAACTTTCTCAAGATACTTATTAGCCAACAAAGAAATGTCAATATCCCACAAATCAAGTTGTTCTGTATTAATCAAATCATAAATAATAGACTGCCAACTCAGTTTTTCACTAAAAAGAAGTTCATGAATCTGATCTTGCCCCACCTTTTCCATTTATGATGCAAGAAAAACAAGTTTAAATGTCTTTGTAACTCGATAACCGGAAAAATCATGTTCTCATTTACTAGTTACAACATAACCGAAAGATTTAAATATAAGAGACACCTCCTTTTACTATCACCTCTTTTTCCCCAGAGGAGGACATCTAAGCCGTCTATTTTAGTGGATTAGGTCTCCTCTTCCCGGGGTTTATAATCCTTACGTTTGTAGATAAGGCAGAATTTGTGATGCTTTTTAGGGTTTTTAGGATTCTATATTTTGACCCACTTAAAAATAAGAAAACTACTCTAGGTACAACTCAATAATTCATAATTCTGAGTAAATCTTAAGATCAAAAAGTCCTTGTCGTTTTTTGTTAGGACTTTGGGATGCAAGATGCTCTTTCGCAAGCATCTTGACATAATATTATCTTCTTCTCGTAGAAGTTCTCTTCCTTGCAGTAGTTCTTTTTCTTGTAGTAGTTCCCTTTCTTGCGGCAGCCCTTTTCCTTTGCATTTCCAATCTCGTTACTTGTCTTTTAAGCTGTTGTATTCTAAGAGCTATCTGCTTGGAAGTTTTTGCTCTTGCCATCTTACCTCTTTTTATTTATTTAGTTTGTTATAGAAAGAAGAATGTAGTTATAAACCTTACTCTTTTTCAAATTCAGTATAATGACATTTACCACAATGTAATCTTCCCTTATTTATTGCAAGAAATACACCGACGCCGCATCTCGGACAACTTTTTTGTCTTGTAACTGAACTTCCCTGAATTGTATATTTAGCATACTTCTTACCAGTTAGCTTATTCTTATGAGGCCTCTTACCTTTTCTTTCTTTAACTTTCTTTTTCTTGACTTGTTTCGGCATGTTACAATTATTTCTTCTCCTTTTTCTCTTTCTTTTTAGGTTCTATTTTTTCCTTAAAGGAAACCGAATCATAAATAAAAACATTAATCAAAAAAATATGCGTACCAAAACTACTTCCTATTTTCTTTATAACAACAACATCCTTATTAACTTTAAAATATTCTGTAACATTCTCTAAAACCTTGGAAAAACCAGGATTGACATCATACTCCTCACTAACTTCTACTTCTCTTCTCTTCAACAAATCATTTCTAAAATCTTTTAGAATATTCATTTTACCTCAGCTTTATTGCAAACCTGCCTTTCTCTTTAATTCCAAGATTTTTCGCTATCTCTGATTGCTCTGGAATTAAAACATTTATTTTGCCTTTAAAACTATCCATTTTTTCTGAAGAACCACAGACAGGACACTTTGTGCCTTCATAAATTATTCTACAATTCTTGCATGCTTTTTCTTTTGCCATTTTTACTTCTTCCTTCCTCCTTTCTTAGAGTCTCTCCTTTTAGTCTTCCTTGTTTCTTTTTCAGCTTTTTTCTTTTTCTCTTCCAGCCATTCTAATTTTCCAAGACCTGGTTGTCTCATCGTCAAACCAATTTTCGGATCTCCAGCTTTATAACTAATAGCAACTATCCTCGCTATACAATTGTCTCCGATTCCTAAAGACTTCTTACTAGATTTTCCATGAAGAGTGCCTGCCTTGCTTAACGAAACAAAATCTTCCATTGTTTGAGAGATATGAATCATTCCCTGCGCAGGACCAATATTCATGAAAGCACCAAAGTTAGTAATCTCTTTTATAGTTCCATACAACAACTCGTGCAGTTCTGGTTTCCAAACAAGCAATTTAAAGCGCGATTTGTAAAAAGCAGCACCATCTCCTGGAATAATTATCCCGTCTCCAACCCCATTAACAGAAACAACGCTAACAACAAAACCCAAATCCTTGCTCACACTATCGACGTAGCTCTCGTTAAGTTGCTTCTCTACAGATTCCATCGTTGGCAAACCAAAATGCCTCGGCTCAACCCGAACATAATCTTCAATTTCTGTTAAGTAGAACATGTTATCTTGAGTAAATTTTGGTTTTTAAACGTTGTGTAGGTGTTTCTAGCAACGTTTAACTTAAAAATCTTCGATTTTTTACATTAAAGCTTTAGTTCCGCTAGCCCTGTTCCTTTAGAGCTAGCTACTTAAACCAATCTTCCAATTCTTTTAAAAACTCTTGAGGCTTTTGCCTAAACAACTTTTCCCAACTAATATGTTTTTTATTTTTAAGAAAGTCTTCAACTAAATAATATCCAATCGTATACCCTGCCCAATGAGGGTATTTCTTGCTTCCAAAAAATAGCTCAACGTGAATATCAGGATCAGAATCAGTCATAGTCTTATTCATAAAAGGTCTTACTTTCTTAAAAATCTCTTTGGCTTTCTTTTTAGAAACTACTTTTGTAAAAGGATTTCTTTTGCCATTAAGAAATTTTTCTTGAAAGTGTTCAGCCAAACCGTCTGCTATCAGGTGATCAAAAAGATTCATTTCATAAGAATAATAATCTTGCATAGAATGTGCTAATTCGTGCAAGAGAGTGCTTTTGAAATTTAATCTCCAGTTTTTAGTTGGATATACATAAATATGAACTATATTTTCCCAAGCAGGCCAACCTGTTACACCCCCCATTTTTTTAATAATAAAAAGAGAATTAGTTGGTAAAATATAAATTATGATTTCTCTTTTTCCTAAAATATTGTGTGTTTTTCTAATTACCCATTCCACTTCCTTAACAACATCTTTAAATTCAATCTTTCCTGAGGGGTATCTTTTTAAAGTTTGTTGTTTGTCAAATAAAAAGGTTTCCAAGTGGGATCTAAATCCATTTTCATCAAGAAACCCTCCAAAATGATCTTTTTCCTTAAGATTTCTCAATTCGTTACAAACTATCTCTAAGAATTTGTTTTTGTCTTCTAAGACCTTTGCCTTGTCCAAGAAGGATATAATTTTTACAATTAATTTACTTTTTTTCAACGGAATTTCTATCTGCTTTACTTGCATAATCTATATAAAAAGAAGTAATTTATAATCCTTTTCTTTTACCGAGACTTATTGTGTAAACCGGTATTTCTCCTTCCGTAAGATCTAATATCTCTATCAAGGTATCATCCACAAACCCGCTAACAGGACAGGCTCCTATATTGT
Source organism: Nanobdellota archaeon (assembly GCA_022561055.1). Classification (GTDB taxonomy): domain Archaea; phylum Nanobdellota; class Nanobdellia; order Pacearchaeales; family GW2011-AR1; genus JADFRY01. The sequence continues at coordinate 1,629 of JADFRY010000008.1, read as the reverse complement.
TTTCTGCAGCCGACAAAACAATATTTTGACCAATATGGCCTGCCTCAAGATAAGAAAGAGGAAGAGCTTTATACCAATATTTGACCTCTGAACGCGAAATAACAGAAGTTAGCACAATAGTGGCTGCAGGATTTTTTATATTGGTTCCAGTTATTTCTGGTTGTCTATAATCTAAATCTTTTTGCCATAAAACTTCTAGTACTGATCTATCCATGTTATAATGATAAGCACCCTTATTTAATCCGTCAACATTATAACTAATTACATAAAATTCTATAGGGAATCTTGCTCCAGCAGAAGGATATGTTCTCTTTTCTGGCTCTCTTTTTTCATCTACAATTCTACAAGACTTTAGAATTTTAGATAGCTCTTCAAGATTTATGGGTTCATTTGAAAATTCTCTTGTTGATTCTCTTGATTCTAGGATTTTCTCAAGCTCACTTTTAGAATCTATCCTAGGTAGAATGATAGAAGGTAGTCTAGGATATGCCTTCTTAAATACGTGGATAAAAGTGATAGGTGCTTCGCCATCATCAACATCATCTTCAACACCTTTCAGTTTTATCCTCTCATAAAAGTTTTTGATCTCATCAAGCATTTTAAGTTAAAGGGTGTGGTTTTAATGTATGATCATCTTTTATTACTCCGTAATGAATGCTATATAAAGACTTCGCTCTTTCATCAAGATAAAGAGGATGGAGTTCTGGAATTATTACTTTTTTCACTTCGAAACCTTCTCTTTTAATTTCTGGAAGAGTAATATCGACTTCAAAAACATTAAAGTTTCTTCTTCTTAATTCTTCTAAGATTTGTTCAGGACTTCTTACTATTGATTTTAGGAAAGAATATTGAATTGTATTTTTTGTTTCTAGCCAGAAACTTAAATCATTTATCCTTTCCAAACTGTGCCAATAAACAAACCGATGATCCAAAGAAAAAATTTCGTCTTCTTCTGGCAACCCTTCTGGAAATCTTCTATCACTAAATAAACGAGCATATCTTCTACACTGGATAGATTCAAGAAGCGACTTATAAATTGCACCCTCATAAGTAAAATCAGATGCTGAACCAACATCAACAGCAGTACCTATTCCTGTTTTATCTATAACAACACTTATTGCAGTAGGCACTTCTAAATCTGATGAAGCATCAAATACAAAAGCTTCTAGATTATATCTGCCCAAATATTCTTCAAGTTTTTTTATTTCACCATCAAAATCAACAATCCTAGGGATGTCTTTTTTTGAAAGATAGGCATAAATACAAGCATCTCTTTCAATAACCTCTAGAAATCCAGAATTAAAAGCCCTATTTGTTCCTAGTTCTCCAAGTGCTGCACCCGTGCTTATCTCCTCTCTTCTTATTCGAAACTCATCACCAAATAAGTCCCACCTTAAAAAAACAGTTTGCGCAGGGATCTTTTTTTTCTTTTTATTAATTAGATCTTTAACTTCAAACCATAAATATTTGCCTGATCTTGCTTCTTCTCTAAATATCTCTTGATCTCCAATCTGTTCTTCAGAATAACAACAAAATATGCCAGGATCAATTAATATATCATCCTCCTTAAATGGTAGGCAAGTTAGATCAGATTGGGGAGGATTATCTAAACATAACCTATCTAAACAT
>JADFRY010000016.1 GCA_022561055.1 Nanobdellota archaeon | reverse complement strand
TAAATTAGATGTGGCAGGAGATTTTGAAGTTGATGGTTCAGATTTCTTTGTTAATGCTAGTTCTGGAAGAGTGGGTATTGGGACAACAAGCCCAAGCCACACCTTAAACGTTGTTGGCGACTTAAATGTTACAGGAACTTCTTATCTTGGGGATATTACCATCACTGCTGATAACATAACAACTAATGGAATTGTTTCAAGAGATGGGAATATTAGTTTTTATAATAATACTGGTGGTGAAATGGTTAGGATAACTGAATCGGGAAGAGTTGGGATTGGAACAACAACTCCGGAAGCAACACTTGTTGTGTCAACTTCAACAGCTTCAGTGGGTGTATTGAAATTGCAGAATAGCAATAACCAAGCTGATGACACGTGGTGGCTTGGGTTTAGCCATGGCACAGACAGCTCAGACAGCAATGACCGTGCACGCATTGGGGTAAATATTTTAAGCGGCGGCGCGGGAAGACTTGTTTTCTATACGGGCGCAGGCGGATCTCAGACAGAGCAAATGCGCATTGATCAGGATGGCAACGTCGGCATCGGTACGACAAGTCCTTCATCAAAGTTAGAAGTTTCTGGTAATATGACTATTGATTCTGGAACATTGTTTGTTGATTCTGGTAATAATAGGGTTGGTATTGGGACGACGGCGATTCCTCACGGCGGTATCGGAGCTGCTAAGTTTGCCATAGAAGGCACCGATGCCAGTACTGCCGGTCCTCATATCCAGTACACAACCGCAGCCGATGATTATCCAGTATTTCAGCAGTTAAACTGGGCACATGATAATGTTGCATTAAATTTTGATGCGTACTATGATGGGGCGTGGAAAAGCTCTGATGTAGGTTCAAACTTCCAGATTCGTAAAGTAGGTGACTTATTCAGAATTAACTATGATAGTGTGGTTGCAGCTGGGAGTACCGTGATATGGAGTGATGGAATAACAATAAATACTACCGGCGACGTCGGTATTGGGACGACGGATCAAGATACCAGACTGCATGTAGTAGATAATGTTGCATCAAATGTCATGGACATCGTTAACGAAGCCACTGGTTCAAGTGCCCAGGGTATTCATATACAACTTGGCCCTACTTCAAACCCAGGAACCTCTAACAACTACCTCTTCTTCAAAGATGGAGATGGAACCAAGGTTGGTGATATAGATGGAGATGCCGCAGGAGGTGTTAGGTATCAGTCAGTTTCTGATGTGAGGCTCAAGGAGCATATTGTTGACACCGCATACACACTTGAAGATCTCTTAGCAGTTCAGGTACGTGATTTCAACTTTATTGACGGACCGGGCCCTACCACTACAGGATTTATCGCACAGGAATTGAATAGTATCTATCCACTAGCAGTATCTGTTGGAAGCACAGGAGATATTGGGGACGGAGACAATGAAGGAGAAGATGAGATTTGGTCAATAGATTACGGGAGAATGACACCACTTATCATTGCAGGTATACAAGAACTCGACTCCAAAGTAAACACCCTCGCCTCAGGCGGTAGCTTAAACATCAGCATCGGCAACCAATCCCTAAACATAGAAACGTTAACAGTTTCAAATAAAACTACTTTATTTGATGTTATAATAAGTGGACTTGCAAGATTTAAAGATGCTGTATTTACCGGACAGGTCTCATTTAGTGAAGATAGTGTTGGACAAGCAATCATCTTAGAAGGTAGCACAGAAGTACAAATAAACTTCAAAACAGCTTATGAAAATACCCCTGTTATAACCCTGACTCCTCTTGAATTTATTGAAGGACAGTACAAATTAACAGAAAAAACAATAACTGGGTTTAAGATTATTCTACAAAACAATCAATCTTTGGATATTGCTTTTGATTGGCACGCATTTGGACAAGTTACAGAAAATAAAGCAGAGGTTGTTAATGAAACAAGCGAAATAAACGTTACTATCCCAGAAGAGACCAATAAAACTAATGAAACCACTGGGGAGTCAGTTGAACAAGAACTTGAATCAGAAAAGAATATTACAGAAACCTCCAAAGAAAATATCACCGAAGTAGAAAACTCTCCAATAACTGGTGGAGTGATAAATGAAAATGAGCAAGAAGATAACAAAACCCCTGAAGAAATTATTGAAAATGCCACAGAAGAAACAAACTTGACAATTTCAAGTAGTATTGAATTTAAAAATGACTCAAATAATCTAACTGAGGAGGAGCTTGCTTTGCTAAACAGCTAAATGAGAAATGGAAATCAAAAAGATTATATTTACTATTTCTCTCTTTATTTTACTATTACAAATAGTTAGTGCTACGGAGATAAAAATACAAACTCTTCCAAATCACGAAGTTCAAATAACTTTAATTACCGAAATAGATGGAGAATCTATTGTTTTAGAACGTCTTGAAGGTTTATCTGATGAGAACGGAGATGTTTCTTTTGGTGTAGATGTTGAATCTAATTTCGACTTGTTGGTCTTTGTGAAGAAAGATGGGAAGACTGTTCTTTCTGAGAAGCATCTAGAGAACTACAGCCCTAACGAAGAAATTGTTATTGAGATTTTATCTGAAACTCAGGAAAATTTAGTTTCTGATTCTGGAGATTTTAATCCTAGTTTTTTATATATTTTATTTGGAATTGTTGTTATAATAATTATCTTTTTCATTTTTAGAAAAGTAAAAAGAAAAAGCAAACCAAAAGAACCTAGAATAATAAAATTAAGTGAGCTTGTAGAACAAGGCAAAGCAACCTTGCAAAATGGTAAATACGTCATACATCATAATCAGTTAAAACGCTCAACTGGGGATGAAAACCGAATAAAAAAAGAATCAGGAGCAGTAAAAGTCATGAATAGATCACAGGAGTATTTAACATGAAGATTAAATACATGTTTTTAACTATACTGGTAGCACTTGTATTAATTACAATAGTAACGATAAGTTTGACAAGTTATAATTCTTTCAAGAAAACAGAAGCAAGTTTTATCGGTAAGAGTCTGGCAATAATGCAAGAAGATTTATCCGAAACTTCTGTTCAGATAAAAACATTACATGACAAAGCCAGTAGTGATTTAATTTTTGCTTTGCAATATCCTCCTTTTAAGGAATATTTCTCTTTGCCTGAAACAAGAACGGAAAATGTATACAATAGCGAAGGTGTACTGCAGTTCACACCAGCACAAAGAGAGCTAAAAACTGAATTGGATGAATGGATAGACTTTTTTCAGAGTAGATTTCCTGTTGAAGAAACGTGTTTAATTGACACCACCGGGCAAGAACATACAAGGCTTGTATCTAGAGAGATCGCCTTTGATGAGGACCTTTCCAGCGAGGAAGAAACAGCTCCATTTTTTGAGCCAAGTTTCCAGCTGCAGCAAGGAGAGGTACATGTACAGTATCCCTATATGTCGCCTGACGTACTCAGATGGGTTTTTTCCTATACTTCACCGGTAGTCTTAGATGATAGTTCAAAGCCATCTTTTTATCATTTTGAAATGCCCATTTCTTTTTTTCAGGAATTAGTTAGTGAAGGAACACCAAGAGGAAGAATTTTTGTTCTAGACAACAAAGACTTAATAGTTGCTGATAGCGAACAGCAAATAGATATAAGCTACAAAGGAGACCCATTTGATGAAGAAATCGAGCTTAAAGTAAATGAAGAAAAGATAGAAGATTATCTTCCTTCTATTGACTCGATCTCAACAAGCCCTGGATTCAAAGCCATACTTGAAGATATGAAGGCCGGAAAAAAAGGCAGTGGAGCATACAATGATGGTGGAATTACGTACTATGTAGCTTACCAACCCTTGCCTACATTTGGATGGAGCATTGCTACAATAAGAGATTATGATTCATTATTAGAAGGAGAATCTACATTGGATAATCTGAAAAAAAATATTTTTATTATCATTATAGCGGGTTTGTTAATAGGTATTATTGCCTTCTTTTGGGCATCAAAAACTATGATTAATCCAATTAATAAACTTAAGGATGCTTCGGTCAAAATAAGCAGAGGTAACTTGGATATTGAAATTGATCCTAAATTAAAAGCTTCAAAAAGCGAAATAGGGCGTTTAGCGCAGGCATTTAGTGTCATGACTAAAAAACTAAAGGAATCCTATGAGGGACTTGAGGAAAAGGTAAGAATTAAAACAAAAGAATTAAGGATATCAAACAAGCTTAAAGATTTATTTATAGATATAATGAGGCATGATCTTCTTAATCCTGCAGGAGTTGTGCGAATGAATGCTCAGACTGTTTTAATGGATGAGAAAGATTCAAAGAAAAAGGAATCTCTGAAACTGATAGAAAATAGTTCCGATAGACTAATAAAGATGATAGAAAATGCATCTGTCTTTGCTAAGTTGGAATCGGGAGAGAAAATAGATTTGAAGAGAATGGATCTTAGTGTTGTTTTGAAAGAAGCTGTTGAAGGTATGACTGCTAAAGCTAAAGAGAGAGGGATAAAAATAAAACTAGATACTAAGGGTAAGTTTCCTGCAGCAGTTAATCCATTAGTCGGAAATGTTATTTCTAATTTTATCAGTAATGCAATAAAGTATGGGTCAGCGAATTCAGAGATTGTTGTGGGAATTAAGAAAGAAAGCTCCAGTTGGAGAATGTGGGTTGCTGATGAAGGCGAAGGTATCCCTGACAAGTATAAGAAAGCGATTTTTAATAGGTTCACAAGGCTTGAGAAAGAAGCAATTAAGGGTTCTGGATTAGGACTTGCGATTGCGAAGAAAATTGTTGAGCTTCACAATGGAAAAGTTTGGGTTGAAGATAACTCTCCTAAAGGAAGTGTGTTTTTTGCCGAAATCCCGATAAGGAGTAATTTGAAAAAATGAAAAATCAAAAGGAGGTGAAACAAATGAATAAAGTAATGATTGTTGACGATGATGAATCTTTGCGTAAGACAGTAAGACGTATTTTGGAATCTGAGAGTTTTGAAGTAGTAGAGACAATCAATTATTATGATTGTTGGGAAAAAATACAGAAAGATCCTCCAAAATTGATTTTACTAGATATTATGATGCCAGGAGAAAGTTTTAATCTTGTTCAAAAAATAAATTCTGATTTAAAACTGAAATCAATCAAAATAGTCTATATTACTGCTCTTGGTGGTGTTAAAGAAAGAGCTGTGGGTACAGGAGTTATTACCACAATAGAAAAACCATTTAAGCGTAAAGAACTTGTTGCTGTGGTTAAGAAAATTCTGAAATAATTAGAAGAAGGAATAACTATGTGAAATATTTGATACATCAAATAAAATGAAAAGTAGTACAATTCTAGGATTAATAGCATTCTTGACATTCTTAGTTGTGCCTTTAGTTTCTGCTGGAAACTATGGAGCGGGAACTTACGGTTCTGGTGTATATGGTACTGGAGAAGTAACTACTTCGCCGGGAGGCGGAGGGAGTTCTTCAAGTGGAGCGAGCACGACTCCCGGATGTTCTCAAAATTCAGATTGTGGAGAAAATAGATATTGCTTCGAAGGTGCTTGTTTTGATGCACAATGTTTTGAAGATTCTTCTTGTAATACTATAGAAGGTGAAACATGCTGGAATTTTCAATGTGTAAAACTATTTGATATTAAGATACTGGACTTTGAGTCTCCTGCAAAATTAGGAGAGTTCTTTGATTTTACTTATTTCATAAAAGGAGCAGCTGATGTTAATGGAGATGTTGAAATACATTTTTGGATTGAACAGGATGGAAATATTGTAACCTCTGGCTCTGATGTAATCTACATGGGAAGTTTTGAAGAAAGGACAGAAACAACCAAGTTGTTTTTACCAAGTGATATCGCTTCCGGAACTTATGAGTTTCTTATTCAGGTAAACCTTGGAACATACACAGCAGAGGCTCATAGGACTATCGAGATAACTGTAAGCGAGGAAGGAGGGACTGCCACAATTGGATTTAGCCCCGAAATTGGAGAGCTTAAGGTATACATAACTGCTGCTTTAATTGGTTTAGCTGTATTTATCTTATTCTTCATATTTTTCTTAGGAAGAAAGAGAATAAAAAGATTTATTAAAGAGCATAAGATTTTTGTTGCTTTCTTAGGACTATTAGTCATTCTCGGCGTCCTTCTATATTACTCAAACAGTACTGGATTAACATTCCTTTCTTCCATTAGTAATTTCCTTATTACTACTGCCTCATGGGTTAAGACTAATGTTTTAATTTATTTTTCTCCACAAAACAGATACTTCTATTATGTTATTGGCTCAATTGCTGGATTGATAATCTTGATAACCATAATAATCATAGCTAAAAAGAAACATCTATCTAAAAAATTAATCAGAAAAACATCTAGCAAAATTAAGGGCAAAAAAGAAGGAATAATGATAATAGATCAAAAAGTTATCGATAAGATAAAGAAACATGTAAAAGGCAAAAACCTAAAAGGAAAATGGGTACTGGTAAATGTAAATGCTGATAAATCAATAAAAGAAAAGGAGAACATCAAATAAGGATGAAAAAAGAATTAATAATCCTCATAGTGATTTTACTTGTTTTAGGCATTGCTTTTGTTATTTTTAAGATACAAGACATAAATCCTAGCTTTAGTGGATTAATAGGGGAAAAGTCTAGAGAATTTTTAGAGGTTAGAGTAGAAATACCAGAAGAATATTTGATAGTTAAACCAGGGGAAACAATGCTTGCAACTATAGAAATCTTCAATTTTAAATTACCCGAAAGAGTAGATTTACTGATTGAGTATGAAATAAGAGGTCTGAAAGGGAAAGCAATACCTTCACTAATTAAATAATCATTAAACTCAAGAAGCAATGCTTTATTTTCTTTAGAGATATTTGATTCTTTTATTCTCTCAATTATTCTTTCATGTCTTCTTTTTAAGTTGTGTATGTCTGCCATATTGCTCCTTAAAAATCATAGTTTTTATACCACGACTATTAAGAGCTTTAAACTAACCTTGGAGAGCCTCTAGAGGGATTTGAACCCCCGACCCCTTGTTCTTCCGATTGCTCACACAATCGTGAGCCCTCAAGAATTTACATTCTCAAGGTTACGAAACAAGTGCTCTGCCGCTGAGCTATAGAGGCATAGTATAAATTTATTAATCGTTGTTTTTAATTATTAGTATGAAGAAGAGAGTTGTTAAAAGTTTGTCTTTTTTAAAGGTTGATGGAAAAGAATTAGAGAATCTGATAGAAACTCCTAAAGATCAAAGCTTCGGAGATTATGCATTTCCCACTTTTGTTTTAGCAAAAAGATTAAAGAAAAATCCTAATGAAATTGCTAAAGATATTGCTGGTAAAATAAAACTTGATAAGAATTTTGAAAAAGTTGAGGCTGTTGGACCTTATGTTAATTTTTTTGTTAATAAAATAAAATTAACTAGTGAGGTGATTAATAGAGTTAGTAAGGAAGGAAATAAGTATGGTTCTGGAAAACATGGAAAAGATAAAGTTATGATTGAGTTCTCGCAAGCGAATACGCACAAAGCATTTCACGTCGGACACATAAGGGGAACATCATTAGGCGAAAGCCTTTCTAGGATTTTTGAATTTTGCGGCAATAAAGTAATAAGGGCTAACTATCAAGGAGATACAGGAATGCACGTTGCAAAATGGATTTGGTGTTATAATAAATATCATAAAAAAGAGAAATTGAGAAAAGATGAGGCGTGGATTGCAAAAATTTATGTTGAAGCTATAAAAAAACTTATTAAAAACTCTGAATTTCAGGAAGAGGTTGACGAGATTAACAGAAAGTTGGAATCTAAAAAAGATAAATCTCTAAATTATTTATGGAAAGAAACAAGAAAATTATCTTTGGACTCTTTGGAAAGAATATACCACGAGCTTAATACTGGTTTTGATGTTCATCTTTTTGAAAGCGAAGTTGAAGAAAGAGGTAAAGAAATAATGGCAGGGCTTGTTAAAAAGAAAATTGCAGAAATTTCTGATAATGCAACTATTGTTAATTTAGAGAAATATGGTTTGGGTATACTGGTATTTTTAAGAAAGGATGGGACTGTTCTCTATGCTGGTAAAGATATCGCTTTAGCAGAAAAAAAGTTTAATAAATTTAAGATTGACAAATCAATTTATGTTGTAGGCGATGATCAGAAACTATATTTTAATCAAATATTTAAAACTCTTGAATTAATGAAATTTAAACACTCTGGAAAAAATATTTATGTTCCTTTTAATCTTGTCAGGCTCCCAACAGGCAAAATGTCGTCGAGAACTGGGGAGAATATTCTTTATTCTGATTTTAAAAAAGAAGTTGTTGATTATGCGGTAAAAGAGATAGAAAAAAGATATAAACTTGAGAGCATAGAACTTTATGACAGGTCTTTGGCAATTGCAATTGCTTCTATTAAATATTCCATGCTTAAGCAAGATCCGGACAAAGTTATTATTTTTGACAAAAAGAAAGCGTTGCGATTTGAGGGAAACACTGGTCCGTATTTATTATATAGTTATGCAAGGGCCTTGAGTATTCTAGGGAAAGCAAGTTACAAGAAACAGAAGAAGTTTAAGATTAAAGAAGTTAATGAATATGAAAAAAGGTTAGTTTCTTTATTAGCTCAGTTTCCAGAAGTTGTTAGACATTCTTACATTAATTTAACGCCCAGTCTTGTTGCTAATTATGCTTATCAACTTGCTCAGAGATTTAGTGAATTTTATCATAATTGTCCTGTGATTGGTTCTGAACAAGAGCAGTTTAGATTAAAACTTGTTGATTCTTTTTCGCAGGTTATTAAGAACGCGTTGTGGTTACTTGGAATTCCTGTGATTCCTGAGATGTAGTCTGTTCTTAAATCAAAAACCATACGCATCCTAAAAACTTTTATATAACACTCCTCACTTTTTATATAATGAACAAAGGAGGTCTCAAATATTCTCTGAAAATAATCTCCTTAGTTACAGCTATCGCTGCCGTAAGTGCTGGCATTGTTATTAGCATCGGTG
>JADFRY010000015.1 GCA_022561055.1 Nanobdellota archaeon | reverse complement strand
AGAGAGTTCTATGGGGGGGGTTTCTAATCTTCTAATCATACTATCCACAGAGTCCGAGTGCATCGTGCTAAGACTCGGGTGGCCGCTCGCCATTCCCTGAAAAAGAACAAAAGCTTCTTTTCCCCTTACTTCGCCCACAATAACATAATCAGGGTTCTGTCTAAAAGAATTTTTCAATAAATCAAACAAATCAATTTCTCCAACTCTTCCAGTACCAATTGAAGTTCTAGCAACAGCAGGTATCCAATTTTCCCTAGGTAAATTTAATTCACGTGTGTCTTCTATACTTACAACCCGCGCTTCAGGAGGTATGAAAAAAGCTAATGCATTAAGAAGAGTTGTCTTTCCCGAAGCGGTTCCTCCAGTAATAAAGATATTCGATTTATACTGAATTAATATCCAAAAATAAGCCAGCATTTCCGGGCTAATACTATTCAACGCTATCAACTGAGTCGGTGTCCAGGGAACTTTAGTAAATTTTCTAATTGTAAAAGTTGGTCCTCTCGATGTTATGTCTTCTGTGTATGTGGCATTAACTCTGCTCCCGTCCGACAAGGTTCCATCAAGCAAAGGCTCTGCATAAGAAACATATTTTCCTGCTTTCTGAGCTAATTTTTCAACAAAACTCGCCAGCTTATCCATTTTTTCAAACTTTAAATTTGTCCTCATATTTCTATAAATTCTATGCACAATGTAAATAGGAGTATTAATGCCGTTACATTCAATATCCTCAATGAAAAAGTCCCTAAGCAGAGGTTCTATTTTATTTAGACCTATGAAGTTCCTGTATAAATAATAAAAGAGTTTCTCATAACTTTCTTCAGAAATTTTTATGTTCAGTTCCTGAGTTAAAAGTCTTGCTGTCTTGTCTATATATTCCATCATACTTTCAATCGTCTTGTCGACAGCAACATTAATATTTATGAGTTCAAGCATTGCTTCTTCTAATCTCTCAAGAATGTCTTTTTCATTAGAGTTTAAAACTGGCTCTTCTACATCATAAACAAGCTCCCCGAGTTTACTATCCCAATGAATATACGAATTTGCATAAGGAGCTATCAGAGAATACCTAATATCAATTTTCGTTTTGTCTTCTAACCTCGGCAATGCAGGAATTACCGGATTAGGATTAATACTCATCACCATATTATCATCTCTTTTTTATTCATCTCAAATAAAAACAAAAATATTTATTTAAACCTTCTGCTCGTAAAATCAAAAAGTCCTTGCGTCTGTTTTGGACTTTTGGATGCAAGAAAATTCCTCCTGAAAGGAATTTTCTGCGCAGAGAATTGCAATTGTCAGCAATTCTCTTGTGTTCAAGATGCTCTTTCGCAAGCATCTTGACATCAAGGTTCTCATAAAACTTAAGCCCCTTCTCTTATATCAATGACAATATTATTGTTTGCAAAACCAAGATTTTCAATAAAGAATTTATAAGGAACACTCGCAGCAGAGAATTTTTTAATATCTTGGTCTTGTCCTTCAAATGTTAAATTTTGAGAGTAATGCAAAGACAAAACCACTCTGTGCACTTTCTTGCCTTCAAAAGTTATTACATTTATTCTTCCTATAGATAACTCAACACCCGGTTCTGAAAACAAAACCCTGCTGTCTGCTAATTCAAAAATTATACTGTCATTCATTGAATCAAAATAAAGCGAGCCTCTTTTCATCCTATATTCTATAATTCTCACATTTCCAGGAGCCGATAAAACCTCATTTACTTTTGCGTCGAAAGCATTTAAAGAAGAAATTGTCTGGTCTATCACGGAGCGGTCTTTAAACTCATTAATCCTTGGGGTAATAATAGCTAAAACCAATCCAATCAAAGATAAACCTATCAGCGTATAAATAACAGTTTCAATCCAAATTTGTCCCTTTCTCATTTTAAGGACTCTCGATTAATCTAATTATATCGCTATCTAAACATTTATTTATTCTAATATTATCTGCTTCCCCGCATATTTTTCCAGAGCCCAGCAAAGGATTAATCTCGATTCTTTTAAATACTCCATCGGCGACATAAGTTCTTACCCCTCCTTTTCGAGGAAGTTCAAGAAGTTCACTAAAGTTCCCGTCAAGCATTCTGATATTACTCAAATTAGTTTCATTAAAAATCTCATAAGCATTAGAAGTCCCCATTTCAAAAAGAGCCACTTTAAATCCTATAATATTCTCACTATCTATCCTAATTGAGAATCCTGTCCTGTTATTCTCAACAAAACAATTATAAGGAGAGTCATCAAAACTTAAGCTCCCGAGAATACCAAAACATTCTTCACTTCCTGTAAGGGTCTTTTTTACAAACGGAACTACAAAAATAGCTACCAAACTTACGGCAATGATTGTAATCAGCAAAAGTAAAACAGTCGCGACAACTGGCGACACTCCCCTCTTTTTTATTCTCATCTAAATACATAACAAAATAGGTTTTTATATCTTTTCAAATAATATTTTTTTAGAAATTCTCATATTATATAAACTAATATCTAGGTATCCATCAATCTAATATATCTCTTTCATTAAGCCCATTCTCAGAAATTTTAACACTAAATAATAAATCGTATGTATTATCAAAAAGTCCTTACGTCTGTTTTGGACTTTTGGAGACAGAGAATTGGAAACAACCAAAGCACAAGAACCACGCACTAAAGTCTTAGGAACTTCTAGTTCTTGATAATAATCAAGAATCTGAATATGTGAAGATTCTTGAGATGCATGGTTTTCAATTGCTCTGTATAATAACTAATCAATTAACTATTAAATTAAAATCAAATTACAGCAACGGCAAATCCATATTGGTCAGCACATTCGTGAGAAACTTTTCCAGACCCAGTTTCTCCCAAGATTATAGGAACAATCAATAACTCAGTTACTTCAGTTCCAATCTCTCCTGTTAAATCTATTCTCTTACTCTCTCCAAGACCTATAGTGCTGTCTAAAATTTCCTTAACAAGAACTCTTCCTTCACCGATAATTTTTACATTAATCCCATAAATTGGGACATTTCCATCATTGATAATATCAAGGTCATTTCCAAAAACATCTGCTCTGAAGTTAACATTTGCACACGATAACTCAACAGCTCTCTCAAATTTTTGAGCTTTTTCAGCAACAAATCCTCGCGCCCACAAAAAGATAATAGCCGCAAGAATGATAACTATGCCGATTAGTAAAACAGTCGCGATAACCGGAGAAACTCCTTTCTTTTTCATTTTAAATATCATCTATAATTAAGTCTACAACGGAGTTTTTATATTTTTAGTAATTAAACTTGTACACAATTGCTAGGCACCCCTGTACAAATCCACCCTGACTCTATTTGGCATAACTCATCACATCCATCTCCAGGAGTTGTATTTCCATCATCACAAGTTTCGGGTGGGTTTTGTATAATCTCATCACCACAAAAATCAGGAGATGTGCATTCTCCAAGATTAAGACAATCATTCGAACACGTTTGTGTCCCAGAATACCCCGCACTAGTCGTGCAGGCTCGCTGACCAGGAGGATCGCATACCTCCGGAAATATTACAATAGAATTACCACAAGGTTCTGGATCAGGCTCACAAGTATTAGAAACCACATTACAAGTTTCTCTAGGGTCACAGGCACAATCTCTCTCACAACTACTGCAATTTTCAGAAGGGTCGCAAGTTCCATCCCCACAGGACGGACCAGGGTCTGTAACAATCTGATTTCTTATATTAGAACTTACACATTGATCTATTGCGAGTGACTTTAATGTAGTTTCACAAACCCCTAATTTTATGATGGGTAAAATATCAATTCTCTCAAATAAACCTCTGGCAACATAAGTTCTTACGCCTCCCCGGTTATTAACTTCGAGAGGCATATTAAAGTTTTTATCAATCATTCTTAAAATACTGGAATTTACACCATTCAAAACATCGACTGTATTAGAGCTTCCTTTAGAAACAAGCCCAACCCTAAAACCTATGACATCCTCATTATCTATCTTAATTGAAAAAGCCGTCCTGTTTTTTTCTACAGTTTCCGCATAACAATTATAGGGAGAGTCATCAAAGTTCACGTCCACGATAACATTAAAGCACGCATCACTGCCAAAAAGCGTCTTTCTCAGCGTAGGCATTAAAAAAAGAATCAACAAAAAAATAATAACAATTACAATTAATATAAGTAAAACAACACTAACAGTATTCGAAATCCCTCTTTTTTTCATTTGGTCTATAACACTATCCTACTTCAAGCCGAGTGATAAATTGCCACCTCTAAATTTACTCGCATTTTCATTAATTATTAAGCATTTTGCTTTTTATATTTTTAGTTTGTCAAGTATTAAGTCAACTTTCTAAAAAACCCTTTATTATCCACAATCGACAATCTGACTGACAATAGACTTTTCACATAAGACTGGATATTTTTCAATAAAAAGCAATGGTTCTATTTCTAATTCTTGATTTCCAGTGCCATTATAGATATAGCTAGGTGAAACCCAAGATTCTCCAGGTTTTAGCCCTATTGTTCCTCCTCCGCCCACTATTACAAAACGAAGTTTCTCTTCATTTAATATCTCTTTAAAAATCCTGCCTCTTTCGCCAATTCTAATATAAGCACCATCGACACTAAACAAACCTCTATTAGTTAAAGTTAGCTCAACATTTCCTCCAGAACATGTAACCCATTCTATGGTTAAACTCACATCATCAGGGCATTGCGGCTGGTTTCTTGGTAAATAAAGTTTCAGGTACGCAAAAACCGCTATGCTTAAACCGATAGCTATGACTATCAACAAAACATACCCTATCATCAAACTTATTCCTTTCCTATCGCGCTGCAACAAATTTCTCCTCATTTTGACTCTTTATTATTACAAAAAAGAAATTTCTCCCCTGCTTCAAATTGAATTCATAAGGAATCTCATTAATTTTAACACTGACTAAATTTCCTTCTCTCGTAACCTCAGCGGTTTGTTTAGTCCGTTGCTGAATTAGTATAGTGCCGGGAATTCTCCCAGTCTGAATTCCTACGCTTCCCGTTGCTGTAAGATTAAAGAAAAGACCGATTAAATCAGTTTCATTGCCATAAATAAATATAACTTGCTCTTGCGCAATATAATCTGCATAATCCACCAAGAATTCTTTAGTGAGGTTTTCTGTGTCCTTTGCATTGTAAACGCCATAATCAAGAACTTGTTTAGTTTCAAATCCGATTTCCTCAGCTAAGTCATAAAATGCTTCATTTTCATCCCCCACGCGCGCAGAATTGCTCACGCTAGTTAATCCAATTATTAAACCAATAATAACTATCGCAGCTATCAAAAAGAATTGACCTCTTTTATTCATTTGCCTTCGAAGAGCAAATGAATGCTCGAAAACCCTAAAAATTCCCTTGGAATTTTGGAGCACCCAAAAACTTTTAGTTTTTGGTGTTTTAATTTTCGTTGTATTCATTAAAATCAAAAGATAAACATGTTTTTAAAACTTCAGATTTTATTTATTTAGTTATTCACAATTATATTTTTTTATTTGTTAACACAAAATAAGAACCCCAACCCGTTAGAATAATATAATCTCCGCCGCGTTCAGCAGCAGTCTTGAGCGCTTCATTTACTGGCATTGGTTTATAAATAGCACCCTTAACTCCATCTTCTATCTTAGTAGGATTTATAACCCAATTCATTCCTTCCTTAAGACATATTTCTTCAAGTGGAATGCTTATCGTTTCTCCCGATTCATTCTCAAATTCAACAAAACATCTTTTTTCATCATGCCTATAGTGAGCAAGAACAACCATATAAATTACTAATTACTCTAATTAATATATTTTTCTTAGTGTGTAGACAGGGAGATTGCTTAGCTTTAGCAAGTTAGTGACCTTCAAACCTTTCTCAGTTCTGCACCCCTGTAAGCACCATAATTCCTGTTTAGGGCTGCTCCGATCAAGGCCTGACCCGTTTCGCAGGAGCACGATCGAACAGGACAGAACGTCAACGTCCAGCCGAAGACTAACAAGCGTCTGCCTCACGCACTCCTTTAAGCCCGCCATAAAGCCCATTTGCGAATGGCACAGGGCTAGCGCGCCAGCTCGTCTACACAAAATTACAGAGAATTAAGAGTTTTTAAATGTTTAATCTGGCTTAAGCAGAGGCAATAGGAAGTGCCTCTCCAGTAGGAGAATAGTCTAACTCAAGAGTCCATTCACCCTCATTTTCTAATCTCTCATATCTCATTGCTAATGCCTTTGCAGGATTATAAAAAATAGGGTCATTTACAATAATTTTGTCTTTATTAGTAAAAACAGTAATGCTTTTTCCTTGGTTCTTAGGATCATAAATCTGAAAGCATGGCCCAGTACTTCCTCCATGCCCCACAGCAAGGTCAGGAAGTGTCTCCCTTGCGATAGCTTCAAGAGATTTAAACCTTTCAAGTTCTCTAGTCCTTTCATCAGTGATATTTACTTCTTTAACCATCCAGAAAGCAAGAGCAATTACTATTAAAATATGGTTATACTAAAGGAATCAGTCGTGGTTACCATTAATCTGGTCCTTGATTTTTTTCAAGTCTTCTTTTATTTTCCCAGGATTATTATGCTTCTCAGGCGTTCTTAAGACCCAGACAAAAATCAAAGCTAGCAAAATTATTCCTAATAAAACTGATCCCATAACTAACATACTTAAAATTTCTGTAGCCATTTTCATAATCACAAAATAAGCTTTTTAATCTTTATTATACTGGAAACAAGGATAAACCACTACTCTCAAGAATGCTGGCAATTGCATTCTTGACGACTGTCAGGAATTCTTTTGGGAATTCCTGAAGCTTTAGGCGGTGGACAATTGCAAAGCAATTTAATTTTATTAGCTCTCGCTGTCATCAGCTGCACTATCACATCCTAAATCGTAAGGAAAGTCTATCTTTCCGTCGCCGTCATTATCTATTCCATCAAAACACTGGACAATAGTGAAATCCAAATTACTAATATCTATATCTGAGACTCTACCATTTGTCACAGCAGTATATCCCCATTTAGTCCAATTCTGGAGTAAATCAAATGAAGCCCGAGATGGCAGTTGTTCGTATACCCATATTTCCTGGTCCTGAATTTCTCCGTTAGTTTTTACTTTACTATTCAGGTATCTACTCAATAAATCCGGTTGGCTTATGTTAACATGCATTTTAGGCCAATAAAAATTAGCCATTTTAGAATGCATGAAATCAGGGCCAGCCCCCTCATGTACGAATGTTACTCCGGGAGCTACGGATTTCATATCGTCTATCCAGTTATACCTGTCAGAGGGAAACATATAAACAAAGGCATCCAGACCTACATCTTTAACTCCTAGATCTGTTGCCTTTCGCAATTGCCCGTTCATGAAGTCAATATGGTCCTGATTATTATATCTGGCTGATTCTAATGAAGTTGGTTCCCATCCTTCTGGATTCAAATTTTTAGGAATTTGAGTTGCTCTTCCCCACCATAATCCGAGAGCCAAATTCTCGGTCTCGAATCTAGAGAAATTTCCCTTAGTTTCTTCCAGATGAGGCAAGAAGTCCATAAATTGAGGAGGAAAGTTGAGTCCAGTCACAGTATAATACCCACTAGGTACCCATATCATGGTTCTTTTATATCCTAACTCTTTACTTCTGTCAATAAAACCTTTTTCAGCAGAACCCCGGAAAACATGTTCGTTTAAAAAATATCCCCATCCAGTGTCATTAAGTTTGAACGCATTCTGATAAGCTCGCGGATTAAATATAGACCACCGAAGATGAGTATTAACCAAAAAAACACCTCTGACAGGCTCTAAGTTTTTTGAAATGTTTGAGTTAGCTCCATAGAGAGATTTAAAATACTGTTTATATGGATACAATGTCACAATCCAATTCCTGCTCTCTGAGAACCTCAAAGAAATTGTATAGTTTCTTGTTTCCCCCGGTTTTAATTTCGAGGGGCTTGCGTCTCTAATCCGGTATGTCTCATTTAGGAATTGCCAATACTCATGCTTCCATGTCCCGTTTTTTTCATTTACCCCTATCCTAAAACGCATCCTAACACCATGTTTATAATCCAAATAAGGATAATGCAAAGCACTGCCGACGGCAAAATCACCATCCTCCAACACCATAACTGGAGAATAATCAAATGGATATATCCTATTAGGTGTTGAATTCGAGGAATTGAAAGTTACCAAATTGCCATAGTCCCTTGTATGAAGATAATTAACATTTCCTTGTGTTTTTTGCACTATGCCTTCTATCTGAAACCTCGGCACTAGTATATCTTGAGAATTACTGGAGGGATTTTCAACAGAATAAGATATATCCACTCCACCACATTTCTCAACAATATTATAACTAATATTGAGTTGCCAGGAAGGGTCAATATATAATCTCTCATCAATAAAGCTCTTTCTTAAAACTTTTCCATCGCTAACTCTAGTAACATTAAAACTTTTTCCCCTAAGGCCATCGAATATTTCTATATTTATCTCAGTGTTATTGCTATACAGATAAAACTGTTCATTGTTTGGGTCTTCACATTCACTTAATAATATTCCATCACGTTCATCATCATCTAATAAACTATCACACCCAGGATCATCAGGATAATCGATTAATCCGTCGTCGTCGTTATCAATCCCATCAGAACATTGTGGTAATGTTTTCGTTTCATTATTATCAAACCAGAAAATACAGTCAGGGTCATAACCGTCAGTTAATCCATCGCCGTCATTGTCAATTCCGTCAGAACATTCAAATTCCGTGTTTGGATTCGATTCATCGTCGTCTTCAGCATTTACACAACCAGGATCTTCTAAATAGTCAATCCATCCGTCACCATCGTTATCTATGCCGTCATTACATGCTTTGCCAGTCAGCTCTAATACTATAAGTGTAGAACTAGTTAAGTTTATTGAATTATCTGAAACAAGAATTGTGACAAAATAATATTGTAAAGATTCTGGACGGGTTGTCCATGAGTTTGATGCTTTTTCATTTAAAAATTCTGAATTTCCTAAATCAGAAACCAATTCGTTTTTTGAGTTAA
>JADFRY010000007.1 GCA_022561055.1 Nanobdellota archaeon | reverse complement strand
TGTTAGAAATCAAGTGATGAAGATTTTTGTTGATGGAGTAGAAGTCAAGAGATGTGTTCTTCCTAATATATCAAATATTAGAAATACAAACGGTTTGTTGGTTGTAGGGAATAAGATGCCATTGCCTACTGTTAATAGCAGTGCAGGATTTACAGGGAAGATTGATGATTTTAGGCTTTATAATAGGGTTTTGAGTGATGCTGAAATATTTGATTTGGCCAATATATAGTGGAAAGCTTTATATAATAACTGTTAGTTATTATATCATAATTAGAAGTTATACAATGATAGAACTAACAAAGAAAGAACAGGAAGCGTTGTTGTTTATTTACAAAGATATTAGTAATTTTTATAATGCAAATTCTCTAAGCAAGGAACTAGGAATAACGCAGGTTGGGACTATGAAGATTTTGAAAAGGTTTGAGGTATCTAACATTCTGGCAAGTAAAAAGATTGGGAAATCAATTGTGTATAGGGTTAATATAGAAGATGAATTTGTACAGAAATTAATTGCATTTATTTTAATTAATGAAGCAAGCAAATACTTAAGATGGAAGGATGAGTTTGAGTCATTACACAAGAAAGGGAGAATTGTATTATTTTATGGGTCTGCATCTAGAAACTATTCTCGAGCCAAAGACATAGATGTATTTCTGATTCTTGATGAAAAAGATATTCGTGAAGTGAATAAGAAAATTGAGAAGATTCAGAACATTTTGCCTAAAAAATTACATGTAATTAAAGCAACAAAAGAAGATTTTGTAAGAAATATAAAAGATAATAATAAGTCTATGATAGAAATAATTAAAACAGCTGTTGTTTTGTATGGATATGATGAATATATGGAGATTATAAATGGATTCACAAGCTTCTAAACATGTTAATTGGTGCTTGAAAAAAGCAGAGAAAGAGATTGAAGGGCTTAAGAATCAGAAAAGGAAAGCTCATCATCGTGGTTTATTGAAAGTTGAACCAAATAAAAAACTTGCTCTAGAACATGTAGAAAAAGCGAGACATAATTTAGAAGTATTCAAGCTTCTAAGAAAAAACAATTCTTCAGACTGGTCTATAACTGCTGGATTTTACACACTGTATCATTGTTTTTTAGCAATTGCGATAAAACAGGGATATGAATCTAAAAATCAAACCTGTACTATTGCATTAATGGAATTATTACAAGAGCAAGGCAAGATATCAATTGATAAGGGTATTATTGAATTTATGAAATATGAAGAAGAGAAAAAGAATTATGGGGATAGTCTTATTGAGTTAAGGGAAGATTACACATATGGTGTTGATATTGAAGTTAAGGATGAAGAACAGCTCGATAAAATAGAAAACTTATGTGTTGAATTTATTGATGTCGTTAAGGATATTGTTTATGGGAGGGGCGAAAGAAAACTTTTTGGAATTGAAGAAAAGAGATGATAAGGAGTCTAAAGCACTTGTTAAATCTATAGAGAGGGTTATTGAAATAATAAAAGAATTATTTACTGCGATTGCTTTAATAGATGGATGTAGTGTTAGGGGAGAGAATGCTCATAAAGATCTGATAGATTTTATGAAGAAATACAGGGAATTTAGTGAGTTTGATATTGAAGTAATTCAAGACCTTAGGATAAGAAGAAACAAAAGCTCTTATGAAGGAAAACAAATAGAATCCATTTATTTGCAAAATAAAAGAGAAAAGCTATCTAAAATAATTGAAAGGTCAAAAAAGATATTAAATGAAAAACTAAAATAATAAGATTAAGATTAAAACCAAAACTTATAAATTACTTAGAGCGCTTTGGATGGTTGGAAGTTGCAACATTATATCAAGGATAATTATTTAAATCAAATTACTTTCTAGGTTTATGCGAAAAGAGTGGTGGACGATTGTTATTGTTTTGGTTGCTTTGTTAGTTGTCGTTGCTAGTTATAATTATATTACAACAGGAGTTCTTCTTGCGCCTAAGTTGGGTGGTGTTGATTCTGATGATTTAGGAGAGAAAAGTGAATTTGGGACGGATGAGTTAGTAGCAGAAAGTGATTTCCAAGATATTAGAGCAGAAAGAGATAATATTTTTGATACAGTGGAAGGATTTGATGATATTGATAATATTGACAGAGAGCCAATTCAGAAAGGGTGGATTATTGAATTTTTAGATGAACCGGCATCTCATGTTTATGTGAGCTTAAAAGGCTTAGAGAGTAATAAACTCCATGACGAAATAGTTAAACAGAAAAATAGAATAAAGAAAACTGAAGATAAATTAAAAAAAGAGTTACAAAAGATAAGTCCTGGCTTTATTATTCTTAATGAGTTTGACGTTGTATTCAGTGGAGTTGCGATTGATGGCATTGATGTAGAAAATGTGCCTAAAATAGAAAATTTGCCTTATGTGAAAAAAGTAACTCCTAATTTTGAGGTGCGAACTACTTTAATGGATTCTGTTCCTTTAATCAGAGCTGATAAAGTTTGGGAGTCGAGTTTATGGGGTTCGACTGAGTATTCTTGTGAAGATGTAACTAATGAAGAAACATGTATAACTGGAAAAGGAGTGACTATTGGTATTATTGATACTGGCGTTGACTACACCCATCAGGATCTGGGAGGCTGTTTCGGAGCAGGATGTAAGGTGATTGATGGATGGGATTTTGTAAATAATGATCCTGATCCCATGGATGATATGGGGCATGGAACACATGTAGCGGCAACTGCTGCAGGAAGAAGAGGTAGATTGACCGGTGTTGCTCCTGGCGCAAGTATTGTTGCATATAAAGTTTTAAATGAGAACGGGCGGGGCTATTTTTCTGGTATAATTGCCGCTATTGAGCGAAGTGTTGACCCAAACCAGAACAATAACTTCTCTGAGCATTTAGATGTAATAAGCTTAAGTTTGGGGGCGTATTGTTTTTTTGAGTATAATAGAGATTGTGGGCCAGATGATCCAACGTCAACTGCTATTGATAATGCTGTAGCTGTAGGGGTTGTTTCTGTTGTTGCCGCAGGTAATGCCGGACAGTTGGGATATGGGTATATAAGTAGTCCTGGTGTTGCGAGGAAAGCGGTTACAGTTGGTGCATCGGACAAAAGCGATGTAATAGCGAGTTTTAGTTCTCGCGGACCAGTTATGGGTCTAAATTTTGGATTAATCAAGCCGGATGTTGTCGCGCCGGGCGTTGATATTTGTGCGGCTCAGTGGGATGATTGGTTGAGTCGTTTGCGTTGTTTAGACAACAAACACATTTCTATCTCTGGGACAAGTATGGCTGCTCCTCACGTCTCAGGCACTGCAGCTTTGATGATACAGAAAAACCCAGATTGGACACCAGACGAAATAAAAATGGCTTTAAGAAATACTGCGGTAGATTTAGGTTATGATTTTTTAACGCAAGGATATGGAAGGATTGATGCGTTGTTAGCCGTACTGTCTGATAAACCACCTGTCGCTATTTTGAATACTTCTGGATTTATTAACGGAACAGTAAATATAACTGGGGTAGTCTATGCCGATGATTTTAGTAGCTACAAGGTTGAATATGGCAGGGGCACTAATCCTACAGATTGGATATTGCTTATTGAATCACAAACACTTCCGACAAATGGTATTTTATATGAAAATTGGAATACTGAAATAATTGAAGATTCGGTCTATAATTTAAAACTAACTGTGACCACAATTACAAATACGAGCAGCGAGGACACAACATTTATAGTTTTAGTAAATAATCCAAATAAAGAATTCAGTTGCTCAAGTTGTTTAGAATGTAATATATATGCAGATATTCCTGGAGCAAATATACAACTTACTGAGAATATTTCCACCTCGTCTAGTTGCATTAGTGTTACTAAAGATGATATATCAATAGATTGTAGGGGGCATACAATCAAACATGAAATCTCCAGCAATAGTTACAGGTATCCTAGTGCTATCTCGTCTTATTTGCGAAATATCCATAATAAAAATATTAAAATAACAAATTGCAACATAGAAAATTTTGGAGATGAAGGGATAGCTCTAAGATATACTGATAACGCTGTAATTCTCAATAATAGTTTAAGTGGAAATGGTTATGGCTTATATATCTGGATGAGTAAAAATGCTACTTTAAAATCTAATTCCTTTACCAATAATAGTTGGAAAGGTTTACTAGTCTATGGATTATTTGATCCGGCTACTTTAAATCATTCTATAGATACTTCTAATCTTGTAGGTGGGTTGCCTATTTACTATTTTTTTGATATCGAGAATTCTGTAATAGAAAACTTGCAATCAGGCCATATTCAAGTATCGTATGGAGAAAACATTACTATTAAAAATAATAATGTTGTCGGTGATGGAATTATCTTATCAGACACAAACAATTCAGAAATTTCTAATAATGTTCTTTCAAATATTACTGCAAACAGCGGGATTCATTTAGGTCATTTAGGTATTCTAAACACAGTTAAAAATCAAAATTATAAAATACTAAATAATTATATCAGTATTGTAGGTTTTCATGGAGCAGGAATTGTTGTAAGGGACTATGATTTTGATAATGATTATGTGAGAAGAATCGAGAATAATACTATTGATGTATCTGGTATACATTGGGATGGCATGTTTATTAATGCCTACAAAATAAGTATTATTGGAAATAATGTATCTTCAGGGTCTTGTGCAATTAAAGGATGGATGGAGGAACCATGGATAGAGTATAACTTTTTTAATACAGGAACATCTTCTGTTTTTATGAGTTGCGGAATGTCATTTTTTCCATTTGGTAGGCCTCTAAATCCCTTAATAAGGCACAATTCAATTATTAGTCATACTGGTGCGGCAATGATTTATGAGCCTAGGGCTCCTTTAGAGTTATCATATAATGGGGAAGGAAATTTTTGGGGAAGAATGGAAGAGCCTTACTTCTGTGAAGCTGAGAACCCTCACCCTAATTGTCTTTATAGTTGGAATTCTTTTAGAGATGATGTAATTGACAGCTGTCCATATAATCAATCCTATCCTTATGGAGAATGGCCAGAGTCTCCTATATGCCCGGTGGAGTTGCTTGTTCATTACAAGTTTGATGAGATTGTAAATGGAATGACGCCTGACAGCTCCATATATGGACGTGATGCGGATGTTTTTGCAGCAGGGTTGGTTCCTGGAAAGATAGATGGAGCTCTTAATTTTAGCGGATGGAGAGGTCGCGTTATTGTGGAAGATGATCCATTTTTGTATTTTGATGAAGAGATGACTATTTCTGCATGGGTTAATACGAGGAGAAAATGGAAAACATTTCAGACCATTGTTTGGAAGGGTAATCCTGATGGGAGTCCTGGCTCTGTCATGAGTGATAATAGAGAGTTTGCTTTATTCTTGGCGGGAGTCAGAGACCCTAGCACTGGTGGATTTAATAGTAAAGTGCAGTTAGCTTTTACTCCAGAGAATAGAATTGGGGTCGGTCAGTTTGCATGCACGACAGACACCTTTCCTATTAGAGTAGAAAATTGGTGGTATCATGTTGCCGGAGTCATCGATGTTAGAAATCAGGTAGTGAAGATTTATGTTGATGGAGTAGAAGTTAAGACGTGTAATATTCCTAGTGTGTCAAATATTAGAAATACAAACGGTCCGTTGGTTGTGGGGAATAAGATGCCATTGCCTGCTGGTAACGGTACAGGTTTTGAGGGAAAGATTGATGACTTCAGGCTTTATAACAGGGTTTTGAGTGATGCTGAAATATTTGATTTAGCTAATATATAATAGGAAATGGTTATGGTGCTGTTTTAGAAGAAGTCATCCACCCATAACCAGTAGAAGGGCCAAAACAACATAATCTTAACAAAACATTTATTAACATATTTTATTTAAAGTTTCTATGAATAAAGAACAAAAGAATTGGTTGATTATCGGGGTTGTGGTTATTATTGTTTTAATTGTATTTTATATGATTGCTGGTTCTTCTCCGCAAGAAGAAACGATAAAGATCGGGGCAATTCTTCCACTTACGGGAATAGCTTCTATTCATGGCCAAAATGAAAGACAAGGTATTGATCTGGCTGTTAAAGAAATAAATGAAGCTGGAGGAATAAACGGTAAGCCAATAGAGATTATTTATGAAGACGACCAAACTAATCCTGCAAAGAGCTTGATATCGTACAATAAATTAATAGATGTAAATGGTGTAGAAGTTGTTATTGGAGGAACATGGGACATACTTGCAAATGCAATTATTCCAGAGTCTGAGAAAAAGCAAGTTGTCATATTATCACCTTCTGCTTTGCCAGATACGTTGGAACAAGAGAGTCCTTATTTCTTTAGTATGCATTCACCTGTAGCTGTAAATCAAGAAGTTTTTGAGAAATTTATTATTGATAATGCAATAGAAAGGGTTGGCATAATTGTTGTAAATAATCCGTGGGGTTTAGCGCATCTTGATACATTTAAGAAGGCAATAGAAAATACAGATGCAACAGTTGTGGAAGAGAGAATTCTCCAAAGTTTTGATAATAATGATATATCAACAGATCTTTCTATTTTAAAAGATCTCGATGTTGATTCTATCTTTGTTACAATCAATTTCAATGATATGGCATTATTCGGGAAAAAAAGAATAGAATTAGGGATAGGGAGCAAGATTCTAGCACATTCAAATTTTGCTAGCAGCATAGAAGCAGGTAGATTATCAATAGAACTAAGTGAAGGGGTAACAATATTTAGATTTAGTGAGCCTTCTCAAGAATTCATAGAAAAATTCTCTTTAGAATATGGAAAAACGCCAGAAATATATAGTGATATAGCATATGATACAGTTTATGTAATTAAAAATGCTATTGAGAAATATGGATATAGTTCTGATGGTATAATAAGAGGCTTGAGGGAAGTAGATTTATCAGGAACTTCAGGTCAAATTTATTTTGGTAATAATAATTATCCGGCAAATAAACAACCAGTACTAGAGATAATTTCTAATGGAGAGTTTGTTGTTTTAGAATAGCCCTAACAAAACATTTATTAATTATTTTTATCTTTTCTTTACATGTCAATCTTCTCACAACTAACAGTAAACGGCTTGATTGCTGGAAGCATTTATGCGCTTGTGGCAAGCGGGTTTTCTTTGATTTATGGAACAAATAAATTTATGCATTTTGCTCATGGAGTTAGCGTGGCTGTTGCAGCTTATCTGTTATATTCGTTTTTTTCTTTGGCAGGAATTAATTTTTATTTTTCTGTTTTGCTGACTTTAATTTTTTCTGGAGTTTTTGGTTTGTTGATGTATAGAGGAATATATTTGCCTTTACAAAATAAAAAAGCTTCAAATGTAATTTTACTCATTGCATCTATCGGGATTCTAATTTTAGTTGAGAATTTAATTCAGATAATCTATGGTGCTGATGTTAAGGTAATTAATTTTATTGAAGTTGCCCAAGGACTTAATTTTTTTGGAGCTATAATCACCCCTCTGCAAATAGTTATAATTTTATCTTCGGTAATTTTGTTTGTCTCGCTCTATTTTTTTATGAAAAAGACAAGACTTGGCAGAGATATGAGGGCTGTTGCAGACAATAAAGAGCTGGCAAGTATTGTTGGAATTAATTATAAGAGAGTTGCTAGCTATTCTTTTATTATTGGCTCTGTCCTGGCAGGAATTGCGGGAATATTAATTGGCTTGGAACAGAATTTAAGACCTTTAATGGGCACTGACCTTATTATTAGAGGATTTACCGGTGCTGTTATCGGAGGCATAACGAGTGTGCCTGCTTCTATCTTGGGCAGTTATATTCTAGGATTTGCCGAAAATTATGGAATTTGGTTTTTGCCATCTGGATATAAAGATGCAATTGCTTTTGCCTTGCTTCTAATATTTTTATTGTTTAGACCCAGAGGATTGTTTGGCTTGAAAAGGGAGGTTGAAAAATAAAAAATGCCAGTTGAATTCATAAGTCCTTATATAACAAATTTATTGATATTTATAGGAATTTACATAATTTTAGTTGTGAGCTTAAATCTTACTCTAGGATATACTGGCATGCTTAATTTGGGTCATGTTGCACTTTTTGCTATAGGAGCTTATACCTCGGCATTACTAATGACGAGATTGGATTTTCCATTTGTCATCGCTTTCTTAGCAGCAGGGATTTTTGCGGGTTTTTTTGGTTATGTCTTGGTATTGGCAACAAAAAAATTGAAAGGGGATTATTTTGCTCTTGCCACGCTTGGGTTTGCTTTTATTGTGGTTAATTTATTGTTAAACTTGCAAGGTTTGACTCACGGTCCTCTTGGAATACCGGGGATTCCGAAACCTAGCTTATTTGGATTAACTATTCAAAGCAACTTCTCTTATCTTATTTTTGTTGCTATAGTTGCTTTTGTTTCTGTTTTTATTATCTATAAAATTGTGAAATCTCCTTTTGGCAGGATTTTGGAGGCAACGAGAGATGATGAAATTGGATTGCGAGTCTTAGGAAAAAATACCGTGAAGTTAAAATATAAAGCCATGATAATCTCAGGGTTTTTCGCAGGAATTGCAGGAAGCTTATTTGCCCATTATCTTAGTTTTATTGACCCTTCTTCTTTTCATTTAAGCGAAATTATACTTGTTTTGACAATAGTTATTGTTGGTGGGCTTGCATCTATAAAAGGAAGTATTCTTGCGTCATTTGTAATATTGCTTATTCCAGAAGTATTAAGATTTTTAGCTTTGCCTAGTTCAATTATCGGACCGGGAAGACAAATTATTTATGCATTGATATTGATTACTATACTAATGTATAAACCGCGAGGGCTTTTTGGGAGGGTTGATTTGGAATGATGCTTAAAATAAAACAAGTCACAAAAAACTTTGGAGGAGTAAGAGCATTGGATAAATGCAGTCTCGAGATTGAAAAAGAAAAAATAATTGCAATCATCGGACCGAACGGGAGTGGAAAATCAACTTTGTTTAATGTAATTTCAAACCTGATAAAAAAAGATTCTGGAAGAATTTATCTTGATAAAGAAGATATAACGGAAAAAGAGGATTTTAATATAGCAAAACTCGGCATCTCGAGGACGTTTCAAGAAGTTAGACTATTTAGAAATTTAACAATAAAAGACCATTTAGAAATAGCTTTGTTGGAGAGCGATGAGAAATTAATAAGAAGTTTGTTTGGAAAAAGAGAAGATAATGAAAAGAGAATAAAAGACATTTTGAATTTAGTGGGCTTTGACAAACCATTGGATACTCATGCGACTGAGCTAAGTTATGGACAAAGGAAATTATTAGATTTGGCTATTGCAATTGCTAAACCACATAAAATTTTGATGCTTGATGAGCCAGTGGCGGGCGTTAATCCTAAACTAAGAAAGGGGATTAAAGAAATATTGAGAAAACTCAGAAAAAAAGGAGATACAATTTTAATTATAGAGCATGATATGAATTTTGTAATGGATTTAGCAGATTATGTATTTGTTTTAGATTATGGCAAGGTAATTGCGCATGGAACTCCTCGTAAGATACAGAATAACAAGAAAGTTTTGGAGGCTTATTTGGGGGAATGAGAAAAAATAAAAAACTAAAATTACTTTAAAAGAAAAAATAAAAATGCTACAAATAAAAAACCTACATTCAGGCTACGGCGAGTTAGAAGTCTTGAAAGGTATAGATATGCACATTGGCGACAAAGAAATAGTTGCTTTAATTGGACCTAATGGTGCTGGTAAAAGTACTGTTATTAAATCTGTATTTAATATTGCCCACGTGAGTTCTGGGAAAATTAATTTTAAAGGTAAAAATATCAGAGGATTAAAAACTCATGAGTTGATTAGAGAGGGTATATGTTATGTTTGTCAAGGAAGAATTATTTTTGGAAATTTGAGTGTGAGAGAAAACTTGGAAATTGGTGTAGAACTAATCAAGGATAACAAGAATTCAAGGAATTCTCGAACTCTCGCTCAGCGAACTTTGTTCTCTGATACATTCAACTCTCACGAGTTGAAGTCTTTAAGAGGTAAGGCTTCGAGTAAAAAAGAAATTGAGAGAAGGATAAATGAAGTTTATAAGAAATTTCCTATTTTGAGAGAAAGGGAGAAGAAGTTTGCTTTTAGTTTAAGCGGTGGCGAAAGACAAATGTTAGCTTTAGGAAGAGCATTAATGCTAAAACCTGATTTATTAATGCTGGATGAGCCTTCTTTGGGCTTGTCTCCGAAATTGCAGAAAGAGATTTTTAGTACAATAAAAAAGTTAAGAGACGACTTTAATATTTCAATCTTAATTGTTGAGCAAAATGCAAAGAAAGCAATTGAGATTGCAGACAGAACTTATCTTTTAGAAGACGGAAAAATAGCTTTGGAGGGAGGAAGAGAAATTTTAAGAAATAAAAAAATTCAGCAAGTTTATCTTGGAGGAAGGTATTAAGAACATTTATATAATTCTTACTATTTGATATAATATGCCAAGAAGTACTCTAAATACTTTAAATTTTGGACTTGCATTGGGAATTACTTTTGGTCTGGGGGCTTTGTTCTTAGGACTAACTTCATGGTTGTTTAACTATGGAACTGCCTGGGTAGAACTTATAGGTACTGTTTATATTGGTTATAGTACAACTTTGTTAGGGACTATAATAGGAACAATTTATGCTTTTGTTGACGGCCTTATCGGAGGTATTGTAATTGCTTGGTTTTATAATAAGTTACAAGGGAGAGGATAGAAAGTAAACTCTGTTTCCGTAAGATATATAAGATTCACAATTGTTAACTTGTTATAATGGCGACTGAAAAAAAGAGTAATAAAATTTTAATTTATGCTGTAGTAATTATCGTATTAGCAATAGTTGTGTTCTTTTTTGCTGGTGGAAAATCTTTTATAAATATTGGTGGAAGTTCTGGAGGTTCAGGTTCTGCCTCTGCTCCTGGAGAAACTCGGGAGTGGATGAATTTTGAGCTTACCGATGTGGCTACTGGAGAGATATTTAAGATTAGTGATTTTGCAGGCAAACCAATTTTATTAGAAAGCTTTGCGGTTTGGTGCCCGACATGTACAAAGCAACAAAAAGAAATAAAGGGGCTTCATGATGAGGTCGGCGATAGTGTTATTTCTATTTCTTTAGATACAGACCCAAGCGAAGATGAAGATAGAATAAGATCTCACATAAATGCAAATGATTTTACATGGTATTATGCTATTTCTCCTATAGATATGACACAGTCTCTAATTGATGAGTTTGGTGTAAGTATTGTAAGTGCTCCAACTGCGCCTATGATATTAATTTGTGAAGATGGAAGTTTTAGAAAATTAGGGGGATTTGGTGCAAGATCAGTAGATAAATTAAAATCAGAAATAGCAAAAGGATGTTGATATGAGGGGTGAATTACAATGGCTCTTTTCCTAGATATTACTACTTCTTTTGTATTAGGTCTTCTTACTCCTTTGACAGCTGTTTGCGTCTTACCTTTATACCCTGGATTTTTGGCTTTTTTAGCCAGTGGATTTTCAGGGAAAGAAAGTAAAAAAACTTATGCTTTATTTGGAGCAATTGTTGTTTTAGGAGTCATTATTTTTATGTTACTTTTTGGCCTTATCTTCACAACCTTATTACAACAATCTTTGACTAATGTTATTGCAATAGTTTCTCCTATTGCCTTTGCCATATTAGGAATTATCAGCATATTTTTGATATTTAATTTTGATTTTGGAAGATTTATACCTAAAATGAAAGTAAAAACAAGCAAGAATCCTTGGAAAAGTGCATTTGGATTTGGTTTTTTCTTCGGCGCTATTGTAATCCCATGTAATCCTGGCTTCATTGCGGCTTTCCTTGCTAGAGCATTATTAATAGAAAACTTTGCCTCAAGTATGCTTAGTTTCCTTTCTTTTGGCATTGGTCTAGGAGCTCCACTCTTAGTATTTTCTTTGGTATCGGCACAATGGAGCCAGTCAGTAATAGGATTCTTAACTAAACATAAGAGAGCTATCAACTTAATTGCGGGAATACTGATGTTATGGATAGCATTATATTACTTACTTTGTGTTTTTACGGTAGTTGACTTGGGAATATTTAGTGATGTTTTCTGCAAAATCAATGACGTTATTTTGGGACCGTTTGCAGGTGGTTTTAACTTTAATTAAATTATTAATTGAGTCAGAATGAAAAAGAAAAATAAAAAATCAATAGTGAAGAGTTTAAATTATATTTTGCCAGCTATTTTTTTAATTAGTCTTTCTTTAGGTTCTATTTTTTCAATTAATCTTGTTAAATATGGTTTTTTTATCATGCTTGCCATGGTCTTAGTTGTGATTTATTATCTAAATGAAAGTCTTACAAACTATTATAAAAATAAAAACATGAGCAAGTTTACTTTATATATTGGTTTTGTAGCTCTTATTTTGGTTTCAGGATTTTTCGGGATGCAATCGCCGCAATTACCTTTTAAGATTTATATTTTAATTATTGGGATTGTTTTGATATTCATAGGAATAATAAAGGTAAAAAACTAAACACTATTAACATTTTATCGTCGGTGTTAACGCCAAATTTATATACTAAAAAGATATGATATTTTTATGGAATGTAAGACTTGTATAATAATAGAAAAATGTAGCAAGTGTGAAAAACCTTTTAATCTTGCGTATGATCTTGAAAAAGTTATAAATAAAAAATTCAAGGAGCCAATAAAAGAAACATTAAACGAAAAATGTGGAGTAAAAGATATTTTATGTTGGAAATGTAGAATTGGTGATTATTAATAATTATAAATTAAAATCAGTGAAAGGAGGATATAAGAAAATGAAGCATAAATGTAAACTTTGTGGATGTGAATCTGATAAAGCAGGAAAATGTTGTGGAAAAGAGATGAGGGTTGTTAGAGCTACTGAAAGGAAAAGAAAGAGAAGAACTAAATGAAGAGGATTATAATAATAAATGAGGTTTCTGATAACTCTGTTTCCGCTAAGTTTAAGTAATTAGTCCTTTAACTTGCTATATGAAGAAAAATATGAATTATATAAAATGGATTATTCCGATTATTGTTATTTTGGTTTTGGCAGTATTTTTAATTATCCAAAATCAAAAAGGAAGCATTGAAAAAATGGAAATTCCGTATAAAGGTGGTAGTGGAAATCTAGGAGATGAAATTAAAATTACGGAAAAAGGAATTAAGTATATTGTTGATCCTAGTAAAATAAGAGGTGGAGGCCCTCCAAAAGATGGCATTCCCTCTATAGACAATCCAAAATTTGTTTCTGTTGCAGAGGCGGATGAATGGATACAAGACAATGAATTGGTATTGGCAATTATTCATAAAGATGTGAAAAGAGTTTATCCATTGCAAATTTTAGTTTGGCATGAAATTGTTAATGATAAAATTGCTGGCGACCCAATTTTAATAACTTATTGTCCTTTATGTGGGAGCGGCATTGCATATGAAAGCAAAATAAATGGAGAAGAAGTTGAATTTGGAACTTCAGGAAAACTATACAACAGTAATTTAGTAATGTATGACAGGAAGACAGATACTTATTGGACACAAATTGATGGCTTAGCTATTGTAGGAGAGCTTACTGGTATGGAATTAAAGCCCATATCTATTGATACTGTTGTTTGGCGAGATTGGAAAGCAGCACATCCTGATTCTGAGGTTTTAAGTCAAAATACTGGATTTAATAGAAATTATGGAAGAGACCCTTATGGAAATTATTACGAGGATAGCTTTTTATTATTCCCTGTGGAGAATGAGGATAATAGAATTCATGCAAAAACTGTAATTTTTGGTATTGAAATAGACGGGGTACTTAAAGCGTATAGAGAAGATGACTTAAAAGAAGCTGGCGGCATTATTGAAGATGTTGTTGGTGGAGTCAATATTAAAGTTGAAAGAGATGAGGCAGGAATTGTCAAAATAACAAATGTTGATACAGGAGAAGAAATTGTTAAAGAAAGAGACTTCTGGTTTGCATGGTATGCATTTCACCCTGATACTGAGTTGTATGGGTTTGACTGATAATGGATAGAAAACTAATTATCTCTGTATTGTTATTTCTAATAATTACATCTGGATTTTTTTATAGTTATGATTTGATGAGTATTAGAACGCCAACAGGAAAAGTCGTTATAGACTTTTCATCTAATACAGTTATTATGCCAATAAAAGTCCATATTGTGAAAGATAGTTCTGGCCTTTACACAAGTTTTAGAGATGAGGAAAATATTCTTAATCTTTTTAATGAAGTCAATAGGATATGGTCACAGGCAGATATTTATTTTTCTATAGAAGAAATAGTTATAACAGAAGTTAGTTCTGAAGCAATACCTGATGCTATGAATGTAAATTATTTAGAGTTTTATAACAATCAAAATTTTGATAAAGATAAGATAAATGTTTTTTTCACTCAAAGTTTGAATGGGATTAATGGAATTGCTTTGGCGAAAATAAATACTGCCTTAATTGCAGATTTTACAACTGTTAATGATTTCAGAGCAACTTCACATGAATTAGGTCATCTTTTAGGGCTAAAACATGTTCCTCCAGCAGATAGATTAATGGCGAGAGGAATGAATGGTGAGCTTTTAACTTCTGGAGAGATTTTAATTACAAGAGAAAATGCTATTGCTTCTTAAGCGAGATTATCAATAGAAAACGATCCTCGCGTCGACTACGCGGCCTTCTTTATCGTTAAGGATGAAAGGATTAATATCCAATTCTTGAATATTTTTATGTTTTAAGGGTATTTTAGAAACATTGACTAATGTTTTCTTTAAAACTTCAAGGTTGAGTTTTTTTCCTCTGAATCCATAGAATATTTTCTTTGCTTTTAGTTCGTCAATCATTTCTTGGGCATCTTCTTTGTTTATTGGACATTTTCTTATACTAAAATCTTCCAAGACTTCTGTAAAAATACCGCCTAAACCAAATAAGATTACATGATTAAATGTAGGGTCTTTCTTTATTCCAATTATTAATTGCTCGCCTTCATAAAATTCCTGGACCATTATGCCGTCCAATTTTAGTTTTCTTCTTCTGGAAATAGCTAGTAATTCAAGAAAGTTTTTTTCTAATTCTGCTTCTGTTTTTATTATCCTTACTCCATTTATATCACTTTTATGTAAAGCGTCTTTTGATATTATTTTTAGAACTAAAGGAGGTTTTATTTTTATTTTCCGTAGTCTGCGAACTAATTGATTTTTAGATACTGGGATAAATTTTCTAAGAAATTTCTCAGATTTATAGCCATTAAATACCTCTTTTTTCATATATTGATTATTAATTTGGGACTTAAATATGTTTGGGGAAAATAGAAAACGCTTTAAACTTTCCTTGAGACATTAATTTATGAAGAGAAATTTAATCATTATAATAGTTATTTTGGTTATCGTGCTCACATTTATTTATCTATCTAATAAAGCGCAGGTTATTGATATTAATAATGAAATTGAAATTTTAATAGAAAATTTAGATACACCTTGGGCAATTGATTTTTTGCCAAATGGAAATATGATCTTTACTGAAAGGCCCGGTAGAGTAAGCATTTTTGATTTTAATAGTAGAGAAACTAGAATTGTAGCAAATATTGCTGTTAGTGAAATAAGTGAATCTGGTCTTTCAGGCATTGCTGTTGATCCTGACTTTGTTAATAATAATTTCGTATATATTTACTATACACATAAAACTGCAAACAGAGTTTCTAGATTTGTATTAAATGAAAATAATGTTTTGGAGAATGAATTGATCTTACTTGACAATATTCCAAGTGCAAGATTTCATGATGGTGGCAGGATAAAATTTGGACCAGACGGCAAGCTATACATTACAACAGGAGATGCAACAAATCCTTCATCTGCTCAAGATATTGATTCTTTAGCAGGAAAGATATTACGCATAAATAAAGATGGCTCCATTCCTAATGATAACCCTTTTAGTAATTATGTTTATTCATATGGACATAGAAATTCTCAAGGTATAACATGGCATCCAGAAACAAATGAATTATACGAGTCTGAACACGGGCCAACAAGAAATGATGAAATTAATATTATTGAAAAAGGAAAAAATTATGGCTGGCCTATAAAATGTGAAGATGATAAAAATCCAAATGATGAATATATAAATCCAATAAAATGTTATATAAAATTTACCCTTGCTCCTTCTGGGATTGCATTTTATAATGGAGATTTATATGTTTCAGGCCTGAGAGGTAAACAATTAAGAAGAATTATTTTTGATGAAGATTACAGAACAATTACTACTGAAGAAGAACTTTTTAGTAACCTAGGCAGGATAAGAGAAGTTGTAGAGCATGATGGCCATCTTTACATTGCCATAAGCAATAGAGATGGCAGAGGAACTCCAAGGCCGGGGGATGATAAAATTATTAGGGTTAAGATGAAATCTATTTAAACCTCTCCTCATTGATAATTTCAAGAGGTGAGATACAATGAAAATTCAGAGAATTTTCAAGCATTCCAACTCCATCGACATAGAGTTGGAAGTAGGAGTTGAAATATGACACATTTATCTGAAAGGGAGCTTCAGCTTCCTACACTTGAATTTCCTAGTATTTTTAAGAGAGTTATTAGAGATAAATCTATTATATCTTTAGGGCCTGGAGAGCCTGATTTTGTAACGCCGAAGCCTTTACTCGAATATGCAAAGAAAATTATTCATAAAGGAACTCATTATTCAGAGCCGCAAGGAATGTTAGAGTTAAGAGAAGCAATAGTTAAAAAGGTGAGAAAAGAAAATCATATCAAGACGATTCCTGAAAATGTTTTGGTAACCTGTGGCAGCCAAGAAGCTTTGTTTTCTGCTTTGCTTACAACAATTGATCCAACAGAACAAGTAATTGTATCGAGTCCTGGGTATTTAGGATATTTGCCTGCTATTGAACTTGTGAATGGGGTTCCTATTTTTTTAAAACTTGATGAAAAAGATGAATTTAGTATTAATCCTGACAGGCTAAGGAAATTAATTAATAAAAAGAAAACTAAAGCAATTATCATCAATAGTCCTAGGAATCCAACTGGTACTGTGTTGAGTAAAAAAATTTTAGAAGAAATTGCTGATATTGCTGTTGATAATGATGTTTATATTTTTTCAGATGAAGCTTATGAAAAAATAATTTATGACAATAATAAACATGTATCCATTGGAAGTTTTAATGGAATGGAAAAATATGTCGTAACATTTCAGACATTTTCGAAAAGTTTTGCAATGTGTGGCTTCCGTTTAGGCTATTGTATCGGTCCTGAGAAATTAATGAAAGATATGACAAAAGTCCATCATTATGTGACTCTAACAGCGCCTCATGTTTCTCAGTTAGTTGGCATCAAAGCTTTAACGTTGAGTGATAAATACATAAAAGCAATGGTAAAAGAGTATAAGAGAAGAAGAGATATGATCGTGAAGAGATTGAATGAGCTTGATATGCCAACTCCTATGCCTGGCGGTGCTTTCTATGCTTTTTCTAATATACAAAATTATTCAAAGAATGCAAGTAAATTTGCTAAGATGCTTCTTGATAAAGCAAAAGTTGCTGTGATTCCAGGAACGGAATTTGGACTTTATGGCGAGGGCTATGTGAGATATAGTTTTGCGACAGATTATAAAAATATTGAAAAAGCTATGAGCAGGATAGAGAGGGTTTTGGGGAAACATTAAGATGTTTAGAGTAATTGGTACAGATACTTATTTAGGCGAGATTAGTAAATGGGACAAATCGGAGAGAGAAGCAGCAGAAAAGATTCCGAAAAAGCTTGCTGTAAATCCAATGATAGGGGCTCCTTTAGGATATCCTTTCTTAAGAGAAAGAAGAGTAAGGGAAAAGAGAGTTTATTACTTAATCTATGAGGACTTAAATTTAGTATTATTAGTTGCAACAAGTGGCAAGAAAGACCAGCAGCCAACTATCGATCACATAAAAGGACATCTAGATGAATTTAGAAAAATAGCAGAAGACATTGCTAAGCAAGTCTCTTAAAACGGCCTTTCCTTAGGTCTTCCAGGCTGCTGACAAATTGCCCAATTAAGTCAAAATCAAGATTCTCTAGCTTTTTTAGCCTTTCATATTCTTCTTCCGTGATAGTAATTGTTCTTCCCATATTAATATCAGATAAGGTTATCTTTATATAATTTGCTATTTTTGTGTTTTTTGAGGAGAGGAAGTGAGATGAAAATAGTATCTAATTCTTATTTTATTACGGGAGCAGAGGGAGCTGGAAAAAGCAGTTTAGTGCCTTTGATAAAAAAGCGATTCCCAAACATAGATGTTCATGATTTTGACAGTGTTGGAGTTCCTCCAAATCCTCAATTGCAATGGAGATTAGACACAACATTACATTGGATTAAAATAGCTTTAAAGAACCAAGAAAAAAATAAATCAACATGTATAATTGGTTTGAGTTTTCCAAGTGAAGTAGAAGAATTTGAGGAAAGTAAGAAATTAAATAAGATATTATATTGTTTATTAGATATGCATGAAAAAGAAAGAAAAAAAAGACTGAGAAAAAGAAATACTCCAGAAATGATAGAAGATTTAGAACAATTAAATAAATTGAGAGAGGATTTTAAACAAACAAAATATAAAACCAATATTATTGATACTTCTAATTTATCTTTAAATGAGGTCGCTAATGAAATTATTGATTGGTTGAGATAAAAAATGAAAAAAATAGTAATTGCTCTTGGAGGAAACGCTATTCTAAAAAGAGGAGAAAAACCAACAATTAGCACTCAATTAAAGAATACGAGAAAAGCATTGGCGTCTTTGTTCTCGATAATTAAAGAAAATAGGATTATTATTACTCATGGAAATGGTCCTGCTGTTGGTTACCTTTTATTGCAAAATGAATTGGCGCGGAGTAAAGTGCCAGTTATGCCTTTGGATGTCTTAGATGCGGAGACAGAAGGACAGATAGGCTACCTTATTCAACAAAATCTGCAAAATTTGTTTAGGAAATATAATATAAAAAGAAATATTATTACTATTCTCACTCAAGTGTTGGTCTCAGAGAATGACAAGGAATTTAAAAACCCGACAAAATTTGTTGGGCCGTTTTATAATAAGAGTGAAGCTAAAAAATTATCACATAAATTCACCATAAAGGAGGATGTGGGTAGAGGTTATAGGAGGGTAGTTGCAAGCCCAAAACCATTGAAGATAATTGAGGTAAAAGCAATTAGTAAGATGTTAGATAATAATATGATTGTGATTGCTGCTGGTGGGGGTGGCATTCCTGTTGTTAAAAAAAACAAAAATTTGAGAGGCGTGGAAGCTGTCATAGACAAAGATTTAGCATCTGCTTGTTTGGCTCATTCAATTAAAGCAGATATATTAATAATGATTACTGACATTGATAGAGTTTATATTAATTATAAAAAGAAAGGGCAGAAATCTTTGAAGAAAGTTAGCCTTAAAGAGGTTAGGAAATATTATGAGGAAGGACAGTTTCCAAGAGGGAGCATGGGACCTAAGATTGAGGCGGCTATTAATTTTTTATCCAAAAAGGGAAGTAAAGTTATAATAACAGATATTAGTAATATTAAGAAAGCTATAAAGGGAGATGCTGGGACTATTGTTGTGAGGTAAGAATGAATAATTATTTTACTACTCAACTAGATAATCAATTTTAATAAGTTTTAAATATATAGTTTTATCAAAATATATATGAAAAAAGGACAAAGTGGAGGTTTATTAGTTACTCTTATTATTGTTATAGTAATTCTCGGAGTTATTGTTATCTGGCAATCTAATAAATTTACGGTCACAGGAAATGTAATCAGAGAAGATAATCCATCACAACAAGAAACTGCTACTGTTACTTGCAATAATCCTTATATAAAAGTAGGGAATTCATGTTGTTTAGATCAAAATTCAAATAATATTTGTGATAATGATGAAATAATAGAGCAAGAACCCACTAATAATGTCTGGAAAGAGTTATATGAAAGTGAATGCTACGGGAAAGATAATCTTATATCTAAATCACAGGCAGAGAATATTGCTAAGCATTATGCTATGATTCAGACGAATAATAATGCTAAAAATCCTGTTAGCAAGGGGGACATCAAAACTACAGTCCCCACAAGTACAATTGGTGAAAAATGTAATCCTGATTGGTTTATATCGTTAGAACTTGACTATATGGATAAATATGATGACCAAATAACTTCAAGATATTTTATCATAGTCTCCGGAGAAATGGTAAATGAAACTTTGCAAGGAGCTACATTTTTACCTAATGACTATGTCTTTAAAAAAGTTGAAGCAGAATTAGAATATCATACCAAATCTTCCAATATGCTCTTTGTGGGTGAAAGTCACGCCCATTACTCACCATTTAGTAACATTCCTTAAAAATTAAAATGATAAAAGTAAAACCGCAAAGTTCTGCAGAAGGGAACCCAAAAGCCTTCTCAATAGAATGTCCTCTCTGTAAGAAAAAAACTAAAGCGAAATATCAATGTCAATATTGCAAAAGTCGTTGGAATGAAGAACAATTAGAAATTAGAGAAAGTAAAAGAAATAAACTTGCAGAGGAAGTAAAGTCATACTTACTATCAAAATATTAAATAAAAGAGAATGGTGAAATGTTGAAAAAAGAAAGAAGAAACGTGGCAATTCTCGGTGCAGCTGGGAGGGATTATCATAATTTTATGACTAAGTATAAAGATAATCCATATTACGACGTTAAGTTTTTTACAGCAGCACAGATTCCAGGAATTGAAAAAAGGAGTTTTCCTAGAAAACTGGCAGGCAGACTTTATAAAAAAGATATTCCAATTTTCTCAGAAGAAAAACTTCCTGAACTAATAAAAAAATATGATATTAATGATGTTGTCTTTTCTTATTCTGATATAAGTCATATAGAAGTAATGCATAAGGCATCAATTGCCCTGACAAACGATGCTAATTTTGTTTTATTAGGACCGAAAGATACTATGATTAAATCAAAAAGGAAAATAATTTCCATTTGTGCGGTAAGAACTGGTTCTGGCAAATCTCCCACTTCCAGAAAAATAGCTGAAATACTAAAAAATTATCAGAAAAAAGTTGTTGCTATAAGACATCCTATGCCTTATGGTGATTTAATAAAACAAAAATGCCAGAGATATGGTGAATATTCTGATTTAAAAAAACATAACTGTACAATAGAAGAGAGAGAAGAGTATGAACCATGGATAAAAATGGGAATCCCAATCTATTCCGGGATTGATTATTTAGAAATAATTAAAAAAGCTGAAAAAGAGGCAGAGATTATTATTTGGGACGGTGGTAATAATGATTTTCCGTTTTATGTTCCAGACTTACACGTTGTGGTGGTTGATCCTCACCGAGCAGGCCACGAATTATTATATCATCCTGGAGAAATGAATTTTCGAATGGCAGATGTTATTGTCATTAATAAGATAGACACTGCTCCTAAGCAAGGTATTAAAACTATTGAGGAAAATATAAAGAAAGTAAATCCAAAAGCAATTGTTATTAAAGCAGAGTCAAAGATAATTGTCTCAGATAAAAACTTGTTAAAAGGTAAAAGAACTATTGTTGTTGAAGACGGTCCAACTTTAACACATGGAGGGATGGGGTTTGGTGCGGGATATATTGCGGCCAAAAGAAATAAAGCGACAATAATAAGTCCAAGAAGATATGCGGTCGGTTCAATAAAAAAAATATATGAGAAATATAAACAAGTTGAGAATGTGCTGCCTGCTATGGGCTACGGAAAAAAACAAATTAAAGAACTTGAAAAAACAATTAACAAAGCAAAGTGTGATGTTGTCGTCGATGCTACTCCTGTAAATTTATCTAGGATAATTAAAATAAATAAGCCAATAGTAAGAGTGGAATATGTTTTAAAGGAAAGAGGCTTGAGCTTGGAAAGTGTCCTAAAAAAATGGAGGCTCATATGAAGCACTTGCTATCACTAAATGATTTGTCAGGAAAATCTATATTGAAAATAGTTAAGCTTGGCAAGAAGATAAAAAGAAGACCTAATGATTACGAGAACAAATTAAGAAATAAGACTTTATTAATGTTATTTGCTAAGCCTTCTTTGAGAACTAGACTTTCTTTTGATATTGCAATGTATCAGCTTGGAGGGCATGCTATTTTTTATGATTTATCTCATTCTGTTTTAGGAAAAAAGGAATCTATGAAAGATTTTTCCAAGGTAATTTCTAGATACGTTAATATAACTATGGCGCGATTATATGAACACAAACAAATTGAGGAATTAGCAAGATATTCTACAATTCCAGTAATTAACGGATTAACAAATTATTTTCATCCTTGTCAAATTCTAGGAGACTTATTAACAATGAAAGAAAAATTTGGAAAGTTAAAGAATGTTAAAATTACTTATGTTGGTGACGGAAATAATAATGTAACACATTCTTTGATTTTGGGATGTAAGAAATTAGGAATGGAAATTATTATTTGTTGTCCGAATAAAAAAGAGTTTCTGCCGAATAAAGATGCAATTGGAAATATGAGATATTCTTATGAAAAAGTTCCAAGCAAAGCTGTCAAAAATGCTTCGGTTATTTACACAGATTCTTGGATGTCATATCATATTCCTAAGTCGCAGGAAAAAAGAAGAATGAAAATATTAAGACCTTATCAAGTTAATAAAAAACTTTTTGATGTTAATAAAAAAGCGCTATTTATGCATTGTTTACCGGCTACTCGGGGATATGAAGTTACAGACGATGTAATTGATTCAAAAAGGTCTATTATTTATGAGCAAGCTGAAAATAGAATCTATGTTGATAAAGCTGTTTTGCTGAAATTAGTTGGTAAAGCTAATTAGACCAATTTTCGGAAATTTTGTCTTACAAAAAATTTATTAAGTTCATTTTCCATATATATTGAGTTAAATCAAGAGATTAATAAAAAGGAGGTGAAAATGGCTGCAAGAAGGAGAACAACTGCTGGGAGAACGACTACAAGAAGAGCAACTGCTGGGAGAACGACTACAAGAAGAGCAACTGCTGGGAGAACGACAACTGCCCGACGAAGAAGATAATCAAACTATTTTTATTTTTATTTTTTATTTTTAATTTTAGAATATTTATAAAATGTTAACAGTGTAAGCTAACATTTATATACAAAAAGAATTAGGTTAAAGTGAAATGGCTCGTTTGTTAATGTTTTATGGGGAAGAATGTGTGCATTGCCATGAGATGATGCCTTTAGTTAAAAAATTAGAAAAAGAAGAAGGTGTTAAGGTTGAAAGAATTGAGACTTGGCATAATTCTAAGAACGCCAAAAAACTTAAGGAAATCGACAAGGGTAAATGCGGAGGAGTTCCATTTTTCTTTAATGAAAAAACAAAGAAGAATATTTGTGGCGCTACTTCTTATGAAAAATTGAAGAAGTGGGCTTTGGGGAAATAAGTTATTAGTGACTATTGAAAGAGTCCTGAGGAATGGGGATAAAACAATTCTTAAATTATATAAATATTTATAAACAATTAATCTCAATTGCTGTTATGACTAATCAAATCACTTATAGGGGTTATTTTGAAGTTCAAGGCGGGGCGTCTCCTGGTTTCGGAGTTAAATATCCTGATGAAACAACCTACCAAGAGGATTTTGTTGCTTCTAATGAAACTGAAGCATTTAGAAAGGCTCTTACGCATGCAAGAAGATTATCAATGGATCATCTATCAGATCCAAATACTAATAAGACGATAGTCACAATGACTCTTACAAGACCAGATGGTGGCGAAGTAGATCAAAGAGAAGTGTTTCGCAGGCTGTATAAGGGAGATAAACCACTAGAATTAGAAGAAGCAATTTTAAGAGAATTTCCTGAAGGAAACGCGGTAGTAGTTGCTACACAGCTCGATCATTTAATGGCAAGCTCTCTATGATTTAACAGTATTTACCTAACCTTTATATATTTCTCTAAATTACCATCTATAATTTAAAAAGGTGTTTAATGGAAAAAATCATTAATAAATTTCAAGTTAAATATTTGCAAATTCTTGATGAAAATGGAAAGTGCGATGAGAAGTTAAAGCCAAAACTAACTTCTGCTTTGATTAAACAAATGTATGAATATATGATTTTGACAAGAGTTTTTGACGAGAAGGCTTTGAAACTTCAGAGGCAGGGACGTTTAGGAACTTATGCTCAAACGCTTGGGCAAGAAGCATGCCAAATTGGTTCTGGTTTATGTATAAAAAATGAGGATTTTGTTTTTCCTGCTTTTAGAGAAAATGGAGTTTATATGCTTAGAGGAATGCCTATTGAAATGTTATTTGAATTTTGGGCAGGCGATGAAAGAGGTATGCAAATTCCCAAGAATGTTAATATGTTTCCAATTACAATTACTGTTGGTGCGCATTTGCCTCATGCAGTTGGAACAGCCATGGCTTTTCAATACCAAAAGAAAAGGGGAGCGGTTATAACTTATTTTGGCGACGGGGCAACTTCTGAAGGGGATTTTCATGAAGCAATGAACTTTGCCGGAACATTTAAAGCTCCTGTTGTTTTTATCTGCCAGAATAACCAGTGGGCAATCTCTGTTCCTGTTGAGGAGCAAACCGCTTCTGAAACTCTTGCCCAGAAAGCAATTGCTTATGGTTTTGAAGGAATTAAAGTAGATGGAAACGATGTTTTTGCAGTTTATAAAGCAACTCAAGAGGCGCTAAAAAAAGCACGTTCAGGAAAAGGACCAACGTTAATTGAGTGTTTTACTTATCGTATGGCTGATCACACAACATCAGATGATGCAAAGAAATACAGAAAAGAATCTGAAGTTAAAAAATGGGCAAAGCGAGATCCAATTTCACGTTTAAAAAAATATATGATTAAAAAGAAAATATTTTCTGAGAAATATGAGAAAGAAGTTCTGGCAAGAGCAGAAAAACAAATTGATGTAGCTGTTGAAAAAGCAGAATCTATTCCAAGATACAAACCAGAGGAGATTTTTAATTACATGTATGAAACATTAACTCCTGATTTGAAGGAACAGCAAGAGAAAATGAAAGAAGATTTAGATAGTGGAGTGAAAGAAGAAGATAAAGCAGAAGAGGTGAAAGAGGTGAAGTGAATTTGGAAGCAAGATTACTTGAGTTTGAAAAGAAAGATAACAG
Organism: Nanobdellota archaeon; assembly: GCA_022561055.1. Lineage (GTDB taxonomy): Archaea > Nanobdellota > Nanobdellia > Pacearchaeales > GW2011-AR1 > JADFRY01. The sequence continues at coordinate 16,623 of JADFRY010000007.1, read as the reverse complement.
ATTTAATAATGCTTTAAATAGGGCTGTGTTAGAAAGTGTTGCAAGAAATGATGTGGGGCCGACACTAATATTTACTAAATTGCAGCCTGCTGTCTCAATAGGAAGTTCTCAGAGTTATGCACTTGATGTTGATGATGAAGCTTGTAAAAAATATGGAATTGATATTGTAAGAAGAGATTCTGGAGGACAATCAGTATATGTTGATAAAGGATATTTAATTTTTTATTTAATAGGGAGACCTGACTTATTTCCAGGTGATTTAACTCATTTAAGAAGAGATTTTTCTGTAACAATAGCTGAAACTTTAAAAAGTTTTGGAGTGCCAGCTGAATTCCATAAACCAGACAATGTTATTATAAGAGAAGATAGTAGAATAAAAACAATTGGAAATTCTGGGCAAGTAATTACAAAAGATGCAATTCTTGTTCAGGGCTCTATCAGATATGAATTAGTTGATTTTGATATAATGTTAGATGTTTTGAGAGTTAATGGGTGTAAGTTACAGCCATATAAAGAAGAAATAAAAAAAATTTTAGGAGAAGTTGTTCAATATGCAAATGTAAGTAAAGTAGAAATTAAAGAAAAATTGCTTGAGAATCTTAAGCAAAGATATGGCTTACAATTTAATTCTGGAGAACTTACAGATTCTGAATATAGAAGAACTATAGAACTTAGTTCTGAAGAAGCTAGAAGAGATAGATTAACAGATAGAGATTGGTATAAGTCAAGAGGAGTATGTTATTTTTTTGTTGGAGGAAAAAATTTAGTTCCATCTTTGCATGAAGTCATGGCTCACAACCAGCCAAGCACTGTCCGAGATTCAACAATTGAATTAGAAAATGAAAGAATGGAGGTTAATACATAAAATGCCAAAGCTAAACACAATGAAAATCAAAGACACCAAAAACTTTCAGTTTTTGGGTGCCCCAAGAATCTTCGATTCTTGCGGTTTTCAAGCACAAGAAAATTTCGGTAATTGGAAATTTTCTGTGCAGAGAATTCATTTTTACAGGAATTCTCCTGCATTCATTTTACAGGAGAAGGAATATGAGTAAAATTAATATGGTTGAAGCGATTAATCTTGCCTTGAAGCAAGAGATGAAGAAAGATAAGACAGTCATACTTATTGGTGAGGATATTGGAGAAGACGGAGGTGTTTTTAGAGTTACAGAAGGTTTGGCAAAGTTGTATGGAAATGATAGAGTCATAGATTCGCCTTTGGCAGAGTCAGGAATTGTCGGCTCTTCGATTGGCATGGCTATTGCAGGATTAAAACCTGTTTGTGAAATTCAATTTGAAGGTTTTATTATGCCTGCCTTAGACCAATTAATTTCTCACGCCTCAAGAATTAGAAACAGATGTAGGGGTAGATATAGCGTGCCTCTTGTCGTAAGATGTCCGATAGGAGGTGGCATTAAAGCGCTTGAGCATCATTCTGACTCGCCTGAAACTTATTTTATTCATACTCCTGGATTAAAAGTTGTTATGCCTTCTGGCCCTTATGACGCGAAGGGTCTTTTAATTTCCGCAATTAGAGATCCTGACCCAGTGATTTTCTTTGAGCCAAAGAAGATTTATAGAGCAATTAAAGAAGAAGTACCTGAAAAAGAATATACAATTCCTTTAGGAAAAGCTAAAATTGTAAGAGAAGGCAATGATGTTACTCTTATTACATACGGCGCCTGGGTTAAAACTGCGAAAGAGGCTGTAGAACATATGTCTGATACAGGGAACTATAGTTCCCTGTCCCGTAAGAATTCCGAATTAAAAAATTCTTCCGGTATAAGTGTTGAAATAATTGATTTACGCACATTGAGTCCTTTAGATACAGAAACAATAATTAACTCCGTAAAGAAAACAGGGAAAGCTGTTATAGTTCATGAAGCTCAAAAGACCCTGGGTCTAGCCGCTGAGATTATCGCGCGAATTAATGAGAAAGCGTTATATAGTTTGCAAGCTCCAATAGAAAGAGTTACAGGATATGATGTTATTGTTCCATTGAGATTGTATGAAAATTATTATTTACCAAATCAGCAAAAAATTATTAACGCTGTTGAGAAGGTTATGAGGAATGCAGGATAATGATTGAAAGAATTGAGGACTATGAAAAAGAATTTAGAGAATATCTAGAAAGATTAGGCGGGTCCAGAGCCATTCGTGATAATCCTGAGTTAATGAGGCAAGCTAGAGAATATGCCAGGAGCTTAGCGGAGACTTTTAGTGTTAGTAATGATTCTGATTTAATGAATCAAATTGGGCAGAGTGAGAGAGACGAAAGAGAAGGAAAGCCTACTTACCCTATAGAAGAAGTTTCTAGGGAGCATGGAATCTAAATGCCATATGAATTTAAATTTCCGGATGTGGGTGAAGGAATCGTGGAAGGTGAAATTGTGAAATGGCTTGTTAAGGAAGGCGATATTGTTAAAGAAGACCAAAATATTGTTCAGATAGAAACTGACAAAGCTGTTGTTGATGTCCCGTCTCCGAAATCGGGTAAAATTTTAAAAATTAGTTTTAAAGAAGGAGATATCATTAAAGTAGGTGAGACGTTAGTTGTCATAGGTAGTGAGGGAGATAAGGTTCCTAAGACGAAAATTAAGAAAGAAATTAAAACATTAAAAAAAGCAGCTCTTAAAAAAAGGAAATCTGTCGGAGTTGTTGGCGAGTTAGAAGAAGCTCCTGAGGAAGAGGGAACAGAAGTAGAAAGAAAACCGCATGCTGAGCCAATGAAAGGCATACGACAGACACAAAAAGTTTTGGCTTCTCCTGCTATTAGAAAACTTGCTTCTGATTTGAAAATAGATTTGAGTAAAATTAATGGTTCTGGCGAGGGGGGAAGAATTTTACGCAAGGACTTTGAACAAATTAAACCAGGCGCTAAAGCAACAGCAGAGCAAATTCCTCAGCAAACAATTACTATAAAAAAGAAGTATGACGAATATGGTTATATTGAAAGAATTCCTTTGAAAGGAATTAGGAAGACAATTGCACAGAACATGATTAAATCTCAAACTGAGGCTGCTCAAGTAACTGCAATGGAAGACATTGATGTTTCTAAACTTTGGAAATTGAGACAAAAAGAGAAAAAGCATTTTGCTATTGAAGGAATAAAACTTACATTTTTGCCATTTATTATTAAAGCTTGTATTGCAGCTATGAAAGAAAATCCAATCTTGAATTCATCTATTGAAGGTGAAGAAATAATAATAAAAAAATATTTTAATATTGGAGTTGCTGTGGAAACAGAAGTCGGGTTAATGGTTCCTGTGATAAAAATTGCTGAGAAAAAAAGTATTGCTAAGGTTGCGAAGGAAATTCAAGATTTGGCTGAGAAGGCAAGAACAAGAAAAATTGATATAATGGATTTGAAAGGGAGCACATTTACAATAACAAATTATGGGTCTGTTGGCGGGAATTATGGAACTCCTATTATTAATCCTGGAGAGGCAGCTATTTTAGGTTTAGGAAGAATTTTTGATAGGGTTGTTTTAGATGAGAAAACAAAGAAAATTAAGAATGTTAAGATATTACCTATAAGTTTAACATTTGACCATAGGATTTTGGATGGTGCGCAAGCTGCAAGGTTCTTGGAAAGTTTGAAGATGTTTTTGGAAGACCCTGACCATCTCTTTTAGAGATCAAATGAAAGAGCATTGGATAGGATAAATTGGGTAATATAACTATAAAGAATAATAGAAGATAGTTTTTTATATCTGCTAAAATAATATTAATCATGAATAAATTAATTTATTTTATCATTGGATTTATAGTAATAATTTTGGTAATTGCAGGAGTTTTTATATTTAATAAACAAAATAAAGGAACAGGTCAAGGAATTATAGTGGTTGAAAAAATGGAATTGAAAAGTATTTTTGAAGACAATAAAAATATTCCATCTAAATATACATGTGATGGTGAAGACGTCAATCCTTATCTAGAAATTGGCGATATTCCTAAAGATGCAAAAAGTTTAGTACTAATTGTTGATGATCCTGATGCTCCTGTTGAAACATGGGTTCATTGGGTTGTCTGGAATATCCAACCAGGAACAAATATTATCGAGGAAAATAGTGTCCCTGAAGGAGCGACTCAGGGATTGAATGATTTTAGAAAGCATGATTATGGAGGTCCATGCCCGCCTACAGGAGAACATAGATATTTCTTTAAAATTTATGCTCTCGATAGTACATTAAATCTTGACAGTAATTCAGAAAAATCAGATATTGAAAGGGCGATGTATAATCATGTTCTTGCACAAGCAGAATTGGTAGGATTGTATTCTAAAGGATAGGGAAAAAAGTGGTAAACTTAAAAAACTTTTTTGAGCCTAAAAGGATAGCAGTTATAGGTGTTTCCCGAAATCCGAGAAAAGTGGGATATGTTATTTTCAAAAATATTCTTGACGCAGGATTTGAAGGAGATGTTATTCCGGTAAATCCACATGTAAGCGAGATTTTGAATCATATTGTATATTCTTCTGTTAAAAAGATAAAGGGAAAAGTTGACTTGGCGATTCTTGCTATTCCTGCTGAGAAAGTTTTGGGTGTTGTAAAAGAATGCAAAAGTAAAGGGATTAAAGATGTTCTAATTGTTAGTTCTGGTTTTAGTGAAGTAGGAAACAATGAATTGGAAAACAAATTAAAAGAGTTCTTGAAGAAAAATAAAATGAGATGTCTAGGTGTAAATTGTTTGGGAGTTTATGATTCTTATAATGCACTCGATACTTTGTTCTTACCAAGGTATAGATTAAAAAGGCCGTTGCCGGGAGCGATTAGCTTTGTTTGTCAGAGCGGGGCTGTCGGTTCTGCAATCTTAGATATTGCAACAGCGAAAGGACACAAGTTTTCTAAATTTATTAGTTATGGTAATGCGACTGACATTGACGAATCTGATTTGATAGAATATTTAGGAAATGATAAAAATACCAAAGTTATTTGTTTATATGTTGAGGGAATTAAAGACGGTGAGAAGTTTTATAAAGTGCTGAAAAAAGTTTCAGAGAAAAAGCCTATAATTGCTTTAAAGGGCGGCTTAACTGAAGAAGGAATGGAAGCGACTCTCTCGCATACTGGCTCGCTTGCTGGAAAAAAAGAAGTTTATTTTGGCATTTTTAAACAGGTAGGGATTATTAATGCTGACTCTTTGGAAGAAATGTTTAATATTGCTTCTTTAGTTGAAAAGAATGTTGAATTTAAAGGTAATAGATTACAAATCATAACAAACGGTGGGGGATATGGAATTATTTCTACAGACGCTATTGTAGATGCAGAGAATATAGAAATGTCTTCTTTGTCTTCTAAGACGATCAAAAATTTAAGAAAGGTTTTTCCTAAGACAATCAATGTTAGAAATCCTCTAGATTTGGTTGGTGATGCAACAACAGAAAGATATGAGATTGCTTTGGAAGCGTGCATAAAAGATGATAAAGTTGACGGCATTTTGCTTATATTACTTTATCAGACGCCGTTGATTACAACAGACATAGTTGAGGTTATATCTGGGTTTCATCAAGAAACAAAAAAACCAATAGTTGTTGTTTCCACTGGTGGAGAGTTCACAGAAAATTTATCAGAATCGTTAGAAGACAAAGGAGTTCCTGTTTTTAGTTTTCCAAAAGATGCAATTCATGCTATTGATAAATTGATTTGGTATGGAAAGAAGAGAAAAAGGTTGTGAATTATGAAAGCAAAAAAAAGAAACAAAAACAAAACATCTGCTATAAGTATTGTAGGATATTTTTTACCTGGAATTCTTTTAATTGCTCTTTCTCTAGGAGCAATGTTTTCAATTGACTTGGTAAGATATAGTTATTTTATCTTAATCGCTGTTTTTTTAGTTGCTTTATATTATTTTAATAGCAGTCTCACAGCTCACTATAAGAATGCAAAAATGAAGACAAGAGAGGTTTATGCTGGTTTTATAGGAATTTTTTTGCTGGCAGGTTTTTTTGGAATGCAATCTCCACAAATACCATTTAAGATTTATATACTAGGGATTGGAATTGTTTTAATTATTGTTTCTTATTTCAAAAGATAAAAATTAATACTTTTTTATGTTGGAATTAATTAATGTATTTTAAGTCATAATTTATATAAAAATTTATCAATATCTATTTTTCCATTAGTAATCTTAATACCTTCTTTTTTCAACATCTTGATTTTATTTTGTGTTCCTGATGCAAATCCGCCAACTTTTCCGTCGGAATTTATGACTCTATGACATGGTACAATTGGCGCGTGCGGATTTTTATTCATTGCATTTCCAACAGCGCGATAAGCTTTAGTTCCAAGTTTTTCAGCTATCTGCTTATATGTAACTACCTTTCCTTTTGGAACTTTCCTTAAAATATTATAACAGCGTTCGTTGAATGATTTTTGTTTTAGCATTTTATTCCTAACTTCTTCAGATCTCTTACCAATTGATTGCAGTCTTCAAAAATAATGCCTTTCATGCCTAGCTCATTAGCTACAATAATATTCTTTTTCTGATCGTCTATAAAAACAACTTCTTCTGGTTTAAGTCTAATGTCTTTAAGAGCATGTCTGTAGAATCTCTTATCTGGCTTTTTCATTCTTAATTTAAAAGATAAGAAAGATTTAGCAAATGGTTTATAGACTCCTCTTTTTTTATTTATAGAGTAATGTAAAGGATTTGTGTTTGATAACAGATATAATCTATATCTCTTCTTTAAGTTATTCAGGAGAGAAAAAACTTCTTTATTCTTAGGAGAGAATTTCTCATAACATATTCCGTATACTTTCATTATTTCTTTCAGTGATTTTTCTTTAGTAGAGAGGACTGAAAAGGCCTTGCTAGATGTTGTTCTTCCCGTTGGCAGTTTTGATCTCAACTTCCAAAATGCCTTATTATCCCATATTTCAATTTTAGTTATTTTTGCAAATTTAGAAAATATTTCTTTATGATTTTGGATTAATAAAACTCCTCCCATGTCAAAAATTATCGCTTTGATCATTTAGCTACCTCTCCGGTTTTCATATACCACATAAATAAGTCAAGTTTTGCAGGCGACATATTTAATTGTCCAGATAACTTATAAAATTTCTTTTCTATTTCTAAATAATTATTTCTATTCATTAATTTTGGAATCTCATCAATTATATTATGTTCTTTCATAACATTTAGTATATGTCTGTCTAAGATTGCTAAACTGGTTGTTCCAGTATTTCTTAAAAAATGAGAGGCTTCTTTATAGCCAATACCTTTCACATTATTAACAAGCCATTCTCTTGTCTTAATTATCCCTCTATCTCTGAGTTGTTGGGTTATGGTGTGCTTAATATTTGGGTGGGCTCGTAATTCAATAAGATATTTTGCTTTATTATTATGGAATCTGTGTTTGTTTTTGAGGATTATCTGAGATAATTGTTTTTGATTCTTAGTAAGGAAGCCTCTTGCTCCTAGCTGGCGTTGTATTGCTTCTGAAGTTTTTTGTTTGCTATTTGCTGCTAAAATGCAAAAACATAATTCAGAATACCATTTATCTTGAGATTTATTTTTGAAAGATTTGAATTCTTCTATTCTTTGCTCTATCTTATTATTAATATGGGATTTCTGAAGAGATTTTATTTGTTTTATTAGAGAGACCATTTTATCAAATATATAACAATGCGACCATTACTAAAATTCCTGCTATGAAAGCCAATAACTGCAGGATTGATTTTTTGACTGTGAAATCTTTATGCAGCTCTGGTATTAAGTCGGCGCCCGCGATGTAAATGAAACCGCCGACAGCAATTGGGATTAAGAATAGTTCTATGTTTTCTATGTAAGTGCTTGCTGTTAATGCCAATATTGCTCCAATGAAGGCGGAAAGAGCCGTTAAAAAGTTTAAACCCAGTGCTTTTCCTTTAGAGAATCCGCCGTGGACTAAAACACCAAAGTCTCCTATCTCTTGAGGAATTTCGTGTAATCCGACAGCAATTGTTGTTGCAATACCTGCAGGAATGCTTACTATGTAACTAACTCCTATAATCAAACCATCTATGAAATTATGTAAGCCATCTCCGATTAGATTCATAATTGCAAAGGGATGTACATGTTCTTCTGTTATAGGCAAGTGACAATGCTGCCAGTTAATCAACTTTTCCAAAATAAAGAAGATTACTATTCCTACTAAAATGAATATTGAGATTGTGAATGAAAATCCATTTGCTTCTACTATTTCAGGAAGTAAATGTAAGAAAGCGCCTCCGAACAGAGCCCCTGCAGAAAAAGCAACCATATATATTAAGAACTTGTTTAATTTTTCTGCCTTAATGGCTATAGTGATTATTCCAATTAAAGAAATCAGACTTACTATAAATACGCTAACCAGAGAATAAATCCAGATGTTTAACATGATTAATTAAAAAGAAGAGAGTTTTTAAGAGTTTTGAGAAAATGCGGGGACTAGGAATTTATAGGTAATGTTTGAAGCGATGAGATTATAATTATTATTTAGCTTTATAAGGCTCGAAGATATCTTCTCCAGCCATTGCCACCCCTATTGGTTTTAGACTGTATAAAACAGAAATTGTCCCTTTATGATAGCCTAACACATCTTCTAATTTTTTGTAACACTCTGGAGCTTCGTCAGCGCCTGAGCCTCGTAGCTCTATTCTTCTATCTTTCATCCGTCTTCTAACAGAATCAAAATCAACAACTCCTTCCGAGACCTTTATTAATCTTTTGACGCCATCTTTTCCTCTTTTCCATTTTTTCTTTCCTGCTGCTTCTCTTCTCGACATCACTCTGCCGGCTCCGTGGACTGTTGAATAAAGCCCTTTCCTCGATTGCTCGCTATCGACACCTTTGATAATAACAGAATTATCAAGCATGTTTGATCCAATGAATCCTAGTTGATCTGGAAATGCTGGAGTGCAGCCTTTTCTTACGACCCAATAATCTTCTCCGAAATGTTTTTCTCTCCAGGCAAAATTATGATGATTATGAACCTCAAATGTAGGTTTCGCTCCTAGAATTCCTAGGCATGTATCTACAACGACATCACGACCGGCATAAGCATATTCTCCCGCTAATCTGAGTGCTTCAACGTAATCTTGCCCTATCTCAGAGTTTACATCAAATAAGATTGGGGGAGAATCCATAGATCCTTCTTTTCCTTTATCATTAAATTTTAGTCCTTGTGATAAAGCAATAAATCCCATTGTAGTTTTATGTCCAAACCCCCGGGAGCCAAAATGAACACCAATCCATACATGCCCATTATCATCTTCGAATAAGTCTATGAAGTGATTACCACTTCCTACTGTGCCTAGTTGTGCTTTTGCCAGCTCGAGAAGGCCTCTTTGAGGAACAAAGTCTGCTTTTGCGATTTCATCTAAAACAGAATGATCAACAGGATTAGGATTTCGTCTGCCAACTCCAAAACCAATGTTTTTTACTATTTCATCCATAATATTAGGAACATCTAAGTCTTCTGCTATTACATCTGTTCTTACGGCTTTGTTGCCGCAGGCTATATCAAATCCGACCCCAGATAGAGAGATTTTGTCTTTATATGCTACGGCTCCTCCTATAGGATGTCCATAACCATAATGAGCGTCTGCTGTTAGCACTGCAATATCTTGCTCAGAGTAGCAATTTTTAATCTGGTCTATTGACTTGCTATCAATGATTTCTTCTCCGAAGATGGTCAAGTTTTCAATATTTCCCATTTTAGTACTGGTTTAGCTCTATTACATAGTTTATCAAAACATCTATTCTATTGGGATGCGTGAAGCTAATAATAATGCTGGGGGTAAATTTTATAGCGGAAGTTAAAAGCGGTTAGAATTGAGGATTTTTTATTTTTGAGAATTATCTATCAACCTCAGGAGAATCATTTTGTCTTTTAGTATGTTCTGATTCATAATGTTTCCCAGCAGCATCTTGTAATGCTTCGTGTGCTTCAACGGCAGCTGTATATTCAGGCAAGCCCTTTATATTTAAACCATTTAAATGTGACTCAAAAAAGTTAGCACTTTTCTCCAAATCACTTGGAGAAAACGCCTTTCTAATAGCTCTTAACATAGTTTTATGCGCTCCACTACTTTCATCTGTCATAAAAAACTCACTATGGGTGCCTTTTTAAGCCTTTCTATTTAGTAAATAATCATATAATTGTTCATTTCAAAATCGTACCGCATTATAGTCATAGTTAAAAGCGGTCGGGATGCGGGGAGTAGCTCACGGGAATCTTTGATTCTCGGATCCTTCAACTTCACAAAGTTGAAGTGATTCAAACCTATGCACGGCTTCTTCGAATCTGCCAGATTTGACAATCGGGAATATGCGGGGAGTAGGAGTGGGAAGATTCCTTTCGAATCCTTGGTTTAATCGCCCCAACCGAGAGCTACAGAGAATCGAATCATTTAGTTAATTGTTGATATTTTGTGGAAATCAAGAAGTTGAGAATTATCCTTGTAATCCTAAAAGTCCCTTTTTAGCCCTTGTAGCCGTATAAATGTCAGCCTTGCTAGGATCTCCCGGAGCCATACATATACTAGTTATGTCACTTCCTGGAATGAGTGAATCATCTAAAGTTACTCTCGCCTTCATATAAGGTCTTATCCCAAAGAGTAATGAAAGTCCTTCTATACTTACCCCAAGACGCTTGCCAACTACTATATTATAACCCTTAATGCTATTTTCGTGTCCCAATCTTTTTGCCTCGTTAATGTGCTCTTTTTCATGTTCTGCAATATCAGCCCCTTCTTCTGGTGAACATCCCACAATTCTTCCAACAAGAGGGATTGCTCTAAGAAATTTGTCTTTTTCGTCAGGTTTAAAATATAAAGTATTTCCTTTTCTTTCCATACAATAATGGGAAATTTATCTTTTTTAAACCTTTCTATTTGTCACCACTATCTAGACGCAAAATTTCCTCCCCGAAAGTTTCTTTTCTATGCGAGGGGTAGGATTCGAACCTACGAAGGCACTAAGCCACAGGATGACTTATGCATCCTGTCTGCTCATATCCTGACGAATATGGGACATCTTAAGTCCTGCGCGTTTGACCACTTCGCTACCCCCGCATACATATTCTGATGGATTTTACGTTTTAAATGTTTTTATTCCCAAGATTTTCTTTCTCTGGTCTATAGTCGTATACGGTGGGCAATAATTTAATTTCTTAAAAACAAGCCATTTCGTATAATGTTTTGAATTTTTAAAACCAATAATCTTAAAAAATAAATCTATATCTCCAATGTTGTCAATTATTATCCCATAGAATGGATTTTTATCTCCTTTTCCCTTGTAAGCCTTCCTAAGTCTTGGATTGAACCCTAGTCCAATTAGCAAATCATAGGTGTTATTTATTAAACCAAAAGAGACAGAATCTAACTTAATCCTAGGCTTATTATTAATTGGGTTCTTAGCAGAGTAATTTTTATCAAAATAAATTGTTCCATCTGTATCGAATAGTCCTCTTAAAAACCTTCTAGAAAGATATTTACTTCTCAAAATAGGTTTTGGAATACTTATATTTATTTTTGGTCCCGAAGGAATGCTAAGTTTTTCAAAAAATCTTACAATTTTTTTATCAAATATGTGAAAACCGTAAATTCCAACCTTGGGATGCTCTTTGTAGGGGGCTTTTTTATCATATAATGGAATCATTATTTTTTTATTAAATAATGGAGCAACCCATTCGTTATGATATTCTTTTTCTTCTTTTAGATCCCCTCCAAGATAATATTCAGAATACCTTTTATTGACAGATATACATCCATCTCCAATATGAATTCCCATTAGTTCTGCCAGATCACCGTCTATTTTCATTTAAATGGGCTGTTTTTAAGAAATATAAGTCTTTCTAAAGAGGATCATCTATTTTTTCTAATATTTCTTTAGTATTGTCAGCGATGTGCTGCATTACCTCTTCCTTTTGGGCTCTAGGGTTTTTTTCTTTATAATCTACTGCTTTAGCAGCTCCAGAAATTATTGCCATTCGTAATCTTTTTTCCTCGTCTTCCATGATGAAGAAGAATAAGAGTTGTATTTAAGAATTGTTATTATGAAAGAGCCTCTAGAGGGCTTTATAGAGTTAGTTTAAAGCCTTTAATATTAACTGAATAAGTGAGGTAGTTAAAGTTCTTAAATCTTTCTGAAAGTTACTGTTTACCTGAAGAAGAAAGGTTATTTTATTGACTAATTTAATAATATTATTAAAACATTCTATTATCATTGGTTCTACAATCTAATAGTAATCTTTATATAGTCTAATTACATTGATATTATATGCCACCTAAGAAAAAAGAAGTTGTGAAAGTTCAGGTAGCTTTTACTAAAAAACAAATGGAAATAATTCGCAGCTATAGAGATATTTTTGGAGATAGTGATGCCGAGATTGTAAGGTCAATGGTTACAAATTGGCTGGTTCAAAAAAGAGATTCTAAAACAGGAGGAAAAGAGAAATAAATCGGTTAAAACAAAATGTCTAAAAAAAGATGTGAGCTAAAGAAAGGAACATTTATTTTTATAGGTATATTTATTTTAGTATCAGCTATAACGCTTGTTTCCGCAGCGAGACTGCCAACAGATGGAGGAGATTCTGGTACTTGGGGAGGCATAATGAATACTTTCTTGAATGTATCACTTAATGAAAGCGGAGAGTTAAGATCTGGCACTGTTTCTACTTCGCAAATAACAGATGATACAATAACTGATACAGATATTTCAGATACGACCAACCTAACTCTTGGTGAGAAAATAACTTTTACTCTAGGAGAAGTGATTGATAATATTGTTAATGGTTGGATAACGATAACTGGGGGATTGAATGTTACAAATAATCTAGAAGTTAATGGAAGTGCTGTTTTTTACGGAGGAAACTTCAGTGTTGATACCTCTGATTTATTTGTTGATGTTTCTACTGGAAGGGTTGGAATTGGGACAACTTCTCCAACAACAGCATTGGATGTTGAGGGAAGTGTTAGAATAAGTGGTGATATTGTCTTCAGTGACGACTCAACCCAACCATATGCTGCTACGCCAGACGGTTTCTCTTGGCAAATTACTTCTGCTTCTTTCAAGCAGAACAAAAGCATATCATCACAAGATGGAAACCCTGTAGGTCTATTTTTCAGAACTGATGGAAAAAAGATGTATATGATGGGAGGGGATGGCATTGATGTAAATGAATACAACCTCTCAACTGCTTGGGATATTAATACTTCAACTTTCAATCAAAACTTTAGCGTTTCGGGAGAAGATATACTTCCAAAAGATTTGTTCTTTAGACCAGACGGGAAAAAGATGTATTTTGGTGGAAATGATAATGATGCTATTTTTGAATATGACCTTTCAACTGCCTGGGATGTTTCTACATTATCTATTAATCAGAATTTTAGTGTAGCAAGTGAAGAGACTGCAATAAGAGCAATGTTTTTTAGGTCGGATGGTTTCAAGATATATATAACAGGAAACGCTGGTGATGCCGTCTATGAATACAATCTCTCTACTGCTTGGGATATTAATACTTCAACTTTCAATCAAAACTTTAGCATAGCAACAGAAGATGGAGTCCCTGTAGGATTGTTTTTCAAACCAGATGGGAAAAAAATGTACCTTCTAGGATCCAGTGACGATGATATTAATGAATATGATTTATCCACTCCTTGGGACATTTCGACTGCTTTCTTTAATAAACTCTTTAGCGTTCAAACTGAAGATACTCAACCAAGAGCGTTGTTTTTCAATCCAGATGGCAGTAAGATGTACTTTGCGGGAGAAACTGGAGATGATATTAATGAATATGACATGGGTCTTGTTATAGGTGGGAAGGTTGGAATTAATGTAACAAGTCCAACACAGGTATTGGATGTTGGAGGGAATGTGAATATTAGTGGTGTTTATTATGGTAATGGTTCTGGGTTGACAGATATTGGTACTAGTAGCATTTCTGATAACTCAATTACCAGTGTTAAAATTGCAGCTGATACTATAAATGGGACAGAATTAGCAGACACAATCACTTTAGATGCAACAATGAATATAATCAGCAATGATTTTTCTGTTAATACGAGTGATTTATTTGTTGATGTGAGTACGGGAAGAGTAGGAATTGGGACTACTACTCCCTCTGAAAAACTAAATGTTTCTGGTAATATTGGTGCAAGTGGAAATGTAACTGCTACTTATTTCTTTGGGAATGGTTCACAACTAACTGACATAGATGGATCAAACATACAACCAGATTCTATTAATGGAACAGAACTAGCAGATACAATTACCTTAGATGCTGCTATGAATTTTGTTGGACAAGACTTTGCAGTTAACACAAGTGATTTGTTTGTTGATGTCAGTACTGGAAGAATTGGAATTGGTACAACAACTCCGACGCAGAAATTAGATGTAGTTGGAAATATTTCCGTTGGATCTTATGATAATATTTTTGGAACCTATGAAAATGTAAAAATTTTGAATACTCTTGAATCATTAGATACCATTGATGGAGTCGGCACAGAGGTTCTTTTCACATTCAGTAAGATGGGATTATTTTCTGTTGGGCAGACATATCCTGCTAGTACGTCAAGTTCCCAAACTATATCATCTAATAAAGACTATGGTGATTTAACAGATTTCTCAGATGATGAAGACCACCTAGAATTCTTTTTATATATCTCGAACGCTTCAGCAATGGGTAGTACACTAGTTGCTGAGCTAGGTAACACGCAGGATTCTGCTGAATACCAATGGACTCTTGCCTCGAGCCAAGGTTTCCCTACGCTTGCGGACGGATGGAATAAAGTAGTTCTTCGAATGGGAAGTGCTTCTAAAGGTTCTGTTGACTGGTCAACTGGTGTTGATCATTTTAGAATAATCTACACTGGCACAGGCACCAACCCCGAATTCAATTTTTCGATTGATGATTTACGAATGACTTCAAATAGGAAAGCGTCTGTATCAAGGGACTTAGTACTAAATGATGCCCTAATTGTATTTGGTAATGTTAGTATTGGAACAAATTCATCAACTGAGAAATTAACTGTGTTCGGTGATCTAAACGTAACCGGAACTTCTTATTTGGGAGATATAACAATTAATGCTGATAATATTACTGTTAATGGAATTGTTTCTAAAGATGGGAATATTACTTTCTATGATAGTAGTGGAGGTGAGAAAGTTAGGATAACTAATGATGGGAAAATGGGAATTGGAACAACCTCTCCAACACAAAAGTTGGATGTTAATGGAAATATTAAATCTTCAGAGTCGTATGTATTTTATGATGGTTCAACACAAACTATAGCAAGCACCCCTAACGGATTTTCCTGGCATGTTGGCTCGGCTTCTTTCAATCAGATTTCTCCTAATTTGCAATCTGATGATCAATTCATTTCTGGCATTTTCTTTAAGCCTGATGGAACGAAGATGTATATAACTGGGGCTGGTGATGATGAGGTAAATGAGTATGACCTCTCAACAATTTGGGATATTTCCACTGCTTCCCTCAACCAGATCCTTAATACATCTACACAAGGTTCATCTCCTCAAGGCATTTTCTTCAAACCAGATGGAACAAAGATGTTTGTCGTAGACTCTGGTGATGATGAGGTAAATGAGTATGACCTCTCAACAGCTTGGGATATTAGTACTACATCTTTCAGTCGGAATTTTAATGTGTCATCACAAGATACAACTCCCCGGGATCTTTTCTTCAAACCAGATGGAACAAAGATGTATATTGTAGGGGAAGTTAATGATAGTGTCCAGGAGTATGACCTCTCAACAGTTTGGGATATTTCTACTGCTTCTTTTAATCAGAATTTTAGTGTGGCTACAGAAGATGCAAACCCAAGAGGGCTTTCCTTCAAACCAGATGGAACGAAGATGTATGTTGTGGGGGCTTCTGGGAGGGATGTTAATGAGTATGACCTATCTATTCCTTGGAATATTTCTACTGCAACATTCAAACAACTCTTTAGTGTTAATTCACAGGAAACATCTCCAACAGGTGTGTTCTTTAGAGCTGATGGAACAAAGATGTATATTGTAGGGGGTGGCAGCGATAGTGTGAATGAGTATGATCTAGGCCTTATAATTAACGGTAAAGTTGGAATCGGGACAACTTCTCCTACCACTGAATTAGAAGTTAATGGTACGGTGACTGTTGTTGGTGATTTGAATGTAACTGGAACTTCTTACTTAAGTGATGTAACTTTAACTTCAGATAATATTACTGTTAATGGAATTGTTTCTAAAGATGGGAATATTACTTTCTATGATAGTAGTGGAGGTGAGAAAGTTAGGATAACTAGTGAGGGTGATGTAGGAATTGGGACTAGTAGTCCTTCCTCTCTTTTTGATGTAGCTGGCGATATTAATACATTAACAGATTATAATATAGGGGGCACGCAAGTTTTGTCATCAACAGCACTAGGGAGTGGAGTGGTTAGTAGTTCATTAACAAGTGTGGGGTCGCTAAGTAGTTTGGATATGGGTGGAGATATATCTATGAACAATAAGCAAATTAGGTTTAATGGAGGCTCAGGGAATAATTTTTTACAGGGTAATGTAGAAAATACGGGTAGACTAGGTATATTTACTGATGATACTGAAAGAATAACTATTCTTCTTGGGGGCAATGTTGGAATTGGGACAGTGAGTCCTTCATCT
>JADFRY010000001.1 GCA_022561055.1 Nanobdellota archaeon | reverse complement strand
TAGTCTTCCATTTTGCACCCTTACTAATAAATTCAAAGCATGTACTTCCAGTAGACCCGCCGCCACCGCCAGGGCCACCAGAATGACCCGGTCTATGATGAAAAAGAACTTTTGCTTGTACTAATTTTCCATCATGGATTGCCCATCTGTTTCCTGCCTGTATTTCAGCCAAATCCTGTGCTGTTACTCTATACTCTTCTTTACTAAAATTACTAGATGCCAAAACCACTGATGAAATTATCAGAATTCCTGCTATTATAATCATCATACCAAAATATAATCTTTTCATAAAAATATATTGTGTCCATTATTTATATAGTTTTTGCTTCTAGCTAATACGATAAAATCCAAAACTATTCCCTAAACCACTTAATCTTATTTTTCAAGCCAATTCCAATAACATTAAGCACAAAAACGCCTGCGCTAGCTCCGATTATCGCCAGCCAATCCTTGACCGAAAGATAAGTTGTGCCAAAGAAAACATTCAAAGGAGTATAAATAACAATTAACTGCAACGCAATAGATAACACAACAGCCAACACTAAATATTTATTACTAAATATTCCAAGATGATACTCTGACCTTACTGTGTAAAGCCTCACGAATTCCATGACTATTATCGCCGTAAATGCGATAGTTTGTATCTTTCGCACATAAAATCCGTCTTCCATATCAACACTGCCATAACTAATCATAGCCCAATAAAACAATCCAAGTACTGCTATTGTTATTAAAATAGCAACATAAAGAACATTAAAAGTCATTGACTTATTCATTATTCTCTCTCTGACTTTTTTTGGCTGGCGTTTCATTAAATCTTTTGGACTCGGGTCAACACTCAATGACAAAGCAGGAAGCCCGTCTGTAACTAAGTTAATCCACAAAAGCATTATCGCAGTCATAGGCAAATGCCAACCAAATAAAATTGCCAAAAATATGACGAGAACCTCGGCAATATTGGAAGACAACAAATAATTTACAAATTTCTTTATATTTTCATAAATGCCTCTTCCTTCTTCTACAGAACTAACTATACTCACAAAATTGTCATCCAACAAAATCATGTCGCTGGTTTCCTTCGCAACATCTGTGCCTTTTATTCCCATGGCGATTCCAATATCTGCCTTTTTTAATGCTGGAGCATCATTGACTCCGTCGCCTGTCATTGCCACAATATTTCCTTCCTTTTGCAACAATTCTACTATTCTCATTTTATGACCCGGTTCAACTCTCGAGAATATTGACACCTCAGAAATTATTTTTGCCTGTTCTCTACCATTTAATTTCATAAACTCCATGCCGTCGATTGACTCCCCAATAATTCCTATATCTTTTGCTATGGCTTCTGCCGTATGTCTGTTATCTCCTGTGACCATTATTACTCTTATCCCTGCCTCTTTACACGTCTTTATAGCACCCTTAACTTCCTTCCTCGGTGGGTCTCTCATACCCTGCAAACCAATAAAAATAAGATTAGACTCTAATGACTCACTTTTTTTATGTTCTTTATAAGCAAATGCTAAAACTCTTAAAGCTTGTTTGGCAAACTCATCATTTTTATCGAGTATCTTTTTCTTAATATCAGCCCTCAATCTCGTTACTCTTCCATTTATCATTATTCTGTCGCATTTTTCAACAACTCTCTCCGAAGCGCCCTTTGTAAAAACATACTCTTTTGCAGTTTTTGGGTCTTTGTTGATTGTGCTCATCATTTTTCTCTCAGAATCAAAAGGCTCTTCATCTATTCTCTTCCATAATTTTCTAAACTTATCATGTCTTATTCCTGCCTTTTCAGCACTCACCAAGAGAGAAGCCTCTGTCGGGTCTCCAATTATTTTTAATTTCTTTTTATCTAATTCTAATAAAGCATTATTACATAAAACTCCTATTTGAAAAATAAGCAAGTCATTTTCACTAATCGGTTTCCCTGAACAAGTCGCCTTTCCATTTATCTCATAACCTCCCCCACCAACCTCAATATCTTTCAAATTAGTATAAACTCTTTTTATAGTCATCTCGTTTCTTGTTAATGTTCCTGTTTTATCAGCGCAGATTACATTTGTTTCACCGAGTGTTTCCACAGAAGGAAGTCTTCTTATTAGAGAATTCCTTTTTAACATTCTTCTGACTCCGAGTGCCAAAGCTATTGTTACGATTGCCGGTAAACCTTCTGGGACAGCCGCCACTGCCAATGCAATAGCTATCAAAAACCACGTCTTTGCTTCGACAATAAACTCAAAAAATTGTCCCGACAACAGCAAAGGAATTAATCCTTCCTTAGTAACTCCTACTATAAACACCATCATAGAGATTATTATTGTCCCTAATCCAATCCATTTCCCAAGAGACTCAAGTTTTTTTTGCAGAGGCGTCGATTCTTTCTTAAGTTCGGTTATCATTCCTGCTATTTTCCCTATCTCTGTCCTCATTCCTATCGAAGTAACTACTGCTTTCCCTCTCCCTTTAGTGACTACTGTCCCAGAAAACAACATATTTTTTCTGTCTGCAATAGTCAACTCGCCTGCCAAAACCTTCTCACTCTTCTCAACAGGCATTGATTCTCCTGTCAATGAAGCCTCCATAACCTGAAGACTTATTGCTTCAATTATTCTCGAGTCAGCAGAAATTTTATCTCCTTCTTCTAAAAGAATTATATCTCCTGGAACTAAATCTTTAGTATCAATAAAAATCGTTTTTCCATTTCTAACCACCCTGCTCTTCAACCCTGAAAGTTTTTTGAGCGCCTCGATTGATTTCTCAGCTTTGTATTCCTGGATGAAACCAAAAAATGCATTGAACAATAATATTGCAAGTATTACTATCGTATCTATATAACCTCCTGTCAAAAGTGATATTAGCACTGCAAAAAGAAGTATGTAAATTATAAAACTACGAAATTGGTTGATAAATATCATGAAAGGATTTACTTTTTTCTTTGCTTTCAATCGGTTAATTCCGTAAGTCTCTCTTTGAGCTATTACTTCATGTTCAGTTAATCCCTCTTCCGGACTTACTTTAAAAAACTCGAGGACGCCCTCACTCGTACGATTATAAAATTTCATTCAACCCTCTCTCCACAAATGAAATAAATAAATCTATAAAAAGATTCCTACGGAATCTTTAACTTTCATATCTCTAAGACCCTAGAACAAATAAATCCTGACAATCACAAATAAAATATATGCAAGGATTAAGAATATTCCTCCTTTCTTTGTTAACGTTTTCGTACGCCACATTATAGCTAACAAAATCAAGGATGTTAAAAACCAAAATGGAATGTCATACCATAAAATAGACTTATCTATAGAATATGTCGATATCATAGCGCCTATTCCTAATGCCATCAAAGGATTTGTAATATTACTCCCGACTAATGTTCCAAGAGACATTCCAGAACTTTTTTTTCTAAGAGCAAAGATTGCAGTAGTAAACTCAGGAAGCGCAGTGCTTACACCAACAATCAAAGTCCCAAGAAGAGAACCGGATATTAAATATTTAGCCGAGAAAAATAAAGTCAACTCGGCAATTTTATCAGCACTCAATAACAAAATAACTAAACCAGCAATTATTATGACTAAAGAAATATATAAATGAAACTTATCTTTTTCTTTTAAATGGCTGGCAATTAATTTCTTCGGAATTTTCTCATCTATTATAAGATAAATAAGATATGCCACATAAAGGAAAAATAAAATAGCTCCTTCTAATCTTGAGATTATTCCATTCAGTGAAAATAAAAATAAAATTAGTATAGAGCCCAGCATCATAACATAGTCTACTCTCAAGAATTTCCTTTTTGCTTTTAAAACTCCAAAAAAAGCCACGATGCCAATAATCAGAGTTATTTGAATTATATTAGAACCGACATTTGTTCCTACAGCAAGCCCCGACATTGTTTGAAAATCAACCCCTCTCAAAATGTCAATACTCGCAATTATATGAGTGGCAATCTCTGGCAAACTTGTTCCAATAGAAAATATAGTTAAACCAATAAAAAAATCGGAAATTCTAAGTTTGTGCGCAATAATTCTCGCATTATGAATAACCAGCTCTGCTCCAATAAGTAATCCTAAAACACTAATAAGACCGATAAAAATTTCATAAATCATTTTCTCTAAGAAAGATCCAAATGATGTTCATACATTAAAGCCACATCCCTATCTTTCAAATTAGAAATGACTTTATCCCTGATTTCTTTCGAACCCACTGATTTTTTCTTCTTTATCCACGCATTAATTTTTTTCATTACGTCGTAAGCAATCTTCTCAGATTTTTTCTCGCTGTAATGGCAATTAAGTGCTGCAGCATAGCAAGATGCATAAACTTTCTTTTCATCATACGGTTCCTCAATGCCTTTTCTTTTTACAACACACTTCATTGTTTAGTTATCCTCCTTTTCATCTTAATTAAGGTTTATTGTGCCGTTTGCGATTAATATAAGTAACCATCCTAATCCAACAAGCACGAGTCCTGTTATTAATCTCATATATGCTTTATTAGCTTGTTTCCATTTTTGAATGTTTTGAATCTTTATTCCAAAAACAACAAGCAATAATATTATCAAAAGAGGCATGACAAATATAATATTATAAATTACAAGAAGAAAGAATGCCGTGATATTAAAGTTTTGTGATAATAATAGAGTTATTGCAAGATAAGGTCCGCCTGTGCATGGAAGCTCTACAGCAGCAACAAATACTCCCAAAAATATAATGGTTCCTACTGTCATTTTTTTCATTTTTTCTTTTATTTTTTTGGCATATTTGTGAGGAATCATTAATGAAAATCCTAAACCATACCAGAAATAATCTTTTATCTCGATAATACCACCAAAAATGACCAAAAGGCCAACAGCTATTGAGATATATTGTGCTAAGACAATAGGGACTGAGGTAAGAAATGCAATTAAACCAAGACCAAATATAAAATAAGTTAAGTATACTGCCCCGATATAGAGGAATCCAATTTTAAGCATTTTATCTCTTTTTTTTGTAACTACGAGTACAGAAATCAAAAGAATAAGAACTCCTATTGCACAAGGATTTATAGAATCAACTGCTGCTGTCACTAAAACTGTCACCAACGTCGGTAAAGTAATTTCTACTGCCATAATTCACCTCCAACTTCTACTGCCATATTTTTTCTCCTATTGTAACCTTTCTTCTTTTAAAATCATCATAACTCCATCCTTGTGCTTCCCAACTCTCACACAAAATATCTGTCGTCACTCTCTCACTTCCATCAAACGCAATAATAACACAATCTCCAGGAGGAACACGTGAATCAGGATAAATTACATAATTCTCAAAATCATCGATTCTTTTTCCATTAACATAAACTTTCAAAGTTCCAAGAGAACCATCAGGACAAAGATCCCCATTTTGATAATTAATAATTCCCTTGTCCTCTGTTGGATAAATTAAATGTCCGGGCGCAGATTCAAGCTCGCCTCCAATTGCCTGAAAATATCTTCCTAAACTTGCATCTTTAACCTCTCGCAAAGTTCCTTCCAAATGAATTCTATCATCCCCATGCTCATGTAAAATAGTGGTTCCTATTCTATTACTCAATCCTTCTGGATCAATTAAATCAAGTCTTTCTCCACAAACCAAAACTTGATAATCTGCATGCCAATGTACAGGACCGCCAGTCTCAGAAACAATATTTTCATAAATTGTATTGCCTGCGAGATATAACGAAGACAAAACAATAGGAATTATCATGAGCCAGAAAAATAATTTTTTATAATTCCCTATATTTTCTACTCTTATAATTAATAACAATATCGTAAAAGCAATTAACCATAATGCTGATAAAACTACATAAGGAACAGGACTTGCCCAATCAATTCCCTGCTGGGGCAGGATAATTTCGCGCTCGTCATGCTCTCCTTCTTCTCCTTCATGTGCAAAAACATTAATTGAAGCAAAAACTATAATGCCTAACAAAATAAAAATCAAAATTAAAACTAATTTAGAAAACCTCTTTTTTTCATTTTTTAACATCTTTCAATTATAGCAGGATTAACTATGCTATCAACAGATTTTACAAACTTTGCTGTCGTTTTTCTTGGAAACTTTTCTCTTTTTTAGTTTTTTCCCTGTTTTCTTACTTCCTTTTTTATCTCCCATAAAAAATTACCTCTTTGTATGATTATTTGTTAAAAATATATAAACGTTTCTAATCTATTTTATATCAATTTGAGCCTCAGGAAATTTCCTCCAAATGTCTTGGAAATTTTCTGTCAGCAAATCGATCACGAAGTGTCGATTTGCGCCTTTTGTAATCTTCCTGAATAATCAAAGTAAATTGTTTTTATTTCACTAAACTCATCGATACCATGAATTCCTCCTTCTCTGGCATTACCGCTTTGCTTTACTCCACCAAAAGGCAAATGAATTTCACTCCCTATCGTTGAGCTATTTATGTATGTTAAACCAGCTTCTATTTTTTTCATAGCCTTAAATGCGTACCTAATATTTTCTGTGTAAATTGCAGAACTTAATCCATAATCTACAGAATTTATTTTTTTAATTGCATCATCAAAATTTTTTGCTTCAATAATTGCAACGACAGGACCAAAAATTTCATCTTGGCAAATATTCATATCTATGTTACAATTTGTAAAAATACTGGGAGTAAAGAAATAACCTTTTCCTTTAACTTTGACAGGTTTGCCTCCTATTAATAATTTTGCTCCTTCTCTCTTTCCTATTTCAACATAACTAGTTACTTTTTCGAGTGCTGCTTTATTTATAAGTGGTCCAACATCGACTCCAGGATTTAAACCACTGCCAAGCTTTAATTTTTTAACTCTATTAACTAACATATTCTCAAATTTCTTTTTCACTTTTTTATGAACAATGACTCTACTCGCGGCAGTACATCTTTGCCCGGTTGTTCCAAAAGCCCCCCATATCACACCATCCAAGGCAATTTCTAAGTTTGCATCATCCATAATTATTATACCATTCTTACTTCCAAGTTCTAAGCCAATTCTTTTTATTCCGGCATTTTGTAAAATCCATTTTCCTGTATTTCTATGACCTGTAAAAGAAATTCCTCTTATTTTTTTATTTTTCACAATTTCTTTTCCTACAGTTCCTCCTGGACCAGTAACTAAATTAAGTACTCCTTTGGGAACTCCTGCCTTTACTAGTATCTTTACAAACTCAACAGCACACAAAGGAGTATCAGAACTTGGCTTAAAAATTATAGTATTACCACATATCAAAGCAGGCATTATTTTCCAAGAAGGAATAGCAGTAGGAAAATTCCATGGAGTAATACAACCAACAATTCCTATCGGTACTCTTATAGTCATGCAAAATTTATCTCGCAACTCAGAAGTTGTAGTATGACCAAAAAGTCTTCTACCTTCAGCAGCCATATAATAAGTCACATCAATTGCTTCTTGTACATCACCTAAACTTTCAGACAAAACTTTTCCCATCTCTGTCGCAACTAACTTTCCAAGTTTTTGCTTATTTTTCATAAGAAGATCGGCAGCTCTAAAAAGAATTTCACCTCTCTTTGCAGCAGGCATTTCCGACCAATTCTCATAAGCATTCTCGGCAGCATTTATGGCGACTTTCACATCTTCTTCATTGCTTTTCTGAAACTTCCCAATAACTCTCTCATTTGCAGGATTTTTACTTTCAAAAGTTTCTCCAGAAACACTCTTCACCCACTCTCCATTTATGTAATTTAAGTATTCCATAAAACCTCTTCTAAAACACTAATAAAACCACCAACCAGATTTATATAACTATTCCTTGATATGATGATTACCTCTTCCTATATCCAAACAACTTATTATAAGCCGGATGATCAATAATACTCAAAATAAATAAGAATATTTCAATCTTTGTACCTTCCAACGTATAAAGCAATCTCCAGTAATTAGAAAGTTCAACTCTATAAATGTTTGTTATTTCTCGGTTCTTTAATTCCTTAGGAATTAATTCTTTTCTAATCGGGTTCCCGTACTAAGGATTATCTTTTAGTATTTCAATAATCCTCTCTATAGATTTAACAAGTGCTTTAGACTCCTTATCATCTCTTTTCTTCAATTCCAAAAAGTTTTCTTTCGCCTTTCCTCTAAAAAATATTCTAACCTCTTTTCCTAAAAACATGTTAAACCTCTAAACTGCCCTTGAGCATCTTTTCTAAATGTTCTCTGCCTATGTATATCCACTGAACTCCTTTCGTTCCAATTATAATCTTCCCACTTAATTGTAGATAATCCAATATGACAATCAGGGTTTGGTGCATGACTTTCTTAGAGAGACCCCTTTTTATCTCGGAAATCTTCATAGGCATATCTCTATGCTCTTTCAAGAAATTCTCTACCATCAACACAGTACTTAGATTTGGATACCTAAGTATTTTTCTTCCTTTTTTCTCAATAACTTCCATATCCCTGAACTCTAATTTTCCACTTGCCATTTTAATACTTTTTAGATATCAATAGATACCTATTAGATATTACTAATAAAAAAGAGTATTTAAGTCTTTCGACAAATGTTCTTGTTGTTTTTAGAAAATATAATACTATCCTTGAGCTAACTCTAAGATTTCCGCATCACTTAAAACCTTACTATAAATTCTAACATCATCTATCTTCCCTGTAAATCCTGCGCTGCTACCCGCAGGCAACGGCATCTTATTCCCTACAACCAACGAACCATTTGTATTTCTAATATTTGATACGCTAGAAATATTACATGTCTTAACTTTTACTCCATCGACATAAATCTTCATTACTCGGTTTCTAACATCGATAACGCCGGCAACATGATACCACCAATTTTCTGCTCTAATAGGAAATGTGATTGTCGTGCATGCATATTGTCCAATTCCAATCCTATTCTCTGGGGTAAAAGCTAACTGCACTTTACTATTAAATCCACCAGTGCTATTGTCCCTAGCTCCCAACAAGAATAAAGCAAACTCCCTGTTATCACTGCTAACAGCGCCAGGACTCCCATCAGGATTACCTTTCCAAACAATAGTCTGAGATGGTTTCCATTTTTTCCTCGTATTAACCCAGGCTGAAATAGTCATCTCTTCATCCGAATACAAAAATGGAGTATCTTCCACGAGAACACGGCCTCTCCATCCGCTAAAATTAAGAGCTCCATCTATCTTTCCAGGAACCAACCCCGCTGCAAAAACATCCGCATCATATCTATATGCAGAACTGTCCGGAGTCTTGCCGTTCGCAAGTTCATCAAACTTATAGTGTACAATCAATCCCTCCTCGAGTTGCCATCTCAAGAATGGATAAGTTATATCTTCTGCAATATCCCAAACCCTAACAAAGTCCCAATTAGTAAATGTGTTTTGCCTTTTCATTTGCGCTGTTGTCTTTCCAACTCCGCCGGCACTTGTGGTTTGCCCAGATGTTTCAATGTCCCAGTAAGAATTACTGATAAGTCCTCCCATCTGGTTAATTCCTACCAATCCACCACCGCCAGCACTAAACCCTGACACACTACCTGTTGAATAAGAATTACTAATTATTCCGTTCTCATTATTTTGTCCTAAAAGTCCTCCCACATTTTCCCTTCCTACCACATCGCCTGTTGAATAGGAATTATTAACGGTTCCACCATCATTGTATCCTAAAAGCCCACCAACATTACTGTTTTCTGGTAGCCTACCGTCTCCTAGCACATGACCTGTTGAATAGGAATTACTAATTGTTCCTCGATTATATCCTAAAAATCCACCAACATTATTGCTCCCCAACACATCTCCGGTAGCATAAGAATTACTAATAAAATTTCCTCTAGCCCCGACCCTGGTCCTGCCAATAAAACCTCCTACAGAACTTCTCCCGGAAACTTTACTAGATGAAAAGCTATTTGTAATATTTACCTTTCCGACCGTAATTCCAACTAAACCCCCTACATTATAACTCCCATTAACTATTCCAAAAGAATAAGAATTTTTAATAGTTACAGAACTTGCAAATATCATAGAGCCTCTAAAACTTCCTATAAGACCTCCAACACTCATACCACCACTAACATTTCCCGTAGCATATGAATCAGTTATATTCGTGTGTTGCATACGTCCAATTAGACCTCCTACAAATCCTCCCTGACCTTGAACCTTTACATCTTCTGCATATGTGCCTTCAATTATACCATACAACGTTAAACCCATAAGCCCTCCAGCGGTAAAACTTCCAAAAATAGTTACATTTTTAACTCCAGAATTCATTATATCTCCATCAATATTTGCACCAATCAAACCACCAATAGCTTCTGAAAAATAGGATAAACCGATTCTCATAAATCCATTTTTAGCCAAAGAATTTCTTACGACTCCTCCATTAACTGCTACCAAAGAACCGACAGCTATAAGTGGCGCCGCCCTGCTGTCTATATTAAAACCATCAATTGTAACATTCTCCAAAACTCCTGTGGAATAAGCAAATAACGCAGAAAGATTTTCTTCAGGTATTTCAAAGTTAGTTATTTTAAATCCATTACCATCATATCTCCCTGTGAATGGCCTGTCGTTAGGGCCTGGAAACGTATTAATGTCCAAGTATCCAATAGGTTCCCAGTTACCCCAACTACCCAAATCAATATCAGCCATCTGGATATAACAAGCATCTAAATCATTCCTCACGTTATCTAAATCCTGGGCAGTGTAAACCCTATTACAACTTGGTCTAGGAACATAAGATTCAAAACAATAAATTCCTAAGACTTCAGAACAAGAAACATTATTTGTATTTATCCAATTATGATCGACACTTGGATAATGTCCAACTGTAGAAAGTGCAGAGATAGAATTCCAATCATTACAATTAAAACCAGGATCTAAAGTGCCGTCAACCTTACTACCGGTATAAATTAAATTACACTCGAATCCATTACTATCGCAAGTAAGCGTAGGCAATACATTACCAAACTCATTAACATTTAAAGGATTATCAATGGTTCCATCAAACAAATCTCTCTTGTTATCTGCAACCTTAACTCCATCGACTCTCACATATTTTCCATCTTGTATTTTATCCGCGGCATGTTCCCTAGTCGTGCTCAATAAAGCCACATAATTCCCCCTCAATCCAGCATTAGAGGCTGCACCATTACAAATTTCATCAGCCCTATTCAAAACATCTCCTGTAAAATTAGAATCTGTTGCAAAGACCTTAAATGTCCTAGGAGCGACTCTATCTTCATTTCCAAAATACCTCGTAAATATACTTTCCTCCTTTAACTCCTCCTCACTAACACCTTCCAAACTCTCAACCTCACCAGAAAAACTATCAGCACCACCACTACTCAACTTAGGAGCAAAGAGAACACCTGTTGTAATATAATTATAACTTGCAACGACAACTAACAAAGCAACTAAAACTAAAATAATCATCCACCACTCTTTTCGCATAAACCTAGAAAGTAACTCCGTTTAAATATATTACCTAAATTATCCTTGAATCACCTATATCCTTAAAAATTCAAACCCCTTGATAACATTTTGATGGATGACCTATCAAAAATAGTCTCTTCTCTTGACAATTTTATTAGTTTAATAACCATCAGAAATCCAGAATTAATTGATCGCTCTCTAACCTTCGAGATGCCTCTACAGAATTCTCCCAGATACTTACAAAGAAGACTTAGATTTGTGTCTGAACACACAGGAAAAAAATTTAGAAATACGGGTCAAATATCTATAGAACTAGTTGAACCTCCTTCTGTCTACGCAGATCAAGAAGATAGAAGATTGTGGGGGTGGTGGGAAATAGCAAAATTGAGAACAGTCTATTGCGCCTTAAAACCACTCGGATTTATTCCTACAATAACCCCAAAAAATACAGAAATAATAGAGGAAAAACCAGACCTCATAGACCCCCATGCTATAATACTATCATACCAACCAAGAATTGAAAGAAATATCTATGACTTCATTCAAATAGGATTCTATAATTCTATTCAAAATTGGACAGTAGAAAGAAGAGCAAAATACTTCTCTGAAAAGTTTAGTATTAATAAATCTACTAGGCCCAGCACTTCGCCGGGGGATTCTTTAAAAATCCTCTAAGAACCTTAACAGCTCCCACAATATCTTCTTTATGTGCCATGCCAATAGTAGTGTGTATATTAGCGACAGAAACTCCTAAAACAGCAGAAGGAATTCCTCCCTTAGATGCAAAAATCGAAGTCGCATCGGTAGTACCAACGTCACCAACTTCTAATTGCAAGTTAATATTTAATTTCGCAGCAACTTCTTGTAATGCCTCATTTAAACATTTATTGCCGAGCATTTCAGCATCTTTAATTGTCAAAGCAGGCCCGTTTCCTAAAATCATTGTATCATTTCTATCCTCATGTCCTGTAACATCGACAGCAATTGCATAGTCAGGCTCCAAATTAAAAACAGAAGCCTTCGCCCCATAAAGTCCGACTTCTTCCTGAACTGTAAAAACAAAATAAATTTCATTCTTAGTTTTCAAGTTTCTCATCAGTTCAAGCAAAATATAACAACCAATCCTGTCATCCAAAGCCTTGCCAGAAATAACATCTTTAGAACCTAAAGTACAACAATCATAGTTGCTCCCAAAAGACATATATGTTCCTATATTAACGCCCTTTTTCTTCAATTCCTTAGCATCGAGACCAGAATGAACGAAAAGCTCTTCCATCTTAACTGTGTTAGGAACTAAATCGTCGTTTAAAACTTCGTCAGTCGTAATGACTCCTTGTATCTTTTCTTTTCCTTTAATAAAAACTCTTTGTCCGATTAAAATTGGAGGGTCTATACCACCGATAGGACTAATATACATCCTTCCACGCCGAGTTATCCTTTTTACCATGAGACCAATCTCATCCATATGAGCCAGAAACAGTATCGCAGGTTTTTTCCCTTTCCTGCTAACAATGACATTTCCCATTTTATCAACGTCCACGTTTTTAACATACTTCTTGCACTCTCTGATAATAAAATCCCTCACGTCGTGCTCATCGCCACTAACTCCATCAAGATTAATCAAACTCTCAAGTAAATCCATTTTCACCTCTACTATAAAAAACAAGTTTTCTATTTAAATTTATCTTAACTAGTAAATACAAATCACTTCCCAAAATTTCTCTTCCTCTCTGCAAACTCTTCAACAGCTTTTCTTAACTCTTCCGGCCCAAAATCAGGAAAATCCACATCTGCAAAATACAGCTCTGCATAAATTGACTGGAAAGGCATAAAACCGCTTGTCCTCTTTTCTCCAGAAGTCCTTATAATCAAATCAGGGTCAGGAATGCCAATAGAATCCAAATACATAGAAAGCTCATCTTCTTTTATCTCTTTAACGCCAGACTCTAATAATTTATTAATCGCCCTCGTAATCTCATCACGCCCGCCGTAATCAATACATAACTGAATATTAAATTTATCAAACTCTTTTGTTTCTTCCTCTACCTTTAAAATTTCATCAACAAGTTTTTTAGGTAGTCTATCTTTTCTCCCTAAATGTCTAAATCTAAACTGATTCTTCTTAGCTTCTTTCCTAAATCTCTTCAAAACTTTTAAAATTAGTCCGAAAATATTCTTAATTTCTTCCGAGTCCCTTTTCCAGTTTTCTGTAGAAAAAACCCAAACAGTAATATATTTTATTCCTAACTGCTTTGCCTCTTCTGATAAAGCAATAATTTTTTCATAAGTTGCAGATTTTTTATGTCCCATTAAAATATTAAGTCCTCTCTTAGTAGCCCACCTTCTATTTCCATCGGGAATTATAGCAATATGCCTCGGAATTCTGTCTTTTATATTTAAAACACTTTTGCCTAAATTCAAAAAATTTCTTTTCTGGTCCTCAATAATTCCTTTATCCAATGCTATAACAAAATCAGAATAATTATTTTCAGCCTTTTTCCAAAAATATGAAACTCCCTCGACATGAGTAAGAATCGGTCCTTTCTGCACAATCTTAAGTAACTCTTCAAGCTTTTTCTTATCACCCTGAGCAATAACCAAAGCACTTCCCTGGTCTGTGTTCCTGACAAATCCTTTCAATCCTAACTTATCAGCATGCTCTTTAGTAAAATGTCTAAATCCAATTCCCTGAACTCTTCCAAAAATTTCAATTTTTATTTCTTGCATTTTTCCTATTTACCTCTTCCTCAAATTCCTTCTTAAATCTTTCTAAATCTTCTGTTTGTAACCTAACACCGACTGCATTCCTATGACCTCCTCCCCTAGAATCTTTAAATCTTGGCAATAACTTTTCTATCAAAGACTTAACGTCATCTCCTCTTATAGACAAATTACTAATAGACTCCATCATATAACCAACAATAATAAAACGTCCTGGATACAAAAAAGACAACTCATTTGAAATATCTGAACTAATACTTAAATTTCCTCCATAACAAAAAAATATAATTTTGCCGTCAACATTTTTCTTCGCTTTCTCTATTAATAAATCATATTTTTTTCTTAACTCTCTATACTTTTTACCAAATGGCCTATTAGATTCAATCTCTGACAAAACATCTGCAGGAGATTTACATGAAACCAAAAAGTTCTGCAGCTGGACAACATGAGTTATTGAATCCTTAAGTCCAAAACCTAACGCTCTGGCTAAAAATCCTATTTCAGTCTTATAATAAGCGTCAAATGGCTTTTCTATTGCTATCTGCTGCCTCCAATATTCAGAATATTCTTTAGCAAATTCTTTAATAAAATCAGGCATATAATGGTCTGAAATACAACCCATCACAGCAATCCAAACATCTTCCTTCCTGTTAACAACTTTATAAGCCAAATAAGTCACAGGCTCATTGCTTTTTTTACTCTTTTTATAAGATGTCCTAGTCGGATTATAAACAAAAATATTATCATATCCATAATCGTTAATATTTTCTTTTATATCATGGTGGTCAATCCAAACTATAGGCAACTGCAACTTTTCTATTTCTTCAACAAACTCCTTCCCAAGAAAAGGCCTGTCTAAAATAAAAACATAGTCTGAACCAAATTCCTGCGCTTTTTTTGCATATCCTGCATCAATATTCGGATGAGTCCTGACAGCGACTCCTTTTCCCCTACCTAAAAATCTCCTAAAAAGCACATAACTACAAAACCCATCAGCATCATTATCATAAAAAAACACAGGATTCTGAGCTCTCTCTAAATGCTCACGTATTTCAGAAAGCTGTTTTTTAGTTAGCATAGAAATAAAATTACAAATAGAGTTTTTAATGTTTTGCTCAAGAAAAACACAGATTTTTACTCCCAAACTATACAAAAATTAACAATAATATTTATAAACCTCCATACAATAAAAATATCATGAACAAATGGGCTGAACTTCTTATTGGATTAATATTAATAGTAGTTCCAATTATAATTGCATTTTACTCCCAAACATGGACTATTTTCGGGAAATCTTTAAATTTCTGGGGTCCAGCATGGATTTTCCTCAAGGGCGGTATTTTCTGGTTTATTGCAATGATCGGCGTTTTATTCGTTCTTCTGGGAATTTCTGATTTGAAGGGTTAAATCTAATGACAACTGAAGAAACCGAAAGAAATTCTGCAGCTAATTTAACAGGTGAAAGTTATAGGGAAAAATATCAATCGTTGCTAAAAAGAGCTTCAGAATTATACGTAAGAAAAACTCCTCTTTGGCAATCAATACAACCAGAAGACATATCAACTGAATTTGGTGTTCCAGAGGGTGATGCCAGACTAGCGCTTGAATACCTGAAAAATGAAGGAAGAACCCATCACAGAAAACTAAGAGTATGAGATAATAATCCCAACAATCCATAAAAACATAAATACCCTTTCTTCTTTCCCATGTAATGCCTGCAGATAAAATACATCTTGGGAATGCAAAACAAAACAAGCTCTTTTATTTTGTGGCAAATGTCGTAGTATATAGGGAAAGTGATAAACGCTGCTTAATCCTAAAACGCTCTGAAAATGAAAAAGCACATCCTGGTAAATATGGAGTTGCAGGCGGAAAACTAGAATGGGAAAATATCCCAATTGAAAATCCAACAAGAATCAACGGTGATATACTAGATTTTGAAAATGCAGCTGAATCCTTACTACAAAGAGAAGTTAAAGAAGAAGCTGGAATAAAAATAGAACAAAAATTACATTATATTAATAGTGTTGCATTTATCAGACCAGATGGAATCCCTGTAATATTAGTAAAATTCGCAGCCAAATACAAATCAGGTGAGGTAAAACCCGAAATAGGAGCATTCACAGATCATGCATGGGTAAGTGAAGAAGAAGTAAAAAACTATCCGTGTATTTTAGGTATCAAAGAAGAAGTAGCTCAAACAATTAAATTATTTTCAGAATAAAATGGCTAAGAGATGCAAAACTTGCGGCAAATATAACTGCCAAGAACATGAATTCTTCTTAGGAAAAACGAAACTTATTAAAGAATTTTCAGGCTCTTCACCACCAGAAATTTTCGTTGGTCGTTGGAATTATCCAAATGTCTATGTGGGAGTTCTTTCCCCTGATGAATACGGGAATACACAGATCTTATCATCGTCTGAATTATGGCATCAGAATAAAATTCCACTCTCACAAATAATTGAATTCAGAAATAAATTAATTTATGGAAGAACTCAAAGTCATATCAAAAAACTAAAGACAAAATTCTTTGACATTTTTAAAGAAATTGCAATGACGCATAAATCCATAGCAACAGAATTCAAATTAAAAAAACCAATAAAAAAATATTCAGAGCATGATACAAGAGTCCCATTAATATCGAGAGCAGCCCCAATTGAAAAAATAAGACTTCAAGAAAATCCTAAAATAAAAAGAAAAGTAGATTACTTAATAAACGACACCGATGTAAAATCAATAATTGCAATCCAAGAACTTGAAAAAGCAAATATTCAAACATCAAACATAATAAAACTTCTTTCTGCTGGCTTATTAGGTTTAAAAAAGAATCGCAGTCTTGTACCTACGAGATGGTCAATCACTGCGGTAGATGATACGATTTCAAAAGATAAACTTAAAAAAATAAAACAATATCCTGAAATTTCTGAAATACAAGTTTTCCATGCGGACTATCTAGGCAACTATTACAACTTCATACTATTACCAGAAAAATATTCATTTGAAGTAATTGAAATCTCGCTAAAGAATTTCGGCATTTGGAGTGATTACGAATCATTTTTTCCAAGAAAAAAATATGCAGACTCTGTAACTGGCGCTTATTATGCAAACCGCCTCGCCTTAACAGAATATTTAGAAAAAATAAAAAAGCAAGCACAATGCCTCGTTATCAGAGAAATTCGCCCAGAATATTATATGCCTTGTGGAGTTGGAATATTAAGAGAAATATCTAGAGAGGTTTTCAAACACCCTCCAGAAAAATTTAATACAATTAATGAAGCCCTAGCAAAAATTCAAACTAGACTAAAACAACCAATAATAAATTACACCTCACGCTCTTGGTTATTAAAAAATTTCGGCAAACAAACGAAGCTGAGTCTGTTTACTTAATTTAATCTTCTATCTAATTCTTCCCTAATCCTAACTCTCTCAGCAAAATTTCGATCACGCTCTAACTTTTCCTCTGTCGATAGCCCCCTTACACCACTCCTATAATTCCTAGCCAGAATTAACAAATCAAGTGCACCAATCATAACTCTCAACTTACCAGTATCCATATCAGAATAATTCCTATCCATAAACTATCACTCCTAATATGATCAAAAAATCCATAAGCATCCACAAAATATTATTAAAAATAAGTAGTTTTGATTTGTGGGCAATACCATAGATAAGCCAAATAAATGCCAATAATAAAAAAAACGACCATGAAATAATTGATACACCGATAGCACTCTTGCCAATCCATATTTTAAGAACCTGTGGTAAAGTCAATAAAGGTCCTATAAATGCTGCAATATAAATAACTCTATCAATAATCCTCTTCCATCTTACGGGATGAGGATATGGCTCATGCCTTTGATGAATTCTTTTTCTCTTATAAAAATGTTCTTCAGCAAGACTAAATATCATAAAATCATTAACAGAAAACAGTTTAAATTACTACCTTTTTCTTTTCTTCTTCTTTATCTTTCTCAGAACAGCTTTAACATTTTTATTCAACTGATACATTGCATCTTCCAACTGCTGCCTGTTTTTAGTTCCAGTGCAAACCAATTTTCCATTAGAAAAAAGCAAGAAAGTCGTTGTTGGGTTATCTAACTTATAAACCAAACCAGGAAACTGTTCTGGCTCATATTCTGTATTCTCTAATTCCAAAGCTAAAAGATTAAGATTAAGGTCAACATTTATGCTTCCAGAAGCCACAATATTTTGCACAGTTATCTTCGGCTTTTCTGTTATCTTAACTCCAATTTTCGCAAGTTGTGTTATGACTTGTGATATTACCTCTCTAACCTGTCGTACGCTTTTTGTTCCTGTGCAAACAAGATTCCCAGAAGAAAAAACCAAAACAGCAGATTTTGGTTTTTTCACACGTAAAACCAAACCAGGAAATTGCTCAGGATTATACTCCGTATTGCCGCTATGCATTCTCGCAAGCTTAGTCAAAGAAACTGGTTTCCCTAAGGAAGCCGTAGCAACAATATTTTGAACTTTAAGATTTGATTTTGATTTAACCATTATAGAATCAGTATTTTTAAAGAAAATCCCTTTATAAACCTTTTTAAAGGGCTATTTTATCCTAAACCGCTCTTCCTCATCTTTTGCATTCTTTGAAACTCTTTCTTTATGTCTTTTACCGTAGCAATATCGTGTGTGCCACGTTCCGGCCTGTAATGAGTTATCCTCGGGAAACGCAACGCATAACCCGAATCATATCTCGGACTCGGCTGAACATTCTGATATGTAACACTCACCACAACCTTCGGCCTTACACTCACAACATTACCCTTCTCACTCTTTATCAAAGGCTGGAGCAATTTATCCATCTCAGCATAACTAGTTCCTTCTTCAGTTTCTTTTTCTTTCAAACCAGAGGAAGCTTTTCCAACCTCAAAAAACTTCTTTCCATCATTACTCCTACAAGCAAGAACATAACTCGTCAAACCACCAGACCTTTTGCCCTTGCCATACTCTGCTCCAACAATAACTAAATCTAAATCGGCAGCTTCTGGTTTCATCTTAACCATATAACCAACTCTCCTTCCTGGTCTATATGGGGCATCCAACTTCTTCAGCATTATTCCTTCCTCTCCAACCTTCAATGCATCCTTGTAAAACTTATTTATTGCCTTCTCATCATCGCTGATAAACTGTTTGGATAAACGTATTTTCCATTTCTCAGGCTTAACAATTTTCTCCAAAGCTTTCCTACGCTTTTCAAATGGAAAATTAATAGTACTCTTTCCATTCAAATAAATTATATCAAAAATATTTATGCCTACAGGAAGTTTCTTGACCATGGATTCGATATCATGCTTTCTCCTTATCCTCTGACTTATAGCCTCAAAGGGTTTGTATCTCTGTTTTTTAGGATCATAACCCACAATTTCAGAATCTAAAACAAAACTCTTTGCTTTAACACATTTCTTAACAATTTCTACAACATCTGGAAATTGTTTTGTAACATTGTCAAGCCGACGGGTAAACAAACTTATCTTCCCTTCCTCATCTTTATTTATTAAAACCCGAAAGCCATCATACTTATGTTCGACAGCCAACGGTCTACCACAAATTCTAAATGCCTCAGAAAGTTCAGTAACTTTAACTGGAAGCATAACTTTTATCGGCCTCCCAGGAACAACTTCAACTTTATCAAAAGCTTTTTTTCCTTTTCTTGCAATCTCTAAAATCAAAGCAAAATCATTTAATTTATCATAAGCTTCCTCAACCTTCTCATTCATATCTTTATCTCCTTCAAAAAAAGCCTTAGCAATAGAATCTCTAAGTAAAGCATCGGCAACACCCACTCTCAAATCATTCAAAATAGTTCTGATGATATACCTTCCTTCCCTACCTGAAGCAGAAGTCAGAAGCTCGAGGACTAAATTTAACTTCTTATCGACAGAACCCTTTCCCTCTATTTCAACAAGTTTCCTCAAATTTCCAAATACTTTATCGACACTTAAATTTTTAGAAAATAAAGTCGACTGTCTCTTTTTATCAATTAACTCTGCAGCAACATCTCCTAAATCTCCGAGTTTTCTAAATCTAGAAACAACCTTTTCAACATTCACGCCAGTAGACTTTGAAATAACCTTGATAGACAACTGCCCTGACAAACCAAACTCTCTCTCATCATAATCAGGAAAAACTCTTCCTCTCAACAAATAAACTTTCTCCTCATCTCCCTTAAGCTTCGGTAAAAACCTCGCTAAGATATCTACCTTCTCTAGCTTCTTTGTCGTCTGGGAGAGAGCTTCATATATCTCGACTAACTCAGAGTACTTCATGTATCAAAAAAGAAGATTGTGTATTTAAATAATCCGATAAATCAGTTTACAACCACTGCCATCTTAATGAAGGATAGCTCGGTTCGACAACCCTCGTCCAAATATTCTCAAAATCCCATTCTTCATAAGTATCTTAAGTTTGCATTTTCTTTGTTGACTAACTCTTCTCAATAATCTCTCACCCATTTAAGAAAAATATTCTTTTCTTATCTTTATCTTATCCTTGCAAGAGTTCCATAAATGATTTGAAAGAGACAATCCAGATTTTCTTTTTTTGTCAGTAAAATAAGCAAGGATCACATTTATTCCATCTTCAGATAAGTCATTTATAATCGGAACAAAGTCTGTATCCGAAGTTAAGACTATAACATCGGAAATTCCTTCAATTCTAGGAATTCTTGACAAATCAATAGTCAATAAAGTATCGACTCCTTTTTGTTGATAAGTATTGTCAATTTTTTGGCACCTTCCTTCTCTTACTATGATTTTAGCTTCCTTTAACTTTGAGACAAATTTATCGTAATTAGCTTTTCTCTTATTTTCTTCAGGAGTTGGGTTTGAACTTTGATAGGGTGGTGCTGTATAAAAATAAATTTTTTTGCATTCTGCCCCTCTAGCCTTTGCAAGATTACTTGCAAAAACTTCCATTTTATATCTAAGAGGCTTTCCTTTTCCAAAAAATTTAGAGATAAAAGAAAGATAACCTCCGTCAATAAATACGATCGTAGATTTCATTTTTTAAAGCATCAGGCAACCCTTTCGGATCACCTGGGATTATGTTAATACATTAAGAAATAGTGTGTTTATAATATTTTTGGTGTGTTGAAAATTTGATTTAAATAATTATCCTTGATATAATACTAAAACTTACTATCACACATTAGCCAAATCAAATATTTCCACATCACTCAAAACCCTGCTATAAAGTCTAAAATCATCAATCATTCCTGTAAATCCTGCGCTGCTACCGGCAGGCAATGGCATCTTATTCCCTACAACCAACGAACCATTTGTATTTCTAATATTTGATATGCCAAGAATATTACATGTCTTAACCTCCACTCCATCAACATAAATCTTCATTACTTGATTTCTAACATCGATAACGCCGGCAACATGATACCACCAATTTTCTGCTCTGATAGGAAAAGTATTTGTCGTGCATGGAATCTGTCCTACTCCAATTCTATTTTCAGGAGTAAATACTATTTGCACCTTGCTATTATGTTGTCCTCCAGCACTAGGGTCTTCAGACCCTGCCAAGAATAAAGCAAACTCTCTATTACTACTATTAACAGCACTTCCCTCCGGATTTCCTTTCCAAGCAATAGTTTGGAGAGGCTTCCATTTTTTCTTCGTATTAACCCAAGCCGAAATAGTTATTTCCTTATCTGAATACAAAAATGGAGTATCTTCCACAGAGACAAAATCTCTCCAACCACTGAAATTCAATGCCTTGTCTATATTTCCCCACTGCCATAATGTAGCTCCTGAAACATCCGCATCATATCTGAATATCGAACTATCTGGTGTCTTGCCGTTTGTAATTTCATCAAACTTATAGTGTACAACCAATTCCTCCTCAGACATCCACCTCAAGAACGGATAAGTTCTATCTTCTGCAATATCCCAAACTCTATTAAAGTCCCAATTTTCAAATGTATTCTGCCTTTTCATTTCTGCTGTTGTTTTGCCAACTCCTCCAGCACTTGTTGTTTGATTTGAGGTTTCAATGTCCCAGTAATTTGTATTAGAAACCAACGTTCCTCCCCCTGAAAAGCCTCCTACAGAGTAATTTCCACTGACAAATCCAGTAGAATAAGAATGTTCAGGAGCTCCTTGTAACATTACTCCAAATAAATCACTTCCAACGAAACCTCCCACTAAATTAGTTCCTAACACTGACCCTTTAGAAAATGAATTAGTTACATTTCCGCCATTAATCCCTGCGAATCCTCCAATAGTACTTATAATAGTACTTATATTACCAACAACATTGCCTAGAGCAAAAGATTCATTTACTAAAGCAGAATCACTAATGTACCCGGCGAAACCACCAACATCATTTCTCCCAAACACATTTCCTGTTGCATATGATTTAAATATACTATTGTCTCCCTGCCAAAGACTACCTATTAGTCCACCAACACTTATTTCTCCACTTACATTACCACTACTGTGAGAATCCTTAATAGAGCTTCTAACCATGCCTCCAACCAAACCTCCTACAAATTGTTTACCCTGAACTGTACTTGTTGAAAAGCTATCTACAATATCTACATGCCTTGCAACTCCAATTAGTCCGCCAACATCATAATCTCCGTTAACAGTTCCAAGAGAATAAGAATTTCCAACAGTTACAAACTCTCCTGACCCTATAAGACCTCCCACCTTTCCTCTTCCATTAACAACACCTCTAAAATGAGAATTATATAATTCTGATTCAATCCCTTCGAAACCTCCAATTAACCCTCCAACATCATTTTCATTGCCATTTCCAACATTGCCAGTTGCATACGAGTCAGTTATATTTGTGTCTTTTATAGACCCAGTTCCTGCCACTACTCCTATAAGACCTCCTACAAACCTATCCCTGCCCTGAGATTGAACATTTACATCTTCTGCATAGGTACTTTCAATTATACCATACAACGTTCCCCCCATAAGCCCTCCAACAAAACTATTTCCAAAAATAGTTACTCTAATAACTCCAGAATTCCTTATATTCCCTTCAAGATTTGCACCAATTAAACCACCAATACCTTCTGAAAGGATGGATGAACCGGCGACTCTCATAAATCCATTTTTAGCCAAAGAATTTCTCACAACCCCTTCATTAACAGCAATTAAAGAACCTATTATCCCTAAAGAATTCCTAGTATCTATATTAAAACCATCAATAGTAACATTCTCTATAATTCCAGTAGAATAAGCAAATAAAGCAGAAGCATTTGTTTCAGGTATTTCAAAATTAGTTATCTTAAATCCATTACCATCGTATCTTCCTGTGAATGGTCTGTCATTCGGACTCGGAAACATATTAAGGTCTATCTGTCCAATAGGCTCCCAAACCACTCCTGTCATATCAATATCTGCCATCTGGATATAACAAGCATCTAAATCATTCCTTACATTATCTAAATCCCGTACAGTGTAAACCTCATCACACTCTGGCCTAGTAACATAAGATTCAAAACAATAAATTCCTAAGACTTCAGAACAAGAAACATTATTTGTATTTATCCAATTATGATCGACACTTGGATAATGTCCAACTGTAGAAAGTGCAGAGATAGAATTCCAATCATTACAATTAAAACCAGGATCTAAAGTGCCATCAACCTTACTACCGGTATAAATTAAATTACACTCAAATCCATTACTATCGCAAGTAAGCGTAGGCAATACATTACCAAACTCATTAACATTTAAAGGGTTATCAATAGTCCCATCAAACAAATCTCTCTTGTTATCTGCAATCTTAACTCCATCGACTCTCAAGTATTTCCCATCTTGTATTTTATCCACGGCATGTTCCCTCGTCGTGCTCAATAAAGCCACATAATTCCCCCTCAATCCAGCATTAGAAGCCGCATCATTACAAATTTCATCAGCCCTATTCAAAACATCTCCTGTAAAATTAGAATCTGTTGCAAAGACCTTAAATGTCCTAGGAGCGACCCGCTCCTCGCCGGCAAAAAGCCTCTCTAATATATTTCCTACTTTCAATTCCTCGTCTTCTATAATCGTATCTTCAGCTCCATCACTCTCAACAACCCCAAAACTTTCCTCACCAATAAAACCATCAGCACCATCACTATCTAAAAAAGGAGCAAAAAGAACACCAGTAGTAATATAATTATAACTAGCAACGACAACTAACAAAGCAATCAAAACAATAATAATCATCCACCACTTTTTTCGCATAAACCTACAGAGTAATTTGATTTAAATAACTTACTAAATCCAATATCTCTTCTTAATTCCAAAACTAAAATTCTACCGAAAAGTTTATAAATAAGAAAATCTTATTATCTTATAATAAGAAAATGGAAATAGAAACAACAAAAATGTCATCAAGGGGGCAAATTGTTATTCCCTTAGATATAAGAGAAAGAATAAAAGCAGAGGAAGGAACAATTTTTGTAGTTATGGGAACAAAAGATTCAATTGTGTTAAAAAAAATAAAAACCCCTTCAAAAGAAGCCTTAATAAAAGAACTTGAATCAATCGCAAAAGAAGGAAGAAAGCGCTTAGAAAGAAAGGGCATAAAAGAATCAGATATACCAGAAATTGTTCAAAAATCAAGGAGAAAATAATGAATGTCGTATTTGACACAAATGTAATAATTTCTTCTACCCTTTGGAATAATAGTGTAGCACAAAAATTATTGTTCAAATTAATACAGTCAGATAGTAAAATATTCACATCTAATAAAATCCTTATTGAATATCAAAAAATTCTCAAAAGAGATTTTGAATACTCTGATGAAGAAATTATAAATATTATGGAAAAGGTTTTATCATTTGTGACGCTTGTAGAACCAGCTGAAAAAATAGATGTTGTGAAAGATGATCCAGAAGATAATAAAATAATAGAATGCGCAGTTGAAAGTAATGCTAAACATATAATAACCTATGATAAACATCTTCTAAACCTAAAAGAATTCAGAGGTATAAAGGCAATAACTCCAGAAGAGATATTAGGTATTATTTAATCCTTATGCCATCAAATCCTCCCTAAACTTCCTATAATAAAACAGCTCTGTCAATTTTCTCAAAATGCTTGTCTCCCGTCAAGATTTTTGCATCAGCCAAAACCGCTGTTGTCAACACAATACAATCTACAATTCCTATTCCTTTGATAGACTTTTTAGTCTTGTTATAAATTTTCCCAAAAGAACTAACAAACTCATCATTAAACCCAGAAACTTTAGAATTCATTTTTATAAACTTTAACTGCTTTTCAAAATTCCATCCCTCTTTATTCGACTTAACACTCATCTCCAAAAGAACTATCGAGGGAGTAATAATCTCATCTCCTCTCTCCAAAAACTCCTTAACTTTAAGCCCTTTTTTACTTCCTAAAAAATACTCTATCCATGCATAAGTATCAAAAACAACTTTCATTCTCTATATTCATCCTTCCAGAGAAACTCTCTTTCTTCAGAGTTGAAACCCTTAGTTTTTCCTTTCAGAGAGCCAAACATAGACTCCGGAATATTATCTTTCCTCTTTACAAGCTCCACTATTAATTCATCAAAAGAAGATGCCTTAGCTTTTCTCTTCATTTCACCCAATATCCTAAAAGTGTTTTCTTTAAGTGCTATTGTTTTCATGTAAATTATAACTTATAACTTATATTTAAGTCTTTCCATCTAAATCCAGTCTCTCCTCAATAATCTCTCACTAATTTAAATCCAACCCTTCTTCTTAATTCCTTCATTTGTTATCTGAAAACTTAAACTCTTTTCCGGCAAACTCCTATGCTTTCTCAAATAAACTGTTCGCTTGCCTCCATCATTAACAACCTCAATTAAGCATTTACTCCAATATTTCAAAATATCTCCTCCAACCATTTTACTCTCGTTCTCCCAATTGTAAACTTGATTCGTAACAACAACAGGAATATCTTGCTTCCTTGCAATTTCCGCCAAAATCCTCATTTGTCTCGTCAACTCCGCATTAACTTTTTGTATGCCTTCCAGGCTTTCCCCTCCATTAACTTTATTCTCCCGCGCATCTGCAAAATCCAATCTATAAAGCATCGTCATACCATCAATGATAATCAAAGAAACCTGCTTCTTCAAATGTTTAAACAATTGCTTGAAAGCATCTTTCTGCTCACTAAAATTAGTCGGTTTCAAAACAAGAATATTTTTCAAAACATTTTCATAGTTTTCACTTTCTTTTCCAAGTATTTGTTTAACTCTCTCAGAAGAAAAACCTCCCTCGGTATCGATGAAAATTATCTTTTTTCCTTTTTTAGCCAGGCTCACTGCGGCAAGCAAGCAAAAATTCGTTTTCCCAGTTCCGGCCCCGCCATAAATAGTAGTTATAATATCAGTATCATAGCCGCCATGAAGCCACTTATTCAAATCATAACTTCCCGCGGATATTTTAGTCATAAATAAACAAATTATCAATAATATATAAAAATGATTATAATCAAAATTAATTAATTATCTGCTTCTTCGAGCCGACCTTCTAGCTGACTTAGCCGATGTAGTCGACATAGATGGGCCACAACTCTTGCATGTAAATTCGCCAAGCAACAAGATTACTATTGCAATCAAGGCTATCCAATTTGTTGCTGTATTAAAAAGCAAGCCAGGCCAAATCACAAACACCAGTGCAATCACCAGTAACACGATTTTCCAAGTTCTATTTAGCATTGTCACCTCCTTTTCCAAACATGAAAAATAAGAAAACTGTTAATAAATACAACTATCTTTTTTTCTTCCCTGCTGGCTTGGCTGCCATCTCTGGAGAACAAATACCACAATTTTTGCAAACCCATGCATGAACCAACAATAAAATCGCAGCAATTGCAATTATCCATGTAGAAGCTACTGTCTGCCAGAATAGAAATACTAATATCACTATAGCCATAATACTAGTACACCACTTACAATTACATTTCATTTTCCACCTCCTTACCTACAAAAGAAAAAGGATTAATAAATCTAACGTTTAGTTCTTTTCAATTATATGTTTAGATTTTAAATAATAAATAAAAAATTATAATAAAAACATGATTAATCATTAATAATATCTCAAGATCTCAAGTATTAGATGATAACAAAGGGTTAGGCGAGGTTATGTAGTTTAGTAATTAATATAATCAATGAGAACTACATGGTTGAGTTGATATTATTTTTTCTTCAAACCCTTAATAATCGCATCACTATCTTTTTTAATAGCTGCAACAGCCTCACTTACAGCTCTCTTGACTGTTTTTCCAGAAGTCTGAATTTTAAAAATAATTGGTTTTGAATAATGCTCTCTTCGCCAAGCAGCAAACTTTATTCCTTGCTCATTTAAATAAACACGCAAAATCTCAGCTACAGTTAAATTATCTATCCTAATATCAAAATCATTTTTTTCTGAATTAATAATCTCTACTTCCATACTCCAAAAATAATAAAGAGTGTTTTTAAAGGTTTGCTAATCTCTATTCAAATACTTTTCTTGCATATGTAATATTATCTCGTGCTCTTTCAGGAGAATCTCCCA
The DNA here is from genome assembly GCA_022561055.1 of Nanobdellota archaeon. GTDB lineage: Archaea > Nanobdellota > Nanobdellia > Pacearchaeales > GW2011-AR1 > JADFRY01. The sequence goes on along the minus strand of JADFRY010000001.1, from coordinate 157,689 downwards.
CATATAATTCCATTTCTCCTTGTAAAATGCGCTGCTTTTCTTGAGGAAGAGTTTCATAAAGAGACTTAAACCTCTCATCTGTTAATGCAACACCTAAAAGTTTTTGTCGATTTGCTTTAGCTTTTTGAGATATATTCTTAACAAAATCATGACCATCTCCATAATCTGGATGCATCCATCCTTCTCCTCTCAAAATAGCAACCATTGCTTCACTCGGAAATTCCCTTACAGAAATTAAATTATTGCTCATTTTATCTTTATTAACACAAAGAGTTTTCATTGCTTTATTCATTCTTACAAACATCTCATACACTTGTGCCATCATTTGCTGAGGTTGATATCTTCCTTGTACAGAGCTTCTCAAATCTCTTTGTAAATCTGTAGAAATCATAGAATATAATACTCTCATTCCAGACTCAATCACTGGCACTTTGCCTTCCATATTTTCATAATTAATTGGATTATCTTTTGCTGCATCAGCACTTGAGCCTCCAAGAATTTTAGAACTATCACTGCTTACGAGCTCTCTTATTGCAGAAGAATACAAAAGCCTTACATCGCCTGCAAAATCTCCTAAAACAGAAGCCAATGTTACTAAACCATGCCCAACATCAACCAATCGTTCTTTTTGGGTAACTTGTGTTGCAGTTAAATCTGGCTTTAATCCTAGTTTACCAAGTACTGCTTTTTCAAAATCTGAAGCTCTACCTTTCCCAACAATCATTTCAATGCTTGCACCAGTACCAACCATTCCTCTAACCTTGCCTCTTAAATCATCAAACGCTCTATCAAGATACTCAGCTCTTTCTGAAATTCTTCTCGCATATCCAGCCATTGTAACACCAAAAGGAACTGGCGAGGTATCCTGTATATGCGTCCTCCCGACCTGAATTACGTCTATAGTATCTTCAGCAAAATCACAAAACTGCTCAGCAACTTCTCCAATCTTAGGCCTCATAACATCAAACCAAGCTTTCTTAAACAAAGAAGATCTAACCGTATCCAAAATATCATAAGAGGTTACTCCAGGATGTAGAAGAGCTCTCGTTGCTATTGTAACAAACCTACCTATTTCAGCTAGAACAGCTTGTTGATCATGCCTCGTTACTTCTTCTTCCAACAAACTTGCATTAAGAGAATCAACTCTATCAAGAATTAATCTAACTTCTTTAACATGTTTTCTATCGGCTTTCCCAAATTTTGCTCTTGTCTCTAATAAGAGATATTGAAGATTAAAACATCCTTCCCATTCTGCTCTCGGTCCAATTGCTTTTCGAATTGGCTTAGTTGCCTTCCTATATTTTGCATCATCAGGAGAAATACATTCCAAAGCAAAACGCAATTCAGCTTCTTCTTCGGAACTTAATTTACTAACTAAATTAAGATTATCTTTTACCATTTTCACGCAACAGCCCTAAAAGGCTCTAAATCATCCATAACTTCTTCTAAAGGTCTAACATCAAATAAATTTAAACCAGTATATCTATCAGAAACAGACGCATACATCTCACCAACCAGTTCAACAAGCCGAGGATCCAGATGAGCTGGCTGACTACTAACAAGAGATTTCCAGTTTTTTATTCCACGACTTTCAGCTTCCTCTTTCGCTCGTTCAACAGCGACATACCAGGCTGGTTGTGTGCTTTTGTACACTTGTCTTAAAAATTCTTTACTCACTTGTCTCCCATTTAACATAAATCTATTCTCATCGGGAGTTCCAGCAACATCAGCAAGCCTTATTTCTCCATCGTCAATAATAAATTCAAACTTCCCATCATAATCAACAAGTCCTACTTCCCCAGCCCTCGATCCAATAAAATCAGCAACACTTCTTCTCATCCCTATTAATCTTTCAAATTGATCTTCTGTCAATCCAGACATATAAAAAGCTTCTTTATCACTAACAGGCCTATCAATCTTCTCAAACTTAGTTGTAAAATCATAAACCCTCTCTGGAAACATATCTCCTGGTTCTGGAACATCAGACAATCCAAGGCTAGTCAGAAGTTTTTCTAACCCTTCTTCATCACCCTTATCCCTAAACTTATCTATTTTCCTAAATAACGAACTACCCTTGGGAGCACCATTTCTATAAATAACTTCCAGCGGAACAACAAAATTTCCAGACCTTCCCTTAATTCCACCAAAACGATCATAATTCCATTTTCCATCAATAAATTCAGGCCTATAAACATTAGCTATCATAACAACCATAGCGTCACTTGGTTTATCAAGATCCTCCGTTGTTATCGCCCCTTGCCAACCACTCTCAACGCCGAAATAATGAGTAGGAATTCCTCTCTTCTCAAGTTCCTCAAAGTTCCAGGCAGCCATCATACACAAAGCAGCACCCTTATGTGGAATCTCATCAGGCATGGCACCCCAATCAAACACAGAAAACCTATCTGAGAACTCAAAAATACCCTCTCCAAAGTATGCCTCTGTCGGTTCAGTTGTTATCGTTAAATCTTTCACACTTCCCATCTTATCTATGAAAAAAACACCTCTCGTCACTTGTTTCTCCGGGAGCACCGGTCGCAATTAAAGCAAGACCTCGTTCATTTCCTGCATCAATGACTTCCTGATCCCTAATAGATCCTAGAGGAAATATGATTCCAGTAACCCCTGCTTCTGCCGCAGCTTCGACAACATCTGTCTGGGGCATATAAGCATCAGACGCCATGAAAGTACCTTTAGATCCATAAGATTCATTCTTACCTCCCCGACCATTAGCAAAATGAATTGCTTGTTCTGCCGCATCTATCCTACTTCTCTGACCAGAACCAATGCCATGTGTTTTATCACCTGTTCCAATCACCACAGCATTTGATCTTGTATATGAAGCAACAATCCAATTAAAAATAGCCGCCTTCATCTCCTCTTCTGTAGGTTCTCTTTCAGAAATACATCTGACATCTTCCCAAGATCTTATTCTCGTACTAAATCTTTTTTCAACCAATAAGCCTCCGGAAACTCTCTTATATTCAATCCCATTATCTATTGCGTCCTCGGTAATATCTGACATTTGAACAACTCTCAAAGACTTCCTCTCGGTTAAAACAACTAAAGCATCTTCTGTAAAAGCCGGGGCATAAACAACTTCTGCATTCCTCTCCCTTTCAACTAAAAGTCTAGCAAGTCCATCATCAACACCTGCAGAAAATACATGAACTCCACCAAATGAAGACAAGGGGTCACTTCCCCAAGCTTTATTGAATGCATCATACGCATCTTTTCCTAAAGCGACACCAGAAGGCATTTCATGTTTAACAATGCAACAAGCCACACCACCTCCATTACCAGTATAAATATCGTGCAATGTTTTAACGACTCTCTGCCCTAAATCCATATCCCCTACATTAATAAAACCAAGGCCTTTGCCTTCTTGCAAAACATCAAAGTTAGCCATGTTAGGACCAGTTGCTCCTTCTTCAATATAAAAGGCGGCGGGACTTCCAGGGTTCTGTCCATACCTTAAAGACAATTGTTTAGTAAACCTAGGCATTACAATTTTATCTGGAAACCCTTCAACAACTTTTGTTTTATATTGATCTCTCCTAGATCTATCTAGAGCCATCTAATCATCTCCTCCATCTGCAAAACCATATTCCCTTCTAATATCCTCTTCAGCTCTGATATTATTTTTTGCAAAATAATTTGCAATCTCTCTATCATACCTTGCAGTCATTTCAAAAGCTTTCCCTGCCAAACCAACTCTTTGAATAAATGAAGTTGCCCCCGTATTACTAATCAAATGCATAAGAAAATCTGAATAATCCCTGGGATCACAAACAGCAGCACAGCTCGGAAAATTCTTCGCAGCAGCCCTAATCATGGCAGGCCCCCCTATATCAATATGGCCTCTAGCTCTCTCAAAATCAACATCTCCAGAACTAACAACCTCAGAAAAAGGATATAAATTCACAACAGCCACATCAATAAATACACCTCCACATAATTCTTCTTCTAAAAATCTTCGGTGATCTGGATTATTTCTTTCAGCTAACAAACCCGCATGTATTTTCGGATGAAGTGTTTTAACTAGCCCTCCTTCCATTTCAGGAAAACCAGTATATTCAGATATCTCCTCAATAAGTTCCCATCCGTTTAAGCGTAAACCTTCTAGAATTTTTCCAACAACTCTATGTGTCCCACCAGTCAATAAAAACCTAACTCCGGGATTTAACTCGACGAGTCCAGGAATTAGACGATCAAGACCCGTTTTATCATAAACACTAATCAACACATTATTGACAGGTATCAAATCCTCTACTCCACCTATCAAATTTCTTATTGTCATTTTCCCTCTGCAACCTCTAACAAACTACTCATTTAATCCCCTTTGCCCAATCTTGTATCTCTCTATCATCGCGCCCAAGGCTCGCGTCTTTCTCCTCGTTTTTTTCAAGTAATATCCTGGCATATTCAAGATTAAGATGAGCAAACATCTGAGCAACATATCTTCCTACATTTCTTGGCTTATAAATAGTAGAATTAGAGCTACCAGGAGGATTCGTTAAGACGCTCCTGTTATCTATCCCATCAGGAGGACAACTAATAGTGGGATGGTTAAAAACCTGATATGCTAATGTGCCAGACAAACCATCTGTACCACCGGCAACAGCAACAATTGCAAGAGGAGCATCAATGCTAACCAAATATTCAACAATATCCCTAGTCTGCTCCAACTGTTTGTGCACAGAACAAACTCTCACATCAAAAGGAACAGTATATTCCTTCAAAGAATCTACAATCTTCTCAATATGGCTCTTATCACTTCCAGAACCAGCAACTATAATGGCACATCCAAGTTTTTGTTGCAATCCTTCCTCAAAGCTAATTCTATCACCCATTGAGGTTTATCAATAAAAACCCATATAAAAACATATATGCAACTCAAAAATTATATTGAAAATCAATCTTTTAGTCTTCTAAAATTTCTATATCACTCCCAGAAATCCTTTCTCTCTCTTCTTCTAGCTTAGCCTCTTTCAAATGAGTCTTCTCTATCTCTTCCCGAATCTTCCTCTCATCCATTTTTTGAAGCTCGGCAAGAGTAATCTCATCTTTCTTTTTTTCTTTTCTTAAATTAATCCCCAATCTATTTTCAATTTTATTAATCAAAACAAAATCATCCCTCGGAAGTCCTCCAAACTCTACTATTTTAAGCTCGTCCTCAGGCACCCCAATAGCACTAGCAAGCTTCTTCCTAGTCAGGTTAATATTCCTTCGCGCCCTAATAACTACCCAATGAAAATTATCTACCAACTCTTTAATAACATTATTTTTCTCGTATTCAAATTTTCTGCTTCTCCAACTCTCAAACGAAATAACCGGCCTTGAATATTTTTTAGTTAAGTCAATTGTTGCTTTAGAAGAATTTAAAGTAAATTCCTTCTCCTCAACAACAGGCTCAATTACTCTTCTCAAAATAAAAAGGTCTTCCTCCATTGCCTCTGACTCGGACATCTTCACAATTTCTCCTTCTCTGATTACTTCTACTAATCTTTCTCTAAAATCCATACCAAAAACAACAAACTCCGATTTATATTAATTATTGCTCTGGAAAATAACCTTCTCCAGCTCCTCAAAAGTTATTATCTCAGATAAGATTCGATCTCTTCAACAGTATGGAAACCTTCAAGTAATATCTCTTCATTAATAAGAATAGAAGGCAAAGAAGTTACATTATAAATCCTCATTTGCAAATCAACAGATTCCAAACCCAAATCCCCTGCTATCGGCAATAAAATAACAGAATTCCCTTTATCTTCCTTAATATCTTTAAGAACATTAGAAATTATCTTTTGCTGAGAAAGCACTATATTATTACTCGGGTCATTCGTATAAAAATAAACAATTGTATCGAAAGGATTATCACATTTTTCTTTTAATAATAGAGTATTAAGCCAAAGCTCTGTCTTAAGCAAAACATACCTCTTCTTCTCCCTTTCCACATTATCTGTAATCTGGCTCGCTTCTTCATATCTTTCAATAATTAATCCATCATTGTAAAGTTTGTCTGCAAAAATAAAATTCTGCTCAATCGCCACATCACAAGAACTTCTACTCATTATTTGATAATAATAATTTTGCAATTTCAAATCTAAAGCCTCAACTTCATAATCTCTATAACTATCTATTATCTTATCGGTCCTATAAGACTCAACAAAAAACCCAACTGAAAAACCTATTATAAATATGATAAAAGTAATAAGGAGAGACTCTACAAATATCCTATACCTATTATCAACTATTTTGTGTACCATCTTATATCTCCTCTCGCTAGCTTATACCAAGCTATGAGTAATGGAACAATATAAAGTGATCTATAAAAAAATGAATAAGCCAGAATCTTTAAAACACTTTTCCTTCCAGTTTCAGAATGCTTAAAGCCAGTCTTATAATAATAAATAGCAAAAACAAGGAATGTCATTGCAAAAAAGAACAAGAGAGTGAGAGTGAAATTAAATTCAATATATCGAAAGAAATCATAACCTAAAAAATAATAATAAATAGAATAATAATAATACGAGCCTTTAATCCAAGCATATCTTAAAATCAATAAGAAACCTATAATTGCAAACATAAACGAAGCTGCAACATATGGTATGACAAAATATCCAAATTCCCGTCTCCTAAACATGTGCCTCCAATACTTGTAAATTGTTTGTAATCCTCCCAAATTCCATCTAACTCTTTGCTTTACCCACATCTTAAAATCACTGGGGACAATAGTATAAACAATAGCAGAATAAGACATTCTCGTATCATAATCATGACTCAAAATATTCCATGTAATTTCAATATCTTCTGTCAAATTCTTAGGATCAAAACCGCCAATCTCGACAACAATATCCTTTCTATATATGCTCAATGGACCATTCGTAACATAAACAGAATTAACAAAATCTAATAGCTTTCGTGTCCAAGCAATTATCGAATAATCTAAAACTTGGTACCTTTCTATCCAATTTTTCTTATTCTTAACTAAAACCCTAGAAGTCACGGCCCCAACATTTTCATCTTCAAAATATCCAACCATTCTAATTAAAGCATTTTTATTAGGATAAGAATCAGCGTCAACAACTGCAATCAATTCACCCTTTGCTAATTTTATCGCCTGATTCAATGAATTAGCCTTTCCAGAATTTTTTTTGTTTAATAAATAGATCTCTTTGTACTTTTTTTCCAACTTCCTAACAATCTCAGCAGTTCTATCCTTGCTACCATCATTAATAACAATTATTTCTTTCTTACCCTTAGGATATTTAATATTGAGTAAAGCATTTATCGTATCTGCAATACTCTTCTCCTCATTATAAGCGGGCACTAAAAAAGAAACTGTAGGATATCTTTTAGGCTTTGGATAATCATAAAGTGCTTTACTATTCCTATATTGCATTAAAATAAATATCAAAAGAAAGAAAATACCAAAGAAAAACAAAATTATATATAAAGTAGTTATAAACCCCATTCTTACCTCACTTCTTTATTTAATTGATTATCTTTATTAAGATGAAAATAATCATAAAAATTTTCATTTAATGTCAACTCTGCAGTATGGCCAAACCTCTTTTTATTAATTAATCCTAAAGATACAAAATTCTTAACATGTTCATACGCTTTATTACCCCTGATTTTAACAACGACGCTCTGTTTTATCGGCTGTTTATACGCGATAATTGCCAAAGTTTCTTGCTCAGCTTTTGTAAACTCAGAACTACCAGTTGCCAACCTATTAACCATATCTGCATATTCTGCAGCAACATCCATTTTCCACATATCATCTCTCTTAGAAATCTCAATAGCAGAATCTTGATACTTATCATTCAACTCATCAAGAATTTTTCTTAACAAAATAGGATTAATATCTGTAAGACTTATAAGCTCTTTCAGGGACAAAAACCTCCCAGCTATAAAAAGCACAGCCTCAACCTTTCTCAGATTCTCAATCTCTCTTTCACTATCTATTTCCTCTATGCTCTCGCTTGAAATCCTGTCCATGCCCATAAAAAGCTATACGTGAAGAGGTTTTTAAATTCTTACCCGCCTAAACCCTGCCTCACAACGTAATTAAAATCCCTTCAATAATCGCAGCAATAATCAACAAAGGCAAAACAATACTAAAGAAAACTTTCATAGAACCATAAAATCTTCTAACAAATTCCTTCTTCTTATTTTTTGAAAAAATAAACATGCCAAAATTCATTCCTAAACCAAGAGCAATAAAAATTGCAGGAAGCTCAAAAATTCCGTGAGGCAAGAGAAACCAAATAACTGAAAACCCAGCAATGGCAGAAGCTTTTGAAAAAACATATCCCAACAGCACGCCATTTGTCAACGCATTAATAACAGGAAAAATTCCGAGAACAACTCCAAAAATCACTACAATAAAAGCACTTGTAATATTATTTTGAAAAATAAACCACATTAACTGCAATAAACTCAATCCCTCAATCTTCCCCGCCAACTCTCTCAAAATAGGATCAAAAAATGTAAACTCTGAAGAAAATAAAAAACCAATGAGTGCACTAATAAAAAAGATAAAAACCGCTATAAAAATATAATTTCTTGTTTCTTTCAAATAAGACAAGGATTCTTTCCAAATTCCTCTCTTAGTATTTCTTCTCTTACCTACACTTTCTTTCTTGCCTTTTTTTTTCATCTTACTAATATAAAATAGAAATGCATGTTTTTAAAACTTAGTTAACAATCTATCTATAAACAGGAAACCAAAAAAACTTTGAGTTTATCATACACTAAAGCGTATGGTTTGTTAGTTTTTTTGGATGTTCAAGATTGTATTCATCCACATGCTAAAGCATGTGGTTCTCTGCATCAGCAATCTTGACATAATTATTGTATTTACCCAAACATCTTATTCAACATCTTAATTTTTCTAGAATACCTTTTCCTTAAATAAAAACCATAAGCAACGCCGACTAAAAGACCTCCAAAATGAGCCGTATTTCCAACAGGCAATCCTGCTGTTACAGAAAATATCCAAAGTCCAAACATTAAAACTGTCATCGCAAGCCACATAGGCATGGGAATAATGAAGAAAATTAAAACTTTCAATCTAGGAATTAAAACTGCAAGCAATCCACCTAAACCAAATAAAGCCCCGCTTGCACCAATAGCAGGCATGTCAAATCCTCCAAATAAAGCCTCTCCTCCAGAAACGAAAAGACCAAGATAAGCAAAACCAACAAAAAACAAGCTAGCTACAATACCAGATATCATATAAAACCACAAATATCTTTTTCTTCCAATTAATCTTTCTACAAAATTACCAATAAAAAACATAGAGATCATATTAACAAAGAGATGCAAGAAAAGAACATGCATAAACATACTAGTTAGGGGTGTCCAAATATAACCTTGAAAAAATGAAGAAGGATTCAAAGCAAAATAATTAATTACAAACTCCAAGAATCCTGAAAGCGCTGCAATCAAAATAATAAAAAAAACTAATACATTAATGAATATCAAAGTGTCAGTCATACTCATCCTAGCAAAAAAACCTTTTCTCCTATAACTACGCCTATAAGCTCTTCTTCTATAAACCACTATCTTCTCCTCTTTTTCTTAAATATTCTCCTCGCTCTCACAGCTCTTTTTTTCCTTAACACTTTCTTTCTAGAAACCCATTTACTTATTTTCTTTTTTTGCTTTTTCTTTATTTTATTAATAATTTTTTTAGACTTCTTTTTCTTTCTCACTTTTTTAGTTTTCTTCACAATCTTTTTATTTTTTTCCATCTCTCTTTTTTTAGCTTTTCTCCGAGCAGCCCTTTCAATCATTTTTTTCTTAGCTTCTGCCTTCATTCTTCTTTCCTTTACGACCTCTTCTTTTTTCCGTATAATCTCAACCTCTTCATCAACAAAAAATAACTGCTCTTTAAGTTTCGCAATATTATTTTCCAAACGCGTAATAATTTCTTTATTATCCTTCAACTGAAAAACCTCACCGCATTCTGGGCAAGTAAAATTATGCAACAAAGCGTTTTCTTCACTCATCTCAATATCACAGTTTGAACAAAAATAAAATCTCTTTGTTTTTTTACTTGTTACCTGATATTCTAATTCCTTAATCTCTTGAACAATTTTCTTTTTTAGACTGACTAAAGACTTTCCGATGTCTAACGTCCAAAAATATGTGTACCATCCTCCATTTTTTTTATCTTTCTTTCTACTAAAATTAACCAATCCCTCTTCGGCAAGTTTGTATAAAATATTTCTCGCCTGATTTATTGTTATATCTAACTTCTTAGCTATAAGAAATTCGTTCATATTTTCCTTCTTATATAAAATATCAACAATTTGAGCAGAATTTTCTCCTGCAATTGAAATAACTATATTTTTTAAAAGTTCTAGTTGCTTTTTTTCAGAGATTTTTATTTTCTTTGAATGTTTTGTAATATCCTTCTTTTTAATTTTCTTCCTCAACACTACCACTTTTTTTATTTTTTTCCTTGGCGTTATCTTCTCTACTCTCTTCCCTATTTTTTTATATATCTTTATTCCCTTTTTTACTTGTTTAATTTTCTTTACCATCTTATAAAAATCCTAACATCAATAGACACCTTTAAAAAACTTCGAATAAAAACCTTTCGTATTTTTATGTTACTATTATATAATTTATATAAACCTATTTATATCTCTTTTGGAAAATAATAATATGTTTTGGAGTAAAAAAAAGAAAAATAGGGGTCTCCCAGACTTACCAGCTGCGCCGAAAGCAATTCCTTCAATGAAAGATTTCAATCACTCTCCACCTGGTTTGTCTAAAGAAAAACAAGAAGAAGAAATTCATGGCTTACCTTCTTTTCCAGATTCACCAACGCAAAAAGGTTTTAGTCAGAGCGCTATAAAAGATGCTGTCTCAACACCAGATGCTGAAGAAGAACTGCCAAAAATTCCTGCATTCCCAGAAGAAAGAGAGCACAAACTAATTGAAATGGAAGAATGGAAACCAAAAAAACAGATAGAACCTATGAAAGATTTGCAACCTTCTTTGCAACTGGCTCCTGCTCCTGCTCCTGCTTTACCGCCACCAAAAAGGATAATAGAAAACAAACCAATATTTGTAAGACTAGATAAATTCCAAGCGGCAAGAGACTCGCTCAATACAGTCAAAGGACAACTCGGAGAAATAGAAGAACTACTGAAAAACATAAGAGAAGTCAAACTAAGAGAAGACCATGAACTCTCTGCATGGGAAAGAGAAATAGAAACAATTAAAGCGAGGATTGACAATGTAAATTCGCAAATTTTCGAGGGTACACAAGGTAGTTTAAATGATTGAATATGTAAAACTAGGACATTCTGAACAAATTTACGGTAAGAAAAATCTGCTTTATGGCCAAATGGAATTGCTAACAATAATAAAAAGATATCAAGAATACAAAAAACTAAGAAAAAAAGAACTCGCTCTAAAAAACCAGCTAAGAAAAAAAGTAAATGAAATGCAACAAGAAATGAAATCTTTAGATAAATTATTTCCAACAGTAAAACACGAGTCGTACCATACACGCACGATAAAAAAAACTCCTAAAAAGCGAGACGAACTAGATCTTGAAATTGAAGAAATAAGAACCAAACTTAAAGCTCTTCAGTAATTATATAATTTCCAATCTCTGTAAGGTTTAGAAATATCTCTATCAGGATACATCACTTCCAAAGCACCAACAATTTTGTCAGAAATTTCTCCTCTATTTTCTAAAGCATAATTAACAAGCTCATTCCCAGAGTCTAATAATTCCATTGTCTCTGAAACTGAAAATCCTAAATCTTGCGCCTCATAAACCTGGCTCGCCAGACGATAATTTAAAGTTCCTAAATTAGATCTAATTCCAAATGATTTAATCCAGGGTTTAGTATCTGGTCTTTTATCCCTTAGCCCCCCACCCCTAATATTATTATTAACAACAAGAGCAGGAAGACCCAAAAAATAATCTATATCTAAATAGGGCATCTCCACATACACAGATCTTCTTATAGCTTCTTTTTTTTCAGCAGGAGTTGCATGTCTATCTCTTTTTCCATAAAGAGGGCTTAAACCAGCTTCTTTCAGAAACCTACCAACCTGGGGAAACCAAATACCAGTTCCTTCCCCTAATTCCTCCAAAGACAATTTATATTCTCTCTTCTCTGCTTCTCTATATCTCACAAAAATAGTATACAATTTTCCCACTTCATAAAAAGGATGTCTTCCTCTTACTGCCAAAGCTTTTCTCGCAGCCCATTCTTCATCTTCATCAAGTTTTTTTAAGGAGTTATCTTGAACTGAACGAATCAAACCTCTGACAACACCAATTCTCTCCTCATCCTCTTCTCTCTCTTTTTGAGCCTTAATCTTAGGTGCATTTTTATACCCTTCTCTACTCTCTCTCCATTTCTCACGTTGGTTAGATATGTTAACATATCGCAAAACAGTGCTCCTAGATACACCTGCCCTTTCTGCTATCTGACCGAAAGAGAGACCTCTTCCAATTAATCTATCAGCTCTTGTTTTCTTTATTCTACCAAGATAAATATTTCCAATAGCTCCTTCCTTAACTACTATAGATACAGTATTATAACTAAGCCCGGTCACTTTAGCTATTTCTTTTCTAGTTTTCGCTCCATTATCCATAGCATTTCTTATCTTAGCATAATGATGATACCTCTTAGGAACTAATCTAGCACCAATTCCTTCCAACAAAACCTTAAGAGTATATTGACTAGCTCCAAGCTCTTCCAAAATTTCTTTACGAGTTTTCAGCTCACCAGATAAGAGAATTCCTTTCAGTCTGCCAATTCTTTCAACTCTATCTTCTAAATAACTCATAAAATTCAAAAATCTCTCTCTCTTTTAAAGCTTTGCACTGTAACTACTATAAAGATAACAAAAATAAGTTTTCTCTCAAAACTTAATAAAACAAGTTAATATTAAAAACATCAAATTCCACTTCCTGTTATGCAAATAAAAACCCGCCAAGACCTAATAAAGAGATACATTGATTTTTTCAAAAAGAATAAACATAAAGCAATTCCTTCTTCTTCTCTTATTCCTGAAAACGACCCAACAGTTTTATTCACAACAGCAGGAATGCACCCATTAGTTCCTTACTTAACAGGTCAAAAACATCCACTAGGAAAAAGAATTGTAAATGTTCAAAAATGCCTCAGAACAGGGGATATAGACGAAGTCGGAGATCTTGTACATCACACTTTCTTTGAAATGCTTGGAAATTGGAGTTTTGGTGATTACTGGAAAAAAGAAGCAATAGAATATAGTTTTGGATTTTTAACAAAAACTCTCAAAATATCAAGAGAAAAAATTGCAATCACTTGTTTTAAAGGTGATAAAGATGCTCCTAGAGACAAAGAATCTACAAAAATTTGGTTAAGCCTCGGAGTGCCAAAAGAAAGAATTGCTTTCCGAGGGAAAAAAGATAATTGGTGGGGCCCTGCAGGACAAACAGGACCTTGTGGTCCTTGTACAGAAATGTTCTTCTGGGCATCTGAAAAAAAACCTCCAAAAAAATTTGACCCTGACAATGATAAATGGGTAGAAATAGGAAACGACGTCTTCATAGAATACAACAAAACAAAAGAAGGCGAATACGTCAAATTAAAACAAAAAAATGTTGACTTCGGCGGTGGTGTTGAAAGAACTCTTACAGTTCTAAATAATTTGGAGGATGACTACTGCTCATCCCTCTTCTTACCAATAATAAAAGAAATAGAAAAAATATCTGGAAAATCTTACCATTCTAAGGAAAACAAAAAACCAATAAGAATAATCGCAGACCATATTAAAGCCGCAACCTTCATTCTCGGAGATGAAAAAGGCATCAAACCATCAAATATTGGACAAGGATATGTCTTAAGAAGACTAATTAGACGGGCAATCAGATATGGCCGGCTCCTTAACATCAATAAAAACTTCACAGCAAAAATTGCCCAAGCAGTCTTACCAATTTATCCTGATTATCCTGAATTAAAAAAAAATAAAAATTTCATATTCACGAGTCTAGATGAGGAAGAAAATAAATTCCGAAACACACTCGAAAAAGGCATCAGAGAATTCAATAGGCTCACGCAAAATCGCAACAAAAAAATATCTGGAAAAGAAGCTTTCTTACTTTTCCAAAGCTATGGCTTCCCAATTGAAATGACACAAGAACTTGCAGCAGAAAAACGAATCAAAGTTAATTTAGAAGGATACAAAAAAGAACTGAAAAAACATCAAACTCTATCGAGAGGGGCAGCTGCAAAACAAGGCGTGTTCAAATCAGGTTTAGCAGATGCTTCAGAAGAAACAACAAAATTACATACAGCGACTCATCTCTTAAATGAAGCGCTAAGAAGAGTCCTAGGAAACAAAGTGAAACAAAGAGGTTCAAACATAACTCTAGAAAGACTAAGATTTGACTTTAATTTCCCAAGAAAGCTCACTCCAGAAGAACTAAAAAAAGTAGAGAATCTTGTAAATGAAAAAATAAAAGCTGGCTTAAAAGTAATTAAAGAAGAAATGCCATTAAACAAAGCATTAAACATTGGTGCTCAAGCAGAGTTTGGTCACAAATATCCTAAAATAGTATCTGTCTACACTATAGAAGACTCTTCACAAAAACAAGGCTGGTTCAGCAAAGAAATCTGCACAGGCCCACATGTTAGCAACATAAAAGAATTAGAAAAGTTTAAAATAATAAAAGAACAATCTATTGCTGCCGGAGTCAGGAGGATAAAGGCGATTTTAGAATAAAATGACCGACGAACAAAAAAACAACAATAATTGCATTTTCCCAAAATGTCCAATATGCAATGAAGGATACTTAGTTCCTTTCTCATTTAAAGAAGACGTCTTTGAAAAATGGAAATGCACTGAATGCGGACATACAATCAAAAAACATGATTGAGAAACCAAAAACCTAAAACTTATATATCTCTCTTTCTTATAATTAATTATGAATATGAACAAATTAATATTATTATCTAGTCTTCTTATATTTGTAACCTTATCATTTGTAATTGCGCAGGATCAAGCCGTTTCAGCCGAGGAAGAGATACAAGCAGGCGTGACTCCTGATAATCCTTTATGGGGCATTGACAGAGCTTTAGAAAACATTAATCTAGCACTAACATTTGATAAATCAGCTAAAGCAGAAAAAGGTCTCAAACATGCTCTTGAAAGACTTCTTGAAGTCAAAGCGATGATTGAGGAAGAAAAAATTCCTGACGCAGAAAAAGCTGAATTAGCTCATAAAGAAAAACTTACCAGAGTAAGAGCAGGAATACAAGAATTAGAAGAAGATAATGAAAAAAATTTAGAAGAAGTAGTTGACCTTGAAAATGCCTTAGACGATCAAGAAGCAGAATTAGATGAAATCAGATCAAGAATAAGAATAAAAATAGAAGGCATAACACTGACAGAAGAGCAAATAGCCAGATTACTTGCATTCATAAATTCTCTTGATGAAAATATAGAAAGAGTAAGAATAGACATAGAAAATAAAGAAGAAAGAACAAAGGTTAGAATAGAGCAGCGAACAGGAAGATCAAGAATAGAAATAGAAGATGGTTTAGGAAGATTAAGGGAAGAAAGAAAAGTTAAAGCAAAAATATTTGACGATTTCTCAAGAGTAAAGGTTGAGCTTAAATTCACTATAAGAGCAACTAGTAAAGATGAAGTAATCAAAGAAATAATTGAAAGATTTGCTCTGACTAAAGAAGAAGCAAATCGCCTCTTGAAAATAGAAAGAGGCGATGATGAAAAGGAAGAGGTTGAGATTTGCCATATTCCTCCAGAAAATCCAGAAGAGGCACATACGATAATCATAGGAGCGCCTGCGGTTTCTACTCATTTAGCACATGGCGACTCTCTAGGGCATTGTGATAATGGCTCGGATAATAGCATAACTGAACAAGATGAAGATAAGAAAGAACTTGAAAGATTGGAAAAATTAAGAATTAAAGCTAAAATAAAAGAAAAACACGGTGTTTCATTTGCAAAAGTAAAAATAAAACTAGAATTCATTGATGGCACCGACAGAGAGTCTATAATAAAAGCAATTGTAAAGAGAATCCAACTTACAGAACAAGAAATATTAGATGTTATAGAATTTAAACAAGAAGTTGAGGAGGAGGAGAAAGAAAGAGAGATTGAAGTCGAAATAGAAGATGATGAAGCAGAAATAGAAATTAAATGGGATAGAATAAAAATGGAATTTAAATTAAAAACAACAAATGAAAAAGAAATCTTAAATGAAATAGCACTCAGATTAGGAGTTCCAGTCGAAGAAATAAGGCCATTTGTAGAATTTGAGATTGAAACTAGAGAAGAGAAAGAGGATTTGATAGAATTTAAAGATGAGAATGATGAAATAGACGAAGAAGATAAAGCTGAATGTACAGTCGATGCTAATTGTGAAGAAGATAAAGTTTGTGTAGAAGGTGAATGTGAAAATGCGCCAGAATGCACAGTTGACACAGACTGCGATGAAGATAAAATATGTGTAGAAAGTAAGTGTGAAAGTACTTAAAAGTAATTTATCAATTAAATTGGCTCTATTTCTAAACTAACAACCAAATTCCAATAGCTAAAGCCAACAACAAACAATAAATCCCAAACCACCTAAAATTTTTCTTAAAAATCAAAACATATTTAAAAATAACATGAATACTTGCAAGTCCAACAATAAAAGAAACGAGAGTCGCCCATATTAACTCTTTAGGCAAGGTTTGATTACCAATAAAAATAATATTAGCTCCAAATATGACCGGAATAGACATTAAAAAAGCAAACCTCATCGCGTTTTTTTCATTTAAACCTAATAAAACTCCTGAAGAAATTGTTGCACCACTCCTAGAAATTCCAGGCACAATAGACAAAGCCTGGGCGATACCAATTAAAAAAGCATTTCCATATCCTAATTTCTTCATTCCACCAATCTTTTTACCGTTAAAATGAAAACTTGCAATTAACAAAAACAAACCAGTAATTCCAAATCCCAATGCAACCACTCCTAATCCAGACAAAACACTCTCAAAAAAATCCTTAACCAAGAAACCAATAATTGCAGCAGGAATAGAAGCGATAATTAACAACAAACCCATTCTGCCGTGCTCGCTCTTCCATTTACCTCTCAACAAATCCTGAATAATATCTGTAATATCTTTACCAAAATAAACAAACACAGCCATCAAAGTTCCAAAATGCAAAGCAACGTTAAAAGTCAATCCTCCAGAAAATCCTAGCAGTCTCTCAAATAAAATCAAATGCCCAGAACTAGAAACAGGCACCCATTCAGTAAGCCCCTGAACAACCGCTAAAATTAATGCTGATACTAATTCACTGACAAAGACCATAATCTACCTGAAAGAAACTAGTTAATAAAGTTAATTAAAACTAATAAGCACTCCTGTCTTCTACAAAATAAACTCTCCTCAGATTATTATCTTCATCTCTACCCAAAGCTATTTATGCTGAAAAATTAGGCGCGCCGGATTCGCCAGAAACAAGAACTATCCGACCGTAACAGTAGGAATCGTCAAGCCTGTACCTACCGGAGTACAAGCCCCTGTCCAGGTACAACCTGGAAAGGCCTTCATTTCTTGTATATAATATTCTACCCACATCGCCATCAAAGATTGGCATGCCTCTATCATCTGTTTTAGAGAATGTCTTACCATCATTTTCGTCAACTAATTCAGGAGCTTCAATTAATTCAGCATCATCTCTCAGCTTGAAAGCTAAACCATATTGATTATCAGCATTTTGTAAATCCAAGCCAGTTAATGGAATCATCACAGGAGCTTTCGGAGATGCAGTTAAACCACGGTCTTTTACTTGTCTAGCAAGATCTTGTGCTAATGAATTATTAGGATCATAAGAGTCAATATCTCCTCTTAGAACTAAAGCCGCGTCTTCATATTGGACTCTTAATGGCAAACTACTTGCCTCTAATATCATTCCTAAATCAGCTGGAGTCACCGTCCTTATTCCTTGAGGTCTCAGAATTTGATTCATCAGAACAACAGCAAAAGAATTTGAACCCTTTACAATTCCATCATCATATGTCAGGACTTTTACATTTCTATTTTCTTTGTAATCAGCATCAGCTCTACCATTGAATTCATCTAAGGATGCTTCTGCGTCAGGTCCCTCTATAAGACTAGGAACTATAGTTAAAATTCTCCAGTTAAAGTTTCCTTTTATTTTTGTTCTTGTAGCCATGTTTTCTCCACAAAACAAGGGTATTTAAAGATTTGGATTAAATAACTACTACAAAATGATTATTTCTTACTCCAAAAAAATCCCAGGCCTTCCGGGTTTAGCTTTCTTGGCTTTTCCCTCTGGATCATATTTACCCTTGTCATTAACAGCAAAAATAATAACCTCGATCCCTAACCTTCCCACTAATTTTTCACTATCATAATTCTTTTTTTCCTGCGGCAAAACATATAGATATACTCTACCAACCTTCTTGCCTCTACCCTTAACTATCTTAATAATATTCCTAATATCATCAATCAATTTATTAATTTGATTTTCAATTTCCTCCAACTTATCATCAATTTTCTTCTTATCAAACTTTGGCCATTTCTCTAAACTAACAAATCCTCTGTTTCCTAATTTTTCCCACATCTCCTCTGCAACATGCGGACAAATTACGCTAAACAATCTCAAAAAAATCTCTAAACTTCTCTTGTCACAACCCTCCCGCAAAACATCAAACAACGCTCTCAATTTAATCACGCCTAAATTATATCCAAACACCTCTAAATCGTCAGTATAATCTCTTATTGCCCTATGCAACTTACTCTCCTGTAATTTTGTCATCTTCTTACTCTTAATTTTTTTATTCTTAAAATCATCAACAAAATTCATTACTTTCAAAACAAATCTTAAACTTCCTTCAGCGCCTTTATCACTCCAGTTAAAATCTTTATCTGGCGACGCGACAGAAATTAAGAACATCCTCATGGCATCAACCCCATATTTCTTAGCAGCTTCATCAGGCAAAACAACATTCCCATAAGACTTGCTCATCTTCCTACCGTCCGCCGCATGTAACATTCCCTGGTTAAACAACCTCTTCACCGGCTCATCGAATCTCAATAACCCAATATCTCTCAAAAACTTAGTATAAAATCTAAAATAAATCAAATGTAAACAAGCATGTTCTTTTCCGCCAATATAATTATCAATAGGCATCCAATAATTTGCTTTTTTCGAGTCAAATATTTTCTTTTTATTTTTAGGGTCGCAATATCTCAAAAAATACCAAGAAGAATTAACAAACGTATCCATCGTATCACTCTCCCTTCTTCCAATTTTACCACATTTAGGACACTTTGCTCTCATAAACTTATCATGCCCAACTAAAGGATTTCCCTTACTACTAAATTTAATATTCTCTGGTAATTTAACAGGTAAATCCTTCTCCAACACTAGAACAATTCCACAAGCATTACAATAAATAATTGGAATTGGAGTCCCCCAAAATCGCTGTCGTGAAATCAACCAATCTTTTAATCTATAGCCAACTGCTTTACGACCCTTATGTTTCATTTCCAAAGCATTCGTAATATGCTGTATAGCTTCCTGACTTTTCAACCCTCCAAATCCTCCAGAGTTCCCCAAAATACCAAAACCAGTATAAGCTTCCTTCGCACTCTTTGGGTTAAATTTCTTTCCTCCTTTCGGCCTCACAACTTCCCTAATCTCCAACCCATATTTCTTAGCAAATTCAAAATCTCTCTGATCATGAGCTGGCACTGCCATCACCATTCCACTACCATAATCTGCAACAATAAAATTGCCCAACCAAACAGGAATTCTTTTCTCAGTCAAAGGATGTAAAGCATATGATCCTGTAAAAACTCCTTCCTTATCCAGCTTAACCAAGTCCTTATCACTAACACTCCTTACTTTTCTCAAGAATTTATCAACTTCTTTTTTCTGCTTATCACTCACCAAAGCCATCAAATCAGGATGTTGCGCACTCACGACAAGAAAAGTAACACCAAATAATGTATCAGCCCTGGTTGTAAAAACTTTCCATATCTTGTCACCAACAAAAAAATCAATCTCTGTCCCATGACTTTTATTAATCCAATTCTTCTGTAAAGTCTTAATTAAATCAGGCCACCCATCAAGCTTATCAATTCCCTCATACAATTCATCAGCATAGTCAGTAATCCTCAAAAACCATTGTTCTAACAACTTGACTTCGACATCACTATCTTCATGTATCCAGCACTTTCCATTAACAACCTGCTCATTTGCTAAAACAGTATTGCACTTCTTACAAAAATTTACCGGCGCTTTCTTTTTATAAGCAAGTCCTTTTTCAAACATCTTCAAAAAAATCCATTGGTCCCACTTATAAAATTCAGGGTCATGACTCACTATCAACCGAGACCAATCATAACTCAATCCTAATTCTTTTTGCTGTTTTATGTAATTCTTAATAGCTTGTTCAGTAAATCTCTTAGGATGTGATTTCGCCTTAATAGCGGCATTCTCTGCAGGCAAGCCAAAAGAATCATAACCCATAGGATAAAGAACATTAAATCCTTGCATTCTTCTCAAGCGAGCTTGAACATCCCCGATAGTGTAATTAAAAGCATGGCCCATATGAAGCCCAAAACCAGAAGGATAAGGATACATTTCAACAATATAATATTTCCTCCTCCTGCCTTCTCGAGCCTTAAAAATACCTCTGCTCTCCCACTGCTTCTGCCATTTTCTCTCAATACGAGAAAAATTAATTTGCTTCATATCAACATCAAAAGAAAGGGGAATTTAAATTTTCGCTTTTTTCATCAGTCTCTCTTTTCTTCGCTTTTCAGCTTCTTCGTATCTTAATTTCTCCTCTTTTGTCTGAGGAATGACTTTCGGTGCTTTAATGGGTTTTCCTTTATTACTCACAGAAACCATAGTTACATAACAACTGTTTGTATGTCTTCTCTTACCACTTCTAAGATTTTCTGCCTCAACTCTCACTCCAACTTCCATAGAAGTGTTTCCAACATAATTTACAGAAGCATATAATATGACCAACTCACCAATTCTTATAGGCTGTAAAAAATTAACTCTATCAATAGAAGCTGTCACGCAATATTTGCCAGAATGCTTGGAAGCACAAATATAAGAAATTATATCGACTAATTTTAATATGACTCCTCCATGAACAAAACCAACTGTATTTGCGTCTGCAGGCATCATAAGATGAGACATTATTGTTATGGACTCTTTAGTTGGTTTTGGTTTCATTCTACAAACCTCCAGCGGGTCACCAAGAATCCTTGATTCTTGGATGTGCTCAAGAATGCAACTTTCCAGCATTCTTGACATTCTAGGAGTTCCAGCAACCTATCCTCTTTTTTATTTGGTTTTTTCATTTAATTAACTTCTCTCTAAGCTTCCTCTCGTTAGGCATTCCTACAAACTCTAATTTGCCATCTATGACAATGCCTGGAGAAACCATTATTTGATATTTTTGTAATAAGTCTGGATGCTTTGAAATATCTAATTCTTGTATTTTAAAACTGAGTTTTTCTTCTTTTTTTATTTTCTTGACAAGCACCATTGCTTTTGCACAAGACGTACAGCCGGGCGTTTTTAAAATTTGAACTTTTTTAATCATTTTATAATTATATATGTGAGTCCCGGTTTATATTGTTTACCTCTTCTTTTTTAGTTACTTGTTTTCCTTTTAGTCTATACCAAATAAAAATAAAAAATATTATCGTAGCCACTAATACCCAGCCCGACCATAATGGGCCTGAAACAAAACCTGCTGGAACTAATAAATCGTGGCCTTCTAGCTCTGCTAGATTTGGCGCAATATTTTCTATAGCGCTATTCCATGTTTGATGGATAGGGCCACTTTCCCACCATGCCATGCCAAAAAAGCCAAATGCAAAGATAAATGCTCCGACTAGAATTAAACCCCAACCCATTATTTTATCAATTGATGTTCTCTTAGTGGCTACCCATTTCATTGAATTAATACCAATAATTCCTAAAATTGCAAGAAAAATAAGCGGAGTTGCTCTTCCCACACCATGAATAAAGGCAAGCCATCCACCTGTAACAAAACTGCCAACAGAGGCAATATAAGTAAGTAAAACATAGAAAGCTGGATTAGGACATCCTACGCCAGCATTACCTAAAAATAAGCCCATAAAAAAAATCTTAGAGTAATCTTTCCTCTTCTGAATCCATTGAGGCACTGCGCCAGAAAAACCAGGCATAGTAAATTTTATGAGTTTTAGCTCTGAAATGCCAAAAGTAAGGGCTGCAAGTCCTGCAATACTAAACATAATACGTGTTGTTTTATCGACACCTAAAAATGAGCCAATACTGGCTGTTAATATTCCATAGATCGCTAAAGTGATTGAAATACCAAGACCAAAAAGAAGTGCCATCATCAACCCTTTTATTGGTTTATGACCCATAGTCAGAGGTACAATAATAAACACCAAAGGAAGCGTGCAAGGCAAGAAAATCATTGATAAGCCAGCGGCATAGGAAAGAAGCAAACTTGTTGTTCCAGCAGCACTTAACGCGAGAAAAAACAGACCTACAATAATAATTACCAATAAAATAAAACCAAATACTGCAAGCAAAATTCTTGATTTATCTGCCATTTGGTATGTTTAGCATTTTATAAAGAAAAGCAAAAAAAGGGGATGCCTTAACCATTTACAATCCTTCCTCCGTAAACTTGAATAATTCCATTCGAAACAATTGTCTCTGGAGTAATAAGGTTTGGATCATAGACAACAACTCCACTTTTCGAATCAAAATCAACTCTTGCATCTACAACTCCTGGCATGCCTTTCAATGCATTCTCCGAACTATATGCACACCCTCCACAAAATAGACCGGGTAATGCTAAATTAACTGTTTCCAATCCTTCAGTATTTATTTGTGAGATATCAGTATTGTTATTCAATAAAAATCCGCTCACAAATGGGACTAGGAGATAAGACATTAGAAGGAAAACCCCTATGGCTAATCCTCCTGATTTGATTATTCCTCCTTTCTTAAATCCTGCAAAAAAGATTAAGAAAAGCAACCCAATAGAAACTGTCGCATATAATAAATTACTTACACCACCAACAAAAAATGGGATAATTGTCCATAAAGATGCGATAACTCCAGCTATTAATCCTACAACAATTACTTTCATGTTAATATGCACATATTCTCCTTCTTTAGCTTCTTCAACTTTGTCTTCTTTGTTTATCATTTTATACCTCCTTTCATCTTTTTATCCATTTTATCCTATTACCATCCCCCAAAAGGTATAATAAAATAGTAAGGCTACTCCACCAATTATTAAACCTATTCCCATCCACATTTTTAATTTTCTAGTTGATTTTAAGATATCTGAAACTAATGATTTTTTTGAATAAATTATCAAATAAGCAAATACGCTCAATGTAATAGCTAATGCTAAAGAGAAAGACAAGAATGCTGAAATTCCAACCACGAAATTTCCTGTTGCTATAGGAATTAACACCAAAGCTGCGATTAGGGGAAAAAGACATCCAATGATATCAAGACCATAAGCAAATCCGAAAATATAAAATCCTTTATAACCAGAACTACTTACCGCCTTAGAATGAACTTTCTCTCGTAATTTATCAAACAGTTTATTTGAAAGAGCAAAATTTCTTACAAGCATAATTCCAAACACTACGAAAAGTATTGCAATAGCATACTGAAAATATTTTATATACTGGCCGATTACTACTCCGAATAATGAAAATATTACTCCTAGAATAATATAAAATGTAACAATTCCTAAAGCTGAGAAAATACCTATTTTTAGAATTCTTTTCTTTGTTTCACGTGGATTTTGTTTGCTGTCTACCATTGCCATATTATAACTAAGAAAAGCTGGTAATAGGGCTAAACCACAAGGTGAGAAAAAAGATATTACGCCTGCGATAAAAGCAAATCCCAAAATTAAAAAGAATGAAAACTGGCTTATTTTTCCAATGTTTGATAAAATTTGATTATTCCAAATATAAAGTCCAATAATGGCTACTATAATTATACCCAATAATAATAAGCCTAATACCAAATAGCCTTTTTTAATTCTCATGTTTATTTTACTTTGTAACCAACATTTTCTATTTCTTTTTTAATTTTTTCAAGGCTTATTTTATCTGGGTTGAATTCAACTTCTGCCTTTTTTGAATCAAAGTCCACTTTGGCTTTTATGCCTTTTGTATTTAATAAAATCTCCAAGCCTGTTGCACATCCACTACAATGCATGCCTTGTATTTTCAGTATTTTTTTCATTGTTCCTTTCTTATTTTTATCCTCCTGGAAATAATATGCCTACAAATATCTTTGTAAAGATAGCTGAAAGTAATAAAAACAAACCAACTAGCAGCATTATTATTCCTGTAAACTTTTTAATTTTTCCAGACGAAGTTTTCATCTTATTAATTAAGGTGTCTTTAGAAAGACCAACTAAAATAGATATCAATAACATTAATACAACCATTGTTAAGGAGAATATAATAAAGGCGAGCAATGCTGAGCTAAAACCACCTAAACTTAAAGAAAAAACTAAGAGACCTGCCATTATAGGTCCGCCACAGCCAATTCCTAGTGCATTATATCCAAAGCCATATAAATACATGCCCATTAAAGGACCCTTATTACCCGGTGACATGATCCCTTGGCTTAACTTATTTAGGGCCCCTGTCTTAAAACTCACACCTCTAAAATGCATTAAACCAAAAATAGCTAATAACCCTCCTATGACACCTCTAAAAATTCTGACAGATAAATTGGGAGCATCTCCTGTTAAAGCAAATGATTTACCAAATCCTACCCCTAATAGTCCTATTAAACTGCCAAGAATAATGCTAAACGTTATGATACCTAAAGAAGCAAAAAGACCATATAATAAAAATTTACCTAATTTATTCTCGCCCTTTAATTCGCTTTTTGTAGCAAAAAAAGTTAAGAAAGCTGGTAATAATGTAAATGAACAAGGATTAAAAAACATAGAAACTCCGGCAATCATAGCAATGATAATCAAACCATAACTACTGAAACTTGGAACTATATTTTTTACAAAATATATAAAAGTGAAATAGCCGGCTGCAATTATAGCTATCAAAATTATAATAATCCCAATTAATCTCAGATAATTATTGCTCATTTTCAATCAAGCTGAACAGCATATTTTGTTATTTCAGTGTCACATGCATGTTTATCTCTGCAATGACTTTCACACTTCTCAGCCAAATCCTTAGTTTTGTAATACATGTTACATTCTTCACACATGAAATATGTCTTGTCGTTTTTTGTTTCTTGTTTTACCATTTTATTTACACACCCCCTTTGCACAATAATTATTAACATGCTCTTCCATTAATTTTAACAACGGCTTAATTGTTTTTTTATTTACAGAGTATATTCTTTCTTTACCATTTTGCTCTACAAACACAAATCCACAATCTAATAGTCTTCTTAATGAATGGGAAACAGTTGTCTGATGAATTTTCAGTTCATTAGTGAGTCGAGTTACATTCTTTGGATTATCTTTTAAGGAATAAATTATTGTTAATCTTACTTTATTTGATAAAGTTGTAAGAAATCTGTCATATGCATTTTGAAGAGATTTTGACTTTATCATATATTTTATTACATAATGCTATTTATAAATATTATGGTAAAATATCACATATGTTATATTTAACATGTGACATAAATATCAACTCTTATTTCTTAATGGCTCATAATTTAGGACAGGTGGATTAATCAACACGCTTAAAAACACTTTCTCCTTATTTTTAGCATGATAACTGCCCAATTTTCCGGAAACAAAATTTACTCAAGCTCTAACGTTGCATTCTCACTTTATGAGAAATCAAGATTCGGAGAAAAAAAGCAAAATAAAATTGAATATTCCATAGTCGAAGCCCTATTCCTGGATCTCCAAGGAAAAATGCAGATTTTCTCAGGGAAAAAACAATTAGATTCAGATTCTCTCATAAAAAAAGCAAAGAGGCTCGATAAAAGAATAGAAATCAAACTTCCTGTTTTTACTGATTTAAGAAAGCGAGGCTATATCATAAAAACCGCCTTAAAATTCGGTGCAGATTTCAGAGTTTATAAAAAAGGAGTCAAACCAGGGCAAGACCACGCACTCTGGCTGCTTTATCCTGTAAAAGAATCAGAAAGCCACAGCTGGTATGATTTTGCAGCAAAAAACAGAGTGGCGCATTCGGCAAGAAAAAACTTGTTAATCGGGGTACTAGACGATGAAGATGACGTTTCATATTACGAAGTTTCTTGGTTAAAACCCTAATCTCTGTCAATTAATTTACATCCACACTCACTAGAACAAAAACTCAAAGACTTTGATATTATTCTATAAAATCCCAACCGCACAACAATATTTATAATCTTCGCCGCTATAATTTCCTTATGCCAGACTTACAAAAATTATATGAAAATAAAGAGAAAATAATTTCAACAATAAAAACAGCAGGGCCAAGTTTTCCAGCCAGAATTTCTAGAGAAACAGGAATAAGCCCATTGTTTGTCTCTGCATTCTTATCAGAATTAGTTTCAGAAAGAAAATTAAAACTAAGCAACATGAAAGTCGGGAGTTCTCCTCTTTATTTCATCATAGGACAAGAGGCAAAACTAGAAAATTTTGTTGATTACTTAAATTCAAAAGAAAAAGAGGCTTTTATTCTCTTAAAAGAATCACAAATCCTTGAGGATGAAAAACAACAGCCGGCAATAAGAGTCGCTTTAAGAAAAATAAAAGACTTTGCGCTACCTATCACAGTAAGAGTTAATGGAGAATCAAGACTATTCTGGAGATTTTTTATGCTTCCAAACGAACAAATTAAAATAAAAATTCAACAGATTATCCAAGGCAAAATCCCTCGCTTAAAAAAAGAAATTATAAAACCATTGAAAATAGAACAAACCATTAAAAAACCCATTATAGCAAAACAGAAAAAGCCAAAACAAATATTTGAATTCCCAAATCTCATAAAAGAACACCTGTCAGCCAAAGATATTGAAATTTTAGAAGAAATATCTGCCAAAAAGAAAGAATTCGTGTCAAAAATCCGCACAGATGATAAATTTGGAAAACAAGAATATTATTTAATGGCAAAAGAAAAAAAGAAAATAAACTCAAACGACTTAACCATAGCGCTACAAAAAGCACAAACAGAAAAAATGCCAGCTCTTTTTATCTCTACAGGAGAACTAGACAAAAAAGCCCAAGAATACCTGCAACAATGGAAAAATCTGATTAAGTTTGAGAAAATCAATTATTAATGGTAAGAATGAGAAATATATATCAGAGTAAATAATCATCTGGTTTTTTATTATTAAAGGATATTTGTGATCGGAGTTTACTTTGATATACCTCCTGATAGTAGTAACAAGATAGAAAGATTTATAAAGGTTTAAATCATGAAAAAATCATGGTAAAAGTAAGACAACAACAATATGATTTGAGTTGTAGAGTAGGTGAATATGAAGCATTACTTGATAGTCTTAAATCAATTGCTTCAGGACAATTTCCAACTGATGAAAGAGATTGGACAACTTATGTAATTATTTCAGAAAATGTAGAATTGTCTTTAATGGATCAAAGAAAGGAAAACGAGAATGGATTGGCAGGAAGAGTTTTAATGTCTGTAAAGAGAACTTCTTTGAGAGAGCCAAAATTCATAAGACAAATCGTAAAGAGACTAGAAGGAAAACTAACCTCATCAAGCGTTGGATCAAATGAAGAAACTGTTAATTTATATTTAGATGATTCATATGAAGAACTTGAGGAAAGAAAAAGAAGATCTAGGGCACAACTCCCTAATAAATCTCTCTCTAATTCTACATTGTACTCTAGCCCAAATATTTAAATACCCAGTAAAAAGGATAACTTTAGTATAAAAATACTTAAATACTCAAAAAAATGGGAAGAATAAAGTCTACGATGGTCAAAAAGACTGCTTTTGAGCTAATCAAAATAGAAGGCAACAAATTCACAACAGACTTTGAATACAACAAAAAACTCTTGACAAACACCATGTCAAGCAAAAAAATCAGAAACAAAATTGCAGGTTACATTGCAAGACTAATGAAAACAAAGGAAACAAACTAAAATGGAAATCAACGACAACAAGTTAGAAAATAACACAGAAAAAAAAGAAACATTCAAAGAAAAGAGAGATAATGACAACATCGTTTTTATAGGAAGCAAGCCAGTCATGAACTACGTAACAAGCATATTAATGCAATTCACAAACGAAAATAATTCTGACGTCATAATTAAAGCAAGAGGCAAATTCATCTCTAAAGCCGTGGACGTTGCAGAAGTCTCTAGAAAAAGATTCATGAAAAATCAAAATATTTTAATTAAAGATATAAAAATCGACACAGAAGAATATGAAAAAGAAGGCAGAAAAATAAATGTCTCCACAATAGATATAGTTTTAATAAAATAATCTATCTCTTAATCTTCTTATCTAACCTATCAATCTTCTTCTCTATTCTTTTCAAATCCGCCTTGATAGAATAAAGAGATTTCCTTCTTTTCCTGTTAAAAAACATAGTTATCGCTTGCACAATAATCCACAAAATCACCAAAAGACCAACTGCCTGTATCCATTTCCCAATCCTTCCAAGCTCAATAACAACTTCAGGAGTTGCCCCTAAAACCTCTTCCACAACCATCACCCACTAAAGAAAAAACATTTTATTAACCTTTCCAACAAACTTAAAAACACTCCAGAGTTTCTATTCTTGGCTCTGTAGCTCAGTGGCAGAGCGCTGCTCTCATGAAATCTAATTTCGTAAGAAATCAGATTTACTCACAAATCATGAAATTTGAGACAGGCAGAGGCCGAGAGTTCAATTCTCTCCAGAGCCATTTCGTCTTCCGCAGCGAGTACTCGAGCAAGAGAAGATCGAAATCGTCTTGTTTATTCACTGCAGAGAAGAGCACTACAACGATAGTGAGGATGCCAGCAGCAAGAGTGAGTCAGAATTGTATGCTCACAAACACTTATTAATAAAAAAACCTTTCCTAAAAAATGAAAAAAGAAGTTCCTAAAAAATATCAAATCACACAAAATATAATTGCCTTCTTAAACATCTTTCTAGCAATTTCAATAATTGTAACTTCTCAAAGACTCGCAGCAACCCAATTCGGCCAAACATCCCTCATTTTCGGCTTCATAATGCTTGCAATAACAACAATATTATTAATAATTCAAAAACTATAAATCATACAGGCAAACTGCTTATTCCGTCGCCTTCTTTCCTCGGAATTACATGTACATGAGCATGCATGACTTCTTGTCCGCCAGCTTCCAAATTCCTCATAAGCAAATCAAAACCATCTCCCAATTTCTTATCTAACAAATTCCCTGCAACTTTTTTAGTAAAACTCAAAAGCTCTTCTCCAAGATTATTAGGGATGTCCAACAAAGTAACCAGATGTTTCTTTGGAATTACCATGACGTGCCCCTCAGCAATTGGATGTACGTCACGAATAGCAAAAAAATTATCACTCTCTGCAACTTTCTCCGATTTTACCTCGCCTTTAGCAATTTTGCAAAATATACAATCTCTTTCCATACAAATTACCTAAAAACTCTCTTATAAAAATTTTCTCTTAAAACCTCTCTGTTTACTTCTTCTTTTCTCAAATCAATAAAAAGTAATTTATCTAATAAAGGTCTTCTTTCTTTTTCTCCAACTAAAGCTGCACTAAGTTTGTTTATCTCTTTAGAAAAAGCAGTGTTCTTAGCAAAGAGCGTGGCGGGAATTCTCTCAAACAAAGACATTGCAACAATTTTATCATCTTTCACCCTCGCAACAACAGGAATACCTGTAGACTCCTGAATTTCCTCAAGACTAACTTCATATCTGCCCTTTAATCTATTTAAAATAATACCATCAATCGGTCTGCTCCTCTGCCTTGCCAACTTAGCCGCCTTCATAGAACAACTCAAAGTAGGATAATCAGCTGTCGTAACAACAAATAATTTATCTGAAGCCAAAATAGTCGAAAGAACCTCGTCATTTAAACTCGGAGAAGCATCTAAAATAATAAAATCATATTTCTTTTTTACATGATTCAACTTTGCCTTTAACTTCAAAGGACTAAATTCTCTTTTGTATAAAAAATCTCCAGGAATAACATCAACACCATACTTCTCATGAATAGCAGCACTCAGCTTTGACCCTGACAGTACATCATGAATAGTTTTCCTAGGAGAAATAATATCCATATGAATCCCCAAATTCGGAGCAGAATAATTAGTGTCTATTAATAAAACTTTTTTCCCATAATTATTAGCTAAATCAACTGCAAGCGCAACACTCAGAGTCGTTTTACCAACACCACCTTTTATAGATATTAAGCCAATCGTCTTCCCCATTTTTTCAATTACTAATTAATAATCACAAAGCCCTTATATAAATTTATAGAAAAAGAATGAAAAAAGAGAATATAATCTCTAAATAAATTTACCAAAATCAGTTATTTTGGCTCCCTCTAATAACTTTTTAATAATATCCTTTAAATCGCTTATTTTTACCCTTATTTGACGAGAAGTATCTCTATCTCTAATAGTCACATCCTTTTTCTCCAAACTTTCATAATCAATTGTTATAGCAAACGGTGTTCCGGCAGAAGCAGCTCTTAAATACCTTCTTCCTATCGAACCAGAAACATCATAATCAATAACAAAATCATTTTCAAGCATCTCTTTTACTTCCTCGGCAATTTTAATTAATTCTCGCTTTTTCATCAATGGAAAAATAGAAACATCGATCGGCGCCATGTGATAAGGAACCTTAAACATTGTTTTCCCTTCTTCAACTTCCTTCTTCCTATAAAAAATATCAATTAAAGCATAAGTTGGTCTGTCCGTTCCAAATGCAATTTCCAAAATATGTGGAATAAATTTTTCTCCATTCTCCCTTACAGCCTCTAAGGCAACTCCTGAAGCTTTTCCATGTTGTTTCAAATCATAATCTGCTCTATCATGCACCCCACAAAGTTCAACCCAACCATAATTATTCAAATTAGCCTCTATGTCCCAAGCATCATCTGCGTAAAACGCTTTCTCGTCAGGCCAATGCTGACGTAATCTTATTCTCTCCCTAGGAATGCCAAAATTAACAAACTGCATATATGCAAGCCATATGCACCATGCATAAGCCTGGCTTTTTATCAAACCTTTTTTCATCGCAGAGGCTATTGAAATATCACTAGGCTCTTCATTTTTATCCTGCGCCTTCCAATCCCAGAAAGGTAAAACCACCGATTTAATATCTTCATACTTTTCCCAATCATTCTTTTTTTCAGGATCAATAAAAATCTGTCCTTCTGCTTGCGTAAATTCACGACTTCTTAAAACATGCTGCCTCGGAGATATTTCATCCCTATAAACCTTACCAATCTGATAAACTGAAAAGGGCAACTTCTTCCTAAAATAATTATAAATTCTCAAAAAAGGTAAATAAGTTACTGTCGCGGTCTCTGGCCTCAAAGAAGAATCTTGTCCAGCAACTTTTGTCTTCATCATTAAAGTTTGACTCTCGATCTTCTTCTCAAAACTTCCTCCACAACTCGGACAGTTTATTCCTTTATCCTCAATAAACTTCAAAATTTTCTCATCAGAAAAAGAGTCAGCAGAAACATTAAATCTCTCTTCAATTAATTTATCAGCCCTGAAAACCGCCCTACATTTTTTACATTTTATTATTCTGTCCTTGAAAGTATCAAGATGTCCAGAAGCTTTCCAAACTACATCTGGGAGTACAGTCGGTCCTTCCATCTCTCTAAAACCATGAGAATTAAAAACTCTCCTAACAGAATTCTCAATCTTGTTTTTCAATAACTTTCCAAGTGGTCCGTAAGTGTAAAAACCAGCAACACCTCCATAAATCTCAGGACTCGGCCCCCAAATAAATCCTCCCTCTTGAATAAAACTCAAAAATTCCTTTTCTTCGTTGCCCATCACAATCATCTTTTTCTCCTTGCTCTCTTTTCCTTCCTGTTCTTTTTTGCTAACTCCTTTTTTCCTCTCATTAATAATTTCCCGTGCCTTTTTCTCTGCCTCTTTCTTATTTTTTCCAAGATAAGCAACTGTCACCGCCTTCACTTTGCCATTAACTCTCTTAGAATCACGCAAATAATAATAATCATTTCCAGCAATTACCTTTTTCACAATAAACATTTTTGACTCCTAGAACTTTTTCTAAAAGTTGTAGCTATAAACATTTTATATCTCCTTCAAAATTCCAAAATCCTAATCTTCCTTTACAACTAACCAGCTTAATTCTCCTAACATTCTCTAAAACAAAACCATAATCTCCCCAATCCTCAGAACCCAAATGTAACTTTTTATCCTTTTCATGTGCACTTTTACTCTCATATTTTTTAACATATACTAATTCTGCTTTTCCTAGAATAAAGCCACAAGGCAAATCATCAAAACCAAACTCCTTCATAGCATTCTTATCAGGGATTTTAGAAGCATGTATCAAAAATTCTCCTCTAAATTTAGTATTCCAAGTCCTCAATTCTATCTTCTTCTTTCCTTGCAATATCAATTCTGCAAATGGCTGCTTCAATGATAATGCTTTCATATATTAGGCACTACAATAGACTATTTAAATTTTATGCGTAGTGCCTAACTATTCTCTTAAGCACTACTTTATAGGCGCTGCTGTATAATGGGTTGTTATAGTTCTCCCATTATTCAAAGAATCGCCAGGGGTAATATCAACCCCATACTCCTCCCTATAATATTTCTCCAACATAATAGCTAGATTTCTATTCCAAAGAACCGTGCTTGCGGCATTGACTCGCGCTTTTTGATATGTAACTAGTCTTGTTGACAATTTGTTAAAGGGGGATCTATCTCTCCAACTTGATACAATGGCCTCTAATTCATCATCAGGGGAATCTGTTAACTCGTTTACATAGGCCCTTTCTCTCGCTTTTGTAAACCATTCTTTTCCTATCATTTTGTTCCTCGTTATCTATTTCTGAGACAAAAACAAACATATATAAAACTTAGTTCCCCCCATAGGGGATATTAAAGTAACATGAACAAAGAATTCTTTTATAATCTAGGCTTAACGAAAGGAGAAACCGAGGTCTACCTAGCTCTGCTAAAAATAGGTCAAGCTCCTGTGGGAAAAATTGTCAAAGAAGCAAAAATAACAAAATCAAAAATATATGACATCTTAGACAGACTAAAAAATAAAGGTCTTGTCTCAAACTTCCTTAAAAATAAAGTTAACTACTATAATGCAGCTCCTCCAAATTTCTTACAGGGCCTTCTAGACAAAAAAGCGAAAGAAATACAAAACCAAAAAAAAGAATTGCAAGAATTAATCCCCTCTTTATCAGATCTCCAAACAATCTCCTCAAAAGAGGAAAGAGCAGAAATATTTGAAGGATATAATGGACTAAAAAACGCATTCCAAATTGTTGAAAACGAATTCCAACCAAATGAAGAATTTTTAGTATTTGGAGTTGACAAAACACTAAACGAACAACAGCTTAACTTCTTTATTAATTATCACAAAAAAAGAGTTAAAGCCAAATTAAAAACAAAAGTAATATTTACAACAAATTTAAAAGGAGTTAAAGAGTACCATCAAAAACAAGACGCCTATAATCAAGAAAGATTTCTCGACCAAAGCAGTGCCATTCCAATAAACGTGTATAAAGATAACGTAATTATCCCTCTACTAGGAAGCGGGGAAAAAGAAATCACTATTTTTATCAAAAATAAAAAACTAGCAAAGGGTTTTCAGGAATACTTTAATACTTTATGGAAAATTTCAAAGCCCTAGAACGCGATATTTAAACCGAGCCCTCGAATCCAGAAAAAGCGCGGAGAGAAAGCCGTAAGTTTTAGATACGAATTGGCGCTTAGATGTAAATAATCACCTGGTTTTTTATTTTTGGCGTAAAACAGTGAAATAACTTTTATGCACCAACTTCCTTGGTAGTCCGCTTTCCCCAAGCTATTTCAAATAGTTCTCTCATAACTTTAGCAATCTGTGGATGCTTGATAGATATTACTTGAGATTCATCTTCATATACATGAAAAGTAACTGAATCTGATCCAATTGTAAATCCTGCTGGGAGTGATTTAAAGTCTGTTCTTTTTATTTTCCCAGGAATTTTCCTCAAATTTTCCAGATTTGGATAATCTTTCGAGACAAAGGAATATAGAAAATTCTTATTGGAAATAAATTTTTTAATGTATCCTTTCATTTCTGGCTCAAGTTTTTGGAACATTTTGCCATAGCCCCCATATACATAAAATTCTTGATCTTTAGATTCTAGATAGTAATTATACATTACTTTGGGAGCGTTTGGTCCTTCGTAAACCTCGGCTATGCTTTCAGTCAGAATCTTTTGTTTGGTCTTGTTTATTTCTTCGATAACAGACTCTGCAATTTGTATAGAATCCTCTGCAAATTTTCTTAAATTTGAAGGATTTGAAATTTGGTAAATCTTAATGCCTTCTTTAATAATATATGAAACAAATCCTTTTGCGTTTAGAGATACAAGTAGATTATATGTTGTAGACCTATCTATTCCAGATTTCTTAGCTAATTGACTACCAGAAATACTTCCATACTTAACTAATAATTGATACACTTGTGATTCACTTTTTGTCATCCCAAGTCTTTGTAATTTCTCTATCATGTTGTCGAATTATCCGACAAACTAACTTTATAAAGGTATCTATTGGCTAATTTATATGGTATCAGAATGGGACACAACATACAGAAAAATGAAAAAAGTAGAAGTAACTATAAAAAGTTTCAGAGATGGAGATTATAGCATACCAAAAAAGATCCAAGATAGTCTCCCAACCACAAAAAAGATAATAGATTTAGCTCACAGAGAGCTGATTGCACTTCTCAATAATCCAATAGCCTCTG
Organism: Nanobdellota archaeon; assembly: GCA_022561055.1. Taxonomy (GTDB): domain Archaea; phylum Nanobdellota; class Nanobdellia; order Pacearchaeales; family GW2011-AR1; genus JADFRY01. Next base: position 122,700 of record JADFRY010000001.1, on the reverse strand, counting down.
AAGCAGTAAGTAGACCCAATGATTCCGTGATTTCATCCACATTAGAAGAATTAGATGACATTACAGGGTTCCGTAATTATGTGTCTGGTGAACAAAGAAAACCTGAGGAACTCCTTGGAAGAGCCGAGCAATTGGAATATATTATCCCTTGTAATTATTTGAGAAAAATGAATAATGGAGCAAGGAGGGGCATGGGAATGCCTAGATACATTGTGAGAAAAGCCTTATTTAGTTTAATACCTCCAGCTACAGTATTAATTCCTATTCTTTATCCATATGTGGACATCAAAGAACTCAAAGGTGACAAGAAACGTGCTCAAGAGGCAGCGGCCTATGTTGATGAAAGAATTAAAACATTATTTGGATAATTATATCATAGCTAAAAAAACCACATGATTATTCATTTCTAAAAAATCCCTCATAGAAAAGGGTTGTTTAGGGAGTGGTTTATTTACTAATCAAACCAACCTAAATCTTAAAAAAGACGCCTTATTTAGATTTGTATGGTTAAAACATCATTTATAGGAATATCAAAATGACTGATGAAAAATATCGCATTACTGAAACAATGGATGAAAATCCAAATTCTCCTGATTGGATGCTGACTGGTTTTATCAGTAAAAAGGTTGCTTTATTTCCTGCTGGTTCCGGATTGTTGGCAAGGAAAGAAGAAAAAAAGTTGTTAAAGAAAGGCGTTTATGCAATAGCTATTCGGAACCCTAATAAAGAGGATGTGCAATCATTGAACGATTTTAATTATGGGCCTATTTATGTTACCTGGCATGCTCCTACAAGTACATATTTGGATAGATTAATTATGCGGACAGATATCAATGAACAAGAAAGAAGGAGAAGGATTAGAGACTATCGTAAGAAAATAAATACAACTAAGAATTATTCAGTTACTACAAATGAATTGACGGATAAAAATTTTAAGGAATGGTATTTGCTCTATGAAAAATTCGTTCTTAGTAAAAAATATGGGTTGCGTCTTATCCCTACTGATTTTTTAAAGCAAATCGAAAATGTCCGTGATAATTTCTATGAAGTTATAATTAAAGATACTAGTGGAAAAATGGTTGCTGGTTTGATTCTTGAATTAATTTCTGGAAAAGGTATTTTAAAGATAAAAGGGAGCGTTTCAGATAATTCTGGAGAAAATCGCAGAAAACATTTTATTTTGAGGGCTCAAGAAGAAGTTTATGCTCTTGCTAAGAAATTAGGTTTGAAAATAATGAGTTATGGTACTGATACTGCTTATTATGGTGAAGCTGTTAGCATTGGACTTGAAAAGTTTAAAGCGTCATTGGGGTATCAACCAACTTTTTGTTGTGAGGATGAAAGCTTAAGAGAGATAGTGGGTGCTACACAATTAATAAAAGTGTTAGATAAAGACGAACCTTATATTCTATTTACATTTTCAAATAGGAATGATAAAAATAGCAGGTTAGAGATTAAGAAGAATGGAGAATCCTTAAATTATAGCGAGCCATGGCTGGGAATTGATCTAAAATAATCGACTCTGAATCACCAATCTTGCTAGAAAAAAAGACATCCCCTTAAAATGCCAAAACTAGAGCCCTACCCATATCTTAAAGTTGTAGAGCGTGGAGAGGGATTCGAACCCTCGCATCGAGGCTAAGAAAAACGGTGGTTTTTGCAAAGAACTTATAAATAATGAGATATATTAAATAGCATGTCTAAAGAATTGTCAAAAGATTCGTTACTAAATATAACTACTAATACATGGACTAGAAAGACTCTTGTTGTTGCAGTAGAATTAGAAATATTTGCAAAAATCCAAAAAGGGATAGATACTGTACAAAAAATAGCAGAAGAATTGAATACCAATATTAAACCTATCGAGAGGCTGCTTAACGCTTGTGTGGCTCTTGGTTTTCTTGAAAAAGAAGGAGAGATTTATAAGAATACTCCCTCATCTGAAAAATTGTTGGTAAAAGAAAGCCCTAGTTTTTATGGAGATTATATACTCCTGTGCGACAAATTAGATAAGAACTGGGATCATCTTAAGGAAAGCATACTGAAGGGTGAACCGCTAGAGCACACAAGAGTAAATTTTGAAGATCCTATTTTTACGAGAGCTATGCATAATAGTGCACTAGATCCGGCAAATGTGTTATCTGAAGAATTAGATTTATCAAGTTATAAAAATTTATTAGATCTTGGTGGTGGTTCTGGAGCATATTCTATAATACTCACTAACAAAAACAAAAATCTAAAAGCAACTATTCTCGAATTGCCAAAAGTATGTGAAGTGGCAAATGAATATATACAAAAGTTAGGAGATAAATCTAGAATTAATACTCTGTCTGGTGATTATTTGGAAGACGAACTTCTGCAAGGTTTTGATATTGTACTGCTATCACAAATTTTACATTCACATAGCGTTACAGAGTGTAAAGAATTGCTTAAGAAAATCTATGACATCTTACCACAAGATGGTTTAATTATAATTAATGAATTTTTACTAAATTCAGATAAAACAAGTCCGGTTTTTCCAGCATTGTTTTCTCTAGTAATGTTTTTAGAAACTAAAGGTTCTTCATACACCGAGGAAGAAATTAAAGCGTGGCTTACAGAATGCAACTTCAAAGACATCAGAATTTTACCTTTACTAGGACCACATACAGCTATTATTGCTAAAAAATAAAGCGATTAAATAGATTAAACGGACTTTTTCTAATATTCTATTTTAGAGCATTTTCCTGTTTAGAAATATGGTATTTTACAGGGACTCCAAAGCGCCCAGAGAGCACGAAGAGGCTCAGAGAATCTTCAATTCTCTGATGATTCAAACCCCCCAAACTGTTCGAATCTAGAAAAAGCGCGGAGAGGGATTCGAACCCTCGCATCGAGGCTCTGCAGGCCCCTGCCTTACCACTTGGCTACCCGCGCATGAAATATATCAACATCTTAAAGACTTTTAAAGATTTAGGAATATATATTTCTACAAAAATGCCCCCGACAGGATTTGAACCTGCGACCCACAGATTTCTCCCTTTACAAAGCACAATATTAGAAGTCTGTTGCTCTATCCAGACTGAGCTACGGGAGCATAATAAAAAATACATAAACTCATTATTTAAATTTACTCCTTCAATTTAATTTTAATAAAGTGCCTTCCTCTCTCTCCATGCTTAGTTATCCTTTCATGATGTTTATAAATAAACTTCAAAACAAAATACAAAGACAATAAAACAAATATAGCAATGGCTGCAATAGAAAGCGTCCTTCGATTAGCTTCCGAGATTACGAAACCAGCTAAACCCCTTCCAGCCTCTAAAATAACATCTTGCTCAATAACAATATTCTCTCTCCCGTTAGAAGCAGACATAATTAACTTTAGCTCTCCAACTGCATTCTTTGGAAGTTCAAAGCTAAGTTTCAAATTACTCTTCTTCCCTGCTTCAATAAAAATAACTTCTTCTCCTTCAAGTAAAACAAATTCATTAGCGTTAACTAATTTATAACTCAAAGTTATATCTTGATCTTTTCCAAAAAGTTCTTCCAAACTATAACTAACAATAAGTTTAGTTCCCTCTTTCTGAGAACTCAAAACAACAAAATCAAAATCTCCTACAATAACATTTACGTTCAAGGAAGTACTAACACTAACTTCATTACAACTAACTGTAAGAATAGAAGAATATTTTCCTGGCTCGACATCAACAGGCACGTTCAAACTGAATATATATTCTACTTTTTGTCCTGAACTCAAAGATTCAACTTGCTTGTTAGAAACCCAACTTTCCATAATACCTTCTGCCAAAAGCTTACAATTATTTAAAAATCTAGAGCCTGAATTTAAAACTTCTAGTGCAATAAATTCACTCTGCCCTCTTCTCATATTAATTTCCCCTAATTCAGAAAAACTAATTTCTGCAGGACCTGTTAAACCTGGAGAACCTCCACTACTGCTAGAACCTCCACCGCTAGAACCTCCGCCAGAAACTGAAAAACTAGTTTGGTCAGAACCAGAATTTCCTGCTGAATCATCTGCTGTCAAAGTCAAATCATAATCAGTCGCTACAGTTATTACACTAATAATCTCATCATCACATTGAGGATCAATTATAATAATCTCTATACTAACCCCGCTTCCTGAAGCACTAATATTATAAACACACGGTCCGACAGGGCTAGAATCATTAACATCGAAATCGAGAGGTATGTCAAAACTAGAATATGTGCCTGTTGGTTCAGTAATATCAACTACAGGAGGAGTAATATCTACTATAAGAGTCCTGTTGCCAGTAATAGCTGAATTTATATTATCTGAGCAATAAATAGCCCATAAATAAGTACCTTCACTTAAATTCAATATGAAAGAACTTTGCTCTCCAGAAATAACATTTGAATTTGTTTGATTTAAAGAATAATTACTAGTAAAATCTCCCCAGAGCTTACATCTATCTAAAGCCACACCAGAAGACGGAATATAAATAAAATTAACTTCTGTTGCATTAATATAATAATTATGCTGGGGAGACGTAAGATGAACACTAGGTTTTCCGATGTTCACATAAAATAGCAAACTATCAGAACCCTCTAAGCCTAAAACAGTTTCATTAGCATAAACAGAAATATTATAAACTCCATCTTCAGCAACACTAAAAGTTGTATTCTCACAATTAACTATTGTTTCATTTGTTTCACCATTATTTAAAGTATACCAACATGAATCCAAATTATCAGAAATAACAGAAAAGTTTAATGTTAAGCTTTCATTATCACCGTATGTTGAGCTATATGAAGGATAATCTATATTAACTGTCGGAACAGTTGCATTTCCAGAACTCAATAAAGAATAATCAATAGTCACACTTTCTAAATAAGGAGAAACATCAGGGGAATCACTACTAAAATAAACTTTATACTGAAAATACTGACTTGTCAAACTAATGTCCCTAACCGTCTCTGTAAAAAAACTATCTCCGGTGCCGTCGGGACCGATAAAACTTTCACCGCCACAATTAGCCAAAGAACAATTCCTATATTGATAAGTTAAATTAGTTTTTACTAATTCTTCTCCAATCCCATACTGATTAGCATTATTCGTAACCGTATAAGAATTATTTACTAACGTCCAACTTGCTCCTGCATTTATCGACTGATATATTTGTTTAGATTTAGCAACGACATATAAATTATCACTCGAGTCAGAAGTTAATCCTCTTGGCTCTTGAGTTATATCTCCACTGTTTACTAATGACCATGTAACACCAGAATCTGTTGATTTATGAACTTGCCCATCCTTTTTAATTACAAACAACCCATCTGAAGTTGACGTTATTCCATATATATCTAAAGAAAAATAACTATTGTTTATTTCAACCCAACTAGTTCCATCGTCAGATGATCTCCATACATCTTTATCATTATCAAAAACATATAAATAATCAAATTTAGGAATCTTCCTAACCAAACTAATATTATTCCAAGTCGCAAGTTGTGTAGCATCAAAAACCTGACTAGTATAATTTCCACTCAAATTACTTCCAGATAAAACCACTGAAGAACCATTATATACTGTGTTCTCAAAGGTGCCGTTATTAAAACTATTCCCAAAATCCTCAAAAATAGCAAACCCAGTAATACCGATGCCCTCAAAATATGAAAATTGAGTCATGGCTAACAAACCTGCAAAAACAAACAATAAAACAAAAAACTGAATCACCTTTTTTTTATGCATGATACATTAAAAAGACTATATTTTATAAAGATTGCTTAATTCAAGCCCAATAAACCAACAAGTAATAAAACCCTCCTACACATAATAAACTTCTTTCATACTATGGATTTATAAAATATTATAATATTACCTAAAATAATTACTTTATTCTAAAAATCTATTTTTTAGATTAATAAGACTCACAATAACTTATATAAAACAACTTTCATATAAAAAAACATGAAGATAGAAATAACTTTCCTCGGAACTGGAAGTGCAATACCAACTGCTAAAAGAAATCATACTGCAATTTTAATTAACTATGGCGCTGAAAACATATTAATTGACTGCGGTGAAGGAACCCAAAGACAATTCAAAATTGCAAAACTAAATCCCTGCAAACTAACCAGAATTTTATTAACCCACTGGCACGCAGACCATGCCTTAGGTATTCCAGGCCTTTTAAAAACACTGGATATGTCTGATTACTCAAAAACATTATATATCTATGGTCCAAAAGGAACAAAAGAAAAAATTAGGTTACTTGAAAAAATATATGGAAAATTTAGAATAAACCCAGAAATCCATGAAGTTTCTTCTGGAATACTAATAGATGAAAAAGAATTCCTAATTGAAACAAAACCTGTGCCACACAAAATGCCAACCAATGCATACGCTTTAATAATAAAAGACAAATTACGCTTACGCAAAGACATTCTAAAAAAACTAAAACTTCCAAGTTCTCCGCTATTAGGAAAACTGCAACAAGGCAAAGATGTAACCTTCAAAGGTAAAAAGCTCAAAGCTAAAAACATGACATATTTACAAAAAGGAAAGAAAATAACATTTGTCTTAGACAGCGCAATGAGTAACAACTCTATAAAACTAGCTAAAAATTCTGATATTTTAATATGTGAATCAAGCTACTCATCAAAAGAAGAAGAAAAAGCAAGGGAATACTGTCACTTAACAGCAAAACAAGCAGCAACAATCGCAAAAAAAGCAAAAGTTAAAAAATTAATTCTTACCCACCTCTCTCACAAAAATGAACATAACACAAAACTTATCCTAGACGAAGCAAAAAAGGTTTTCAAAGCCACCCATGTTGCAAAAGATTTTGATAAAATAATTGTTTAAAACAAATACCAATTTATTGTCGACTAAAACAAACAGATTTCTTGCGAAGCTCTAACTTTCTAATTAAGTTGAAGAAGGAGAAATAAATATAATAGTATCTCCTCTCAAAAATGTCAGGCCAAAACTTTTCTTTACTTCTCCATTAATCATCTCTTTTGTATTATCCAGAACAACATTTATATGAATATCAAATGCCTTTAAAATACCGACGAATTGCTTATCGTTCTTCAGTTGAATAATAACTTCCTTGCCTTTAGACGCATTCAAAAGATCAAGTGGTCTCTCTATTCCATTTCCCATATGTGCTTTTTAGATTTAGAGTATTTAAACATTGTTGTAGATTGTTGTTATGCAAACTTAACAAAGATTTTATTAAAACAAAAACTATATAAACCAAATTTTTGAAAGATTGTAAAGGTAAAGGATCCGTTTGGACTCCTAGAACCCCTAGAAAACTAATAAGTTTTCTGGGCCCCAAGAATTAAAAATTCTTGAGGTTTTTGAAAGGTTGTAAAATGAATAAAGGAAGAAAAATTACTGGCGGAAAATATCACGCAAATAGAAAGAAAAAGTTTTATGAAAAAACCAGTCAAGAAAAGATAGTCGTACTCGGTGAACTAAAAAGAAAAACAATCAGAGTTAAAGGGGGAACAAAAAAAACAATCTTACTCAGCACAAATATCGTAAATGTGGCTGCCTCTGAAGGCATGAAAAAAGCTGAAATAAAAAAAGTTCTTGAAACCCCCCAGAATAAATTCCTTGCCAGACAAAATAGATTAATAAAGGGAGTTCTAATTGAAACTTCCATGGGCAAAGCAACAATAACAAACCGCCCTTCGAGAGAAGGTTGCGTGAATGCTGTTTTGATAGAATAAAAAGCTCAACTATCAACTATTAAATACCTCTCACTCTAAAACAAACTAATGAAAGGTATACTAATAATTATCCTAGTATTAGTGGGATTGTTAGCCATAGGATTAACATCTTTCTTTCTAATCAGCAACAATATAGGTATAAGCAATTCGGCATCTGAATACCTAGAAGCTGAATGTAATTCCCTGCCTCTTGGAGAAAAAGAAATTTGTTATCTAGAAACAATAGATTCTGAGGATCTCCAAATTTCTTTCGAAGAGTGTGAAGGCTTTTCTGAAGATCAATGGTCGATAGAGCTCTGTAAAATATACTCTGCTATCAACTCTCAAGATCTAAAGAAATGTGAACAGCTTAAAATTGGTTCTCAATCCCTCTGTTATGAAGAAATAGGAAAAAAGACAAGAGATTATCGTGCTTGCAACAAAATAGAAGATGGACTAGAACATGACCCTTATGCATTAAAAGAAATATGCTACCAACACATAGCACGACATTTAGAAGATCCAGAGATATGTGAATTAATAGAATATACTGGTAGAAAAGACGGTTGTTATCTCTTAGTAGCCTTGAGGTCTCATGAAATCGATCTTTGTTATAAGATAAATAATGAAAGAGAAAAAACATTTTGCACAAAAAAAGTAAGTATACTCTTAGCTGGACCATCTTACTGCCATAATAATACGGAGATCGATCAAATGGCCTGCTACCTAGACTTAGAAAGAGTCCAAAGAAGTGAGATAACAGCAAAAAGAAAACTCAATGTAGAGGAATGTAAAGAACTAAAATATAAAGAAAGTCAAGAAATATGTGTAGGATTCATAGCAAAAAAGACTGAAAACCCAGAACTATGTGAACAAATAACTACAGGGATTATATCAGCAGATTGTTACAGAAATCTAGCAATAATAAAAAAAGACTCTTCTTATTGTGAATATATTGAAGATCAAGAAAGCAAACAAACTTGCACTTCTTGTTTTACCGGCGAATTAATGTGCCTTCCTAGTTATTAATGTGCCTCCCTGGTTACATCAATAAAATTCTAAAACGAAAGATTTAAATACTCAGAAAAAGAAAAGATTTATAAAGCTTTCTATTAGATGTATAGAAAATGAGCGACTATATAAAAAGATGCCCGGAATGCGAAAGCATACATCTTACTCACGATGAGCAAAGGGGCGAAATAATCTGTAATGAATGCGGTCTTCTTATTGAAGAAAAAATGGTTGACACTGGCCAAGAAGGTGGTGGCCAATTTGACAAAAATGAAAAAAAAGGACGCGGCGGAGCACCACTATCAATACAAAAATTTGATAAGGGACTCACAACAAACGTCGGCGAAATCTCTGATATTTACAAATTAGAATCTGGTCAAACTCGCAAATTTCTAAGACTAAAAAAATGGCAAGAAAGAGTCTCTACATCAATAGAAAGAAACTTAAGACTTGCAATGGCTGAATTAAGAAGAGTCGCCTCTTTCCTCAACTTGCCTTCTGTCGTAAGAGATGAATCTGCCAGAGTCTACAACTTTGTTTTGCAAAGAGGTCTTGTCCGAGGACGCTCAATGGAATCTGTTATTGCTGCTTGCATCTACGCAGCTTGTCGTTCATACAATATCCCAAGAACTCTAGATGAAATCGCTACAGCATCTGACGTTCCAAGAAAAGAAATTGGCAGAACATACAGGTTTATCATAAGAAAACTCGGAATAAAAGTAAAACCATCTTCACCAAAAGACTACATCTCAAGGTTCTCTTCAATCTTGCATCTATCTCCAAAAGCCCAAAATGAAGCCCTTAGAATATTAAAAAAAGCAGACGTTTCAGAACTAACATCAGGGAGAGGTCCTGCTGGAATTGCGGCTGCCGCTCTATATGTTGCTGCCCTCCTTAACAGTGAAAAGAAAACCCAGAGAGAAGTCGCAGATGTCGCAGGAATAACAGAAGTCACAATCAGAAACAGGTACAAAGAACTCATAGAAAAGTTAGAAATTGAAGATAAGCTCAAAGAGATAGAGGCAAAAGGAAAGGCTAAGACCTCCTAAGAAAACCTTAAATATTCTCTTCACATTTCTAAATAATGGAAAAGGTGATAATCATTTTTGTTATTATTCTATTACTAATTTTAGGTGTCGTAGGTTATTTCCTATTAACTGGCTCAACTAACCTGGAAGAAATATCTGACGTTCAAGAATATATTGAATCAGAGCCGAGAGAATTAAACTCCCTCTATGAAACATGTGAAGACCCTTCAAACTCAACAATAACTAAAATACCTAATCTAGATGGAAATTATTGGGAAATTGTATGTACTGTTGGAGTTTCAAAAGAACTAACAGCAATAATCAATAAAAAAGGAGAAATGCTAGAAGGATATCCATTCATCAGTAAAAATGGAAAACTTTTCGGAAATCTAGCAGTCATAGGTCCGCCTTTCTATGTTAATGCCTTTACTGTAAGTAAAAATCAAATAACTCTTGAGGTGGTGCAAGCAGGAGAAGGAGATCTAGAGTTAAAAAACATTGAGATAACTAATTGTGGTAAAAAAGATTTCAACAAAATGATGGAGCCAAACATAAATACTGAATTTACAATAGTTTGTGAAAATACCTTAGAAGGATATTTTGAAGCAAATATGACTCTAAAATATAACAAACTAGGTAGCACTACTAGACCTGAACGAATTAGTTTGGGTTTTATTAAAAGCATAGTTAAAGGATAACCAAAACGCTTATAACTCCAATTTCAATTCTATTTCTAAGCAGGCGGGGATGCCGGAGTGGTCAAACGGGCTGCGTTTAGGCCGCAGTGTGCTTAGTGCCTACCTAGGTTCGAATCCTAGTTCCCGCATTCAATATTGCAAAGCAATATTGCTGGACTATTTTGTAGCTTGCTAATAAGAACGAAGTTCCAAGTATAGTTTTTGAACTCATAGAAACTTTTTTCTAAAAAGTTTGTATTTAGGATCCTAGTCCCCGCACTCAGACCGCTTTTAACTATGGGGGGTAATGCGGTACGATCTTTGAAATAAATAATCGTGTGATTATTTAGTCTTTTAAGGCTTTTTTTACTAATTTTAGAGCGCTTTCCTTACTTCGCGCCGAAATAACGAAAAGGGATTTATGACAAAACACTGCATCTTTGATTCCAGTAACGCTGGCAAGTTTTTCATTTGCTAATCCACCCCACTCTTTGGGTAAATCTTTTCGATTCTCAAAGCTGACTAATTCTTTTCGAACTGCTTCAACACCCCATGTGCTATATCCTTCATGATAAGAAACAACATATTTGACATCACTTGTCTCATTAATAACAACTTCTTTCCATGGAATATGTTTTTCTAAAAATAAAAAACCTTTCTTTTCTGCATCCTGTTCTTTTATTTTTTCTCTAACTATGCTTCTTGCCTTCACGATTCCATCCGCTTTTTGTATTTCTTTTTGTACAAGTGTCATAGCAAAGGGTAAGATCTCAAAAAACCCTTCATCATATAATTTTTCGTCTTGTTGTAACCAGCTAGGATTAAACACATCAACGACCTTTGAAGTAGTATGTGGATCAATCTGTGCCTCATATATATTGTGACCGGTATCATTTGCATCAATTGGTTGAACAAATCTTTTGTCAATATACTCCCAGACTTCGTTGTTACCTACAAGTTTTTTTCCAAAATGTTTCCATACTAAACCGAACGAAGCATAGGGAACTCCATTCTCCCTTGATTCTTTCATATTTCCTTGGTGGTGATCAAAATCTCCTTTTTTAGGATCATACTTCATACCAACGTCAATACGAACATCACATTTTTTTAAAATACCCAGGTCCCTACTTCGAACAACTTTCGCTTTGGGATAAATTAATTTTAGTACTGCTACTGCAAAAACATCATCAGCATGAAAATACCCGTTATGAACGCCTATTTTTCTTATATCCATATCAAACCTTTAACTTAGAGTTATTTATATTTATTTCCTAAACAAAAAAACCCAGACAATTCTCCCCGCTTTTAACTTCCGCTATAAAACTTAGTCCCCGCACTCATTAGTTACCAGAACCATCAAACTTTAGGCTAAGACTACCATCTTCGCTAAATAAAATCTTCGCATTGTCTAACCTAACTAAATCAAAATCATCCAAAATCCGTAAATACATCGAATTTTCTTTCACAGCTATGACAGACTCCCCTTTTCCAGAAAAATCAATTGTTCTACTCAAATCTGCAACAACATTATTCTTAGTCTTATAAACCAAAACTTTAGTATCCTTAGGAACAAATAGCTCTGTATTATCTAATGTACTATCCTGATACTTTTTATAACGTATAATTAAATCATCTTCACTATTTCTAAGACTAAATCTCTCAGAAAAAAGCAATTCTATATTTTCTTCTTTTTCTTTTTTATCCTCGACTCCCCCAGAAGGATCTATCTCCAAAACTCCCTGCAATTTTGTCAATAAATTCTTAGCAACCTTAGCATAAACATCTCCTTTCAACAAAAGAAACTCTGCCCTCTGATAATTAAAAAATACTTTTTCTAAATCATTATCAATCTCATCAATTCTACCTTCGACATTATCCTTGCTGACTCTGAAAAGTTTCTCTCTTCTTAACCTTTCACTAACCTCACTAGCTTTCGTCTCACTATAAAACTCTTTTTCCTTTCCTTCTTGCAAAAGCTCTTTCTGCCTTGCTTCTAATTTTTCTATAGTTTTTTCTTTTTCTCCAATATTATCAACTGTAAGAGCTCTTTCAACACTATTCATATCGACCCAGCATCTTACTCTCTGGTCATCGCAATAACCAGCATCCACAAACCTCTCTGGCTCTGTTCCCTTTCCTGGATTATCAGTCGCACAAATCCTAACTACTCCTCTATTATAAACGGCAGGGTCAATTGCTTCTTGTGCTGCCTCTTGGATATTTGGGTTTAACAAAGCCGCAACATTCAATTTGCCTGAAATACATTCACTCTCTCTTGTTATATCTCCCCTTTCAATTTCATCACTCACAAATTCATCTCTAATAATATTAAGAGCGAAACTAGAAGATACTTGTTTAAACCCGCACTCTTCCTTGTTATTTATCCTCACGCATAACTGCTTATAACCTTCCGGCGCAGTAAAGTCTCTCGTCTCTGTAGCAAACTGTCCTCTCGGTGCAAACCCTGAAGCAACAATTAACGTCGGAGTCGTGTAATAGAATGAAGTTTCAGGAGGGTCTTTCAAATAAACGCTAAATGCAACTCCAGAATCATCCCCTGAAAAAATATGATAAAATACTTTATACTGAGCCGTGGCAGGAACAGTCGCGTCGCTAAATGGTATTGAACTAAACCATGCATGGAACTGCGGCGGCGAATCTGGCTCAATTAGTGTTTCAAACGACTTAGGGCCTTTAACAGAAACAAAAGCCCTACACAAAGTTGTGCCTGCTTCTGCAATAGACCTGACTCTAAACGCTTCTAAAGAATTAGCTGCATATTCTTGTGTAAAGAAATTAACAGAGTCTTGCGCATTTTCCCAGGCAGTCTGAACAGTTAAATACTCTCCTCCGCCTCTCGCCTGTCCTTGTCCGCCTGTGTAAAGAAACTCAACAGCTTTCGGTAACAAAACATTTGCGACTGGCGCCGCCTGTCTCCAGAAAAACTCACAAGTATAAACAGAAGTTACTAAATCACAAATCCCTATTGTTCTTCCGGTTTCCAAATTCTCTTGCAAACATTGCTGATGAGATTTCAAAATTGACAAATAACCATCGATTCCAGCTTTAATTCCTGTCAAACAAACAGGCACTAGTATACCTTCTTTAAAATTAGGCAAGCATAACAAAACACTCCCTATGACGCCAGATTGAATAACATCTGAAACATAATATGTACCACCCAAATTGCATCTCGAACTTGGGCATATCACAGGGTCGCAAACATTAAATAACTTCAAACAATCTTCAGGACTCATAAAATCTTGGCATTGCGTTCCAGGAATACTCGCAGCAAAACCTCCAACACTAAGACGTCTCCCAAGAATATTAACAAGCTCTCCCTTTTTCTTCCCTGTCTCTTTGGCTGCATCCTCTAATGCCTGAACTGCTCTATCGACTAACTGTCTTGTCTTTCGCTCGCTCAAACCAGGGAATTTATCCAAAGGCTGTCCTGTATTCATATTAAACTGCACACATTTATCATCGCCAAAACCAGGAGAGAAAAATCCTACTTTTTTATCTTGCATGATATTACAAACCCAGAAACTAACCGGTCTTCCTGACGATTCAAATGCTTTTATTTTTCCGAAACCAGGCAATGTTTGTTTTGTTGCAACATACCATCCCTCATCAACATCTATAGGCACAATTGCCGGCGTCCCTTTATATGGCTCTCTCTCATAATACCTCACAACATCCTCGCCCTTGGCAAATCTATTATTATAAGAACCAGCATCGATTTTTCTATAAATATGGATTCTCCTAATCTTTGAAGCAAGCGCGCCCTCGACAAGAGTGGCCTCTTTATAATTACTCTCTCGCGTCAATGCATAAATCTTCTCTGGTCTATAATTCTCCACACTAGTTTTTTGTAAAATTATAAGATAAGGATCCCCGTCATAAGTTATAACTTGAGCAGGTGTATTATTATTAATATCAACATTATTTATATCTCCTGGTTTCAAAATCCCCCCATAATACTCGCCTCTTATTGCATTTTCCCCTCCATAAGACACAATTCTAAAACCTTCTAAACCAGTTCTTTTTAATGATTCACCGAGACCTTCTCTAACTTGTGAAGTTTCTTTCCTCTCCAAAATCCTTTCACCGATTAACTTCAAGTCTTCATTAGCCCTGTTCAATCCTACACCACCACTAGAAAGCTGGCCTCCTTTAACGACAAGACAATTAAAATACATGTCTCTTAATTGTTGATATCCTAAATCTTCTAGTTTTACACCAGCAATTAACTTTCCGATATCACCATTTTCTCCGCCCAGTCCTGTACTAACACTCGAACATTCACTCTCTAATACTTTAACTAAATCTTTCTTAGCTTCATCGATATCAATACTATCTCCTCCAAAAAATCCTCCACTAGAAATTATACTATCATCCTCAATTGCTTTCATCTTTTTATTTGATTGAGAGATTGCTTTCGCATATGCATCAACATCTTTTTTTATTTGTGAAGCTTTATCATTATAACATTGAGTTAAAGTATCATACTGTCCTCTTGGTTTCAGTCTATCTTTACACCATTCAGTCCAGCCGTCAGAACCTCGCATAACTTTCTGTCTTGCCAAAGATTCTCCACTAAATCCTGTAAAGAAATTCTTCACAGTTAAAACTCCGGCAGTTGCAAAGCAAGCTCCTTTCAAACCTCTGACAACATCACCTAAATTATTTGAAATTGACTCCCACTTCTTAATGCTCTTGTTCAAATTCTCAATCTTTTCTTTTGTCTTGTCAGGACTAAGCTTGATTGCTCTTTTCTCGATTCCAACACCGACCGTAAACTCAGTCTCGCTAGTCGTTCTAACGACAGGGCTAATTTTTACTCTTGCAAACTCTTCAAGATTAACATCGACCAATCTCAAACTAACCCCGCAAGAAGTTTCACTCTCTCCTATTCTGATTGATTTACTCCACTCTCTATTACCTCTATCATCTTCCCCACAATAAGAAGTTACCTTAACCTTATCAAACTCTACCTTTTCAATAATGACTAAGCCATTTTTATCTCCTATACTAATAAATGAATGACTCTCTCCACTCTGCAAAGTTATTCTTTCAACACCTAAAACAAACTCGGCACTCGACCTTTTCGCAGGAATCCTAATCTCCAGCAACTTAATTGTCTTAAAGTCATTGTCTATATCGATAACTGTTCCTGCCAAGCTGCTGTCTTTCGTATATAATTCATTTAATTTGCTAGTATAAAAAGAACTATTATCGGCGTCAGGATAAACATCAATAAATTTCTCTATTAAACGGGCTTCGGTTGCTTCTTTCTTAAAATCTGACGCAAGCTCAATTGCTTTTCCCAAAGCTAGCTCTCCATAAGTTGGTGTTCCTTCAATATCACGTGCCTCAGATTTTTTTTCACGCGCATAACTATCGACTACTTCCTCATAACTATCAATTGCCTTTTTGAAATATTCTTTTGTCTCGCCAGTATATCTTGCCTCAAATAAAACATCAGAAACCTCTGGAAAAACATCACTAATATTGACAACCTTACTTTCTATTACACCTTCATTAGAATATTTTGTTATATTATATTGTCTCTCCTTTTCATTAATTTCTGTAATCTCCCATAAATCTCTATCTCCTTTCGTGTAATTAACAAGGTCTCCAACTTTCAAGAATCTTGCTTGTAATCCTAAAGTAAATGATCTTGAACCGCCACAAGAAATTTCTACGGTTCCATTCGTACTATCCCCATTTATACTTTTTACTTGACATTTGCCATTCAGAAACCTGCTTCCTCGATAAACATCAATGATCTCATCATCAATCCGAATCTTAGCAATCTTGTCTGCAGAAACAAAACCATCATAAGAAAGCTTCAAAGCTACCTGGCAATATTGGCCAGGCACATAAATATCTTCTGAAGACTTTCCCCTTTGAACTCTTGTTGTCGAAATTTTCCTTTCTCCATGATAAATAGCAATAGTTGCAAAATTAGGGTCTGCATCGATAAGCCTCGCAAAATATTGTCCTTTAAAGAAACTTTGTCTATTCCTTTCAGACTTCCATTCAGCGTCTGTAACTTCCCTAAGCAAAAACTCACTTTTTCCAATTCCTAAAGCATTTCCAGAATAATAATCGAGTCTCGCACTTAAGGTAAAATTAATAAAATTCGGCAATTCTTCTTCATTTGGGTTTCTCTTCAAAACAACAACGACATATCCAATATTATTTATTAATGGACTGCCTAAAAGTTTATCTCTTGTCCTCAAAGCAGCTCTCGCAGGATGAAAACCAACTCCGACAACTTCCTTAGGGTAATCTCCCCTAAACCTTATACTCCTTATCTGCTTAATATCTAACAAAGGATTCACTTTTATAGCATCAAGCTGACAAAATACCGGAACATTTTGCTCTGCTAATAAATCGCTTCTTACAACAGCTGGCTGACAACCGACAGGAGCAACTTGTAATAAAATATCCTGCCTCGCAAAACAACTATCTCTATCGGCTAAAACTGGAAAATAAGTACTGAGTCTGCCCTCTGAAGAGTAATATTTCTGAAAATCAGGAGGTGCACCATAATTGACAAAACTTGCACTGCCTCTATTACTCCCAGAAAATTCCTTATCAGAATAAGAATAACCTGAACCAACCTGCGCAACACTAAATTCCAAACCTGCAATTATAAAAATCAAAATTCCAACAACCAAAAACAATTCTCCAAACCTTTTCTTTATCATATAAACACCATCTCAACTCCTAGACTATTAAATATTTCGTAATTATATTGCAACTGTTCAAGTGAATTTGGTTTAGGCAATTCACTAACATCTATAACCACTCTGCCTTTTTTCAACTCAGATTCCAGAATATAAGTATTTGTTTTTCCTCCTCCTGTCAACGCGTAATCTATTCTTACTTCAGGGATTTCAATATCAATACACTCTTCTTTAGTTGCCCCAAAAAAGCTAAACAAACCTCCTTTTGACACTTCAAAACATTGCCTTTTCCTAGAACTTGGAATCACAACACTCGAATCTCCATAAACAAAAACATCTATATCATATAGCCCTTCTTTCAACTTAACTTTATTATTTTCAGGCAAAACTACACTTGCTGTTCCGTCTTCTCCGCTAAAATGAACAATCGCAGTTGTATTTTTTTTCTCTTTCCCAGCGACTCTTAATTCAACCTCAACTTCATATTCTCTATCAAGGATAACGTCGGCAATTATTTCAGAATTGGATGAAAACAACTGCTTCTTCTCTACAAATCCCTCGGCTTTGGCAATTATATAACCATTAACACATAAAGGAATATTTGTATTAAGAACAGCATCTCCCCCAGAGCTCTCTGTTTCTCCAAGCCTGCAAATACTATCAAAGCACTTATAACTTATTTCAGCCTCGACAGGATTCAAATTACTATCAAAAGTATAAACCTGCACATTCCCTTCCTTAAAACTACATATATCAATATCCTCTTCCTCTGCAAAACTCAAAAGTTCTGCTTCTCTAGGCAGATTATTATCAATAATCACAGAAATAGGGAACTGAAAAATTTCTAATCCATCATGTATTTGTATCAAAACAGGAAAGCTTACGTCGTAAACAAAATGATAAGGAACATAACAAAAACCTAAAATTCCTAAACCTTGTTGGTTTCCAATTGGTTCTGCAATCATTAATTCCTCATTAGCAGGAGTAATTTCA
The DNA here is from genome assembly GCA_022561055.1 of Nanobdellota archaeon. Taxonomy (GTDB): domain Archaea; phylum Nanobdellota; class Nanobdellia; order Pacearchaeales; family GW2011-AR1; genus JADFRY01. Next base: position 104,613 of record JADFRY010000001.1, on the reverse strand, counting down.
ATTTTACTTGGCCAATTTCTTAAATATAAAAAATTAACTGACTCGTCAACATTATGGTCAATTACAAAATACTCATCCTCTTTCTCATTTAAATTATAATATTTTCCTTTAAGTTTTAATGCCCTAATGTTTGCTTCTAATCCTTCTTGTAAATTATTAACAACCTCTTGCGTCTTCCAAATTTTCGGACTGCACTGAACTTCAACACCGTCAACGGGAGCGTAAAGTCTTAAAACATCGACAGCATACTCTTCCAAAAACGCCTCGTTTTTTTCCTTGTCATAAATCTCTCTTGCAATTTTGTGAAACTTACCAATCTTGCTTTCTACCACAACTCGGTGCAAATTTTTCCTCGCGCTTTTATCTTCTCTGAAAACAACAACACTAGCACTAACATCAACACTAACCTTATTATCTTCTATTTTAGTTTTAACTCTTGGACTTTCATCTAACTCAATAAAAAATCCCTGCTCATAAAAATTACTAAAATCACACTCGTTTATTCTCTCTTCTAAAAACTCTGAAATCTCTTGCTCCATATCATTTCTTGAAGGAACATTTTCTTTAATTAAATTGTTTCCAGAAACATAATACCAGTAAGGTATAGGAAAACCTAAGAAATTCAAATGCGATGAAAAAGGAGCATACTCACTTCCAGGAACATACTCTCCAACATCAATCTTGCCTCCTTGGGTCCCTAACAAATTCAGAGCATTTTCAGTTTCCTGCTTCACACATTCCCCATACAAATTATAAATAGGCACAAACTCAGGGTCAATCCCTGTAACAAAAATATTTGTCCTCAAAGCAAAGAAGATGACTACTGCCGCAACTATTACAATAGCAAGAATTATAAAAAAACTAATTTGTCCTTTCCTACTCCAAAACGATCTAATCATTCTTCTTACCCCCATCTTTAGTCTTTTTCCTTATCATCTCAATAAGCTCTGTATTAATATCTTTTTTTATAATAGACTTAAACTTCACCCAAAGTTTCTCATCCTCTATCAGAAGTAAGTATTTCTTCATTAGACCTCTCCGGATAGAGAAACCAAGTACATATATATAAATCTTTCTTACTAAATTACTAAGTAAGTTAGTTAGTAACTAAGAGACTATAAAATTAAGAAAATATAGCCCACCACTGATTGAATTAGACTTAAATGATAAATGGCCCTGCGCAGAATTGAACTGCGGACTTTCCCACGTCAAGGGAATATTTTACCACTAGACTACAAGGCCTAATTGACATAATAACAACGCGTCAATTATATAAGTTTTACCAATCTTTTTAAACATCCCTCGCCTCTTAAAATAATGGTGAGATTCAAAAAGAGGCGAGCCCATAAAAAGAACAAGTTTTGTCCTGTCTGTGGCGCAATATTAGAAATTACTGATACATATTGCACTAACTGCGGTTATTCTTTTCAACAACGACACAGAAAAAGAGGAATAAAATGGAAAAATTTGATTATATTCGCAATAATAATACTCTTAATTTACATAGGATTCAGATACCTTAACAACCAACAGTTCATCCCAGATTTCCTAAAAAACATTCTAAATTTCTCGATAGGAAATAAAACTAATTAGAAGAATTCCCCCTTGAATCAAAGCGCCTTTTCTTTATTACCAAAATCTTTGTCATCTCTCTAGATTCCTCAATCCCATATTTCTGAGCAAGACTTAAATACTCATTAACATCTCTCAAAAGAAATGTAATTCTTTCTCCATAAACAGGCGCTTCTTCCTCCATCATTCTATCTAAATCAACAATATTTCTACATAATTCACTAAACTTTCTTCCATCCTCAAAACCCTCTTTCCTTTCATCACTTACTTCATTCATAAAGAAAAAAACATCCCATACTATTTAATAATTTACATAACTACTAACAATAACTTTTTAAACCAAATAACAAACTTATCTAGCGCATATCTTATTTAGCTACTTGCCTCTTTCTAACAACAACCCAAACTACAACTACTATCCCAATAACTACGATTAATATCCATAGCCAAGCCAAGCTTCTAGGTGCAGCAGCTAATTCTTCAGGACCAAGGGCAGGAGGTCCTTCTTCCACCTCTTCTGGTGCTGCTTCTTCCTCTTCAAGAGTATATGATTCTTGTATTGGTAAAATAGTAATAGATGCTTTATTACTCTCAATTGAGTTTAATGTAACACTTAAGTCATATACGTTATCAATAGGATCACTTACATCAACCTTTGCTGTTTCTCCAATATTTAATGTTGATTCTTGCTCGTGACTAGATGAAACTTGTATTGTTACACTAGTTCCAGTTAATCCATCAGCTAGAATACCTACATAATGTACTACTCCAACCACATTAATCTTAACTCTATGTCTTTCAGCTAATTCTTTAGTAATACTTCCTCTTGTCTCAAGTGGTTCATCATCTTCAATAAAAGTAGTTATCCACTGAGAGCCTCCAGGGCCAGGTCCGCTACCGCCAGGACTTCCACCACCACTGCAACTATCCGTACTAAATGTTCCTTCTTTGCTTCCTGTATTTCCAGCGTGGTCTTTACATTTTATCGTATAAACATTAGAACTACTACAGCTTAACCCTTCTTGAGTAGCTGTCTGGCTGGTGTCAGAACCCCCTCCAATAGCTATGTTTCCTGTGCCTCCTCCAGTTGCAGTACAGGCTATTCCATTAACCCCGCTAGTTGAATCAGTTATTGCAATATCTATAACTAGTTTATTCTTATCAGAACTGCTTGATTTAGTTAAAGTAATTTCTGGGGCTACTGTATCTATAATTATTGTTCTAGAAACGCCGTTCACACTAGTTACATTGTCATTTCCGGTAGTGTCGTTTGCAGTTGCATTTATTCTATAAGTGCCGTCACTAATACCTTGAGAACTGTTGTCTGATACTGTGGAAATGTTAATCCAAGCAAATCTTCCTCTCCCATCAACAGTAATATTAGTTTGATTTATAACATCATTAGTAGAGTTCCACAAGAAGAACCTCACAGTATCTGCAAAAGCATTATCTCCAACACTAAGGTTAATAGATATGTGATTTAGAGAATTGTTAGAGCCTGCACCAAACGAACGAGCACTTTCAAATGTTTTGTTAGCTGGAATAGTTGTATCATTGATTACAATAGTAAGGTTAGTCTCTATGAAAGTCGAGAAATTCAGTGTTCTAACAGTAATGTTAAACTTGCCAGGTTTAGCAGAGGTCACGTTAAACAAAAAGTGAGTTAAGCTAGTTGAATTCTGTATTACTCCTCCAGTAAGGTTCTCCCAACTAAAGACAAACCTTCCACCAAGAGTTGTATTAGTGAAACTAATTCCAACTGTCTTAGTATTTACAGCTACGGCATCAGTATTATTTGAATTAAGGTCAAAAGTTGAAGCGATTATAAACCCGGCAGGGAAAGTGATGTTTACCTGCGTTATGTTGGCCAAAGAGCCAGTGTCCGTATCATTAACTGTTACATTAATCACTACATAAGTATCTTCATCTATGCCGAAAGCGGAAATATCTACATCTGCTCTCCAATCCTCAAAGGAAACTTGATGAACAGCTAAAACAAAACTCATCAAAAATAAAATAGATAAAGTTACTCCAAATATCAAAACACCCAACAACGCATTCTTTGCTTGTTTATTCATCACTAATTTTTTTGTATGTATCATCAATCGTTTGATCCTCTTTTATTCCTAATGTTTATAATAGTAATTAGAAATCTTTTATTTATAAATCTTTCTTTACTCCATTATGCAGCAATACAATCTTTATATTTCCAAAAAGTTTTTGATTCTTGTTGTTCCAAATCCAATTTATCTATTGGTATTTTAATATATTAATAAAACTCTTATCCAGCTTTTTGCCTCTTTCTAACAACAACCCAAACTACAACTACTATCCCAATAACTACGATTAAGATCCATAGCCAAGCCAAGCTTCTAGCTGCTCCAGCTAATTCTCCAGGAACAATCTCTTCTTCCTCCTCTGGCGGAGATGGTGTTATCGATGGCTCTCCTGCTTGATATGATTCTTGTAGTGGTAAAACAGTAACAGATGCTTTATTACTCTCAATTGAGTTTAATGTAATACTTAAGTCATACACGTTATCAATAGGATCACTTACATCAACCTTTGCTGTTTCTCCAATATTTAATGTTGATTCTTGCTCATGACTAGATGAAACTTGTATTGTTGCACTAGTTCCAGTTAATCCATCGGCTATAATACCTATATAATGTACTACTCCAACCACATTAATCTTAACTCTATGTCTTTCAGCTAATTCTTTAGTAATACTTCCTCTTGTCTCAAGTGGTTCATCATCTTCAATAAAAGTAGTTATCCACTCAGAGCCTCCAGGGCCAGGTCCGCTACCGCCAGGACTTCCACCACCACTGCAACTATCCGTACTAAATGTTCCTTCTTTGCTTCCTGTATTTCCAGCGTGGTCTTTACATTTTATCGTATAAACATTAGAACTACTACAGCTTAACCCTTCTTGAGTAGCTGTCTGGCTGGTGTCAGAACCCCCTCCAATAGCTATGTTTCCTGTGCCTCCTCCAGTTGCAGTACAGGCTATTCCATTAACCCCGCTAGTTGAATCAGTTATTGCAATATCTATAACTAGTTTATTTTTATCAGAACTGCTTGATTTAGCTAAAGTAATTGATGGGGCTACTGTATCTATTGTGATATTTAGTTGAACTCCTGTTACATTAACATTATTTGCAGTATCATTAATTCCTGTTACATTTATCAAATAAAACCCATCTACTAAATGGCTTCCCGAGAAGTTCACATATCCTGAAGCGTTAAGAGCATGATTAGCTTCTACCATGCTTGTATTTGCAACACTGCTTCCATTAGTTAGGTATAAGGATATGTTGAATGTATCTATACCTGTGTAAGTTGCATTAGCAGAAGCATTAATTATAACTTCTCTTTTTGAGAAATTTCCAGAATCTGTGTCAGAGTTAAAAATAACAGTAGTTGGAGGAGTCGCATCTATAGTTATATTCCTTTGAACTCCTGTAGAATTTGTGTTATTGGTTCCTAAATTTATAAGATCAGGATTATCATTGATACTCGTTATATTAATTATATAAAACCCATCTACTAAATGAGACCCAGAGAAATTTACATACCCTGTATCATTTAAAGCTCCTCCAGAATGTATTATGCTTGAATTTGCTGCACCATTAGCAGTAGAACTTTCATTTGTAAGATATAAAGATATATTAAATGATCCAATCCCGCTGTGCGTATCATTCGCTGAAACATTAATTGTAACCTCTCTCACTGAAAGATTTGCAGTTTGAGCAGGACTTGTTGGCATAAAAGTAACTGAATATGGTGTAGTTGTGTCATTTACATGAATAGTTAAATTACGCTCTGTTTGGGCGCCAGCATCATCTGTTATCTTAACGCTAATATTATATTTACCCGGAGCTGTGCCAGAAATATTAATTTGGAATTCCGCACTTGTTAAATTTGGAATAAGGTCCCCAAAACCCTCATTAGTATTATTTGACCAATTTGCACTTGCAGTTGAAACATCAAATGAAGTGTTAACTATTAAATGCACATTACCTGTTGCAATAAGATTCATTAAAAAACCATCGCTGAATGACAAACTACTAGTGGGAAGAGTAATATTAACCGATGTAATATTGTGGGCTGTGCCTGTATTATTTACAGTGAAGTTTAAAAGAGTAGGTGTATCTTCATTAAATGTTGTAATATTTCCTTCGTCTGCAACAGCTGACCAACTAGCAAAATCAGCTAAAACAAAACTCATCAAAAATAAAATAGATAAAGTTACTCCAAATATCAAAACACCCAACAACGCATTCTTTGCTTGTTTATTCATATTTCCTCTTTATGATAAATATATTATAGATAAATAATATTTATTTCTTTATAAACATTTCCACCCTTTTTAATATTTATCTATAATAAACTAAAAATAATCTCAAGAATTTACTACATAATTCTTTAAATTAAACCTAACTATCAACAATAACTTTTTAAACCAAATTCTCTCACCATAATTTATGAAACCCTTAGCAATCCTAAAAGATTGTGAGGACATCAGAAATGAACAGAGTGAATTCATGAAATTTCCAACAGAAGTAAATAGATACTGTCCGTATTGTCGCTTAATGACTCGACAAAAAATTAGCGTAGCAAAGCAGAAATCTCGTTCTGCAGCACACCCATTATCATGGGGTTCAATGAAAAGAGCCAAATCCAGAGGGGTGCGTTCAGGTTATGGAAATAAAGGAAGATGGGGAAGCAGACCTCCAATATCAAAATGGAAAAGAAAATCAAAATCGACAAAAAGGCTAACTATCTTATACACGTGCAAAGTCTGCAAAAAATCAAAAGGAATTAAAAAAGCAATCCGCACTTCACGCATAGAAATCGGAGAAAAAGTAGCAAAGTAAAATGGTCATAAAAAAGAAAATAAAAAGAGGAGCCAGAAAAAAATTCTTTGAAGTTAAGATACCATTAACTGCGACAAAAATCCATCTCTATGGATACTCTCCAGAAGATTTAGAAGGTTGTGTAATTAAATTAGATTTAACAAAAAGCCTAAGAGGAAAAAGCTTGGAATTAAGAGCAAAAGTTAAACTAAAAGGGGAAAAACTAACTGGAGACTTAACTAGTTTACAACTAATGCCATCTTACATAAAAAGAGTCATGAGGCGTGGTACTGACTATGTTGAAGATTCATTTGAAGTAACATGTAAAGATGCCAAACTCCAAATAAAACCATTCATGATTACAAGAAAAAAAGTCTCGCGCGCAATCAGAAAAACAATAAGAGAAACAGCAAGAAAATATTTAACCACTTACATAAGAATAAGAAACTCCGAAGAACTATTCTCTGAAATCATGACAAACAAATTGCAAAGAGCACTCTCATTAAAAATAAAAAAAATATATCCTCTCGCATTATGTGAAATTAGATTCATAAAAGTAAAGGAAAAAATAGAAAAGCCTTTAAAAAAAGCCAATAAAGAAAACAACAAAGAAAAAGAAGAAAAGTCTTCTGATAAAACTTCTCAAAAAGAAGACAAAAAATAAAACACGCAAGAAGTTTTTTATACCTGTTTTTTCTCATAACATCAAGCCTGCATAGCTCAGTGGTAGAGCGGCTGCCTTGTACTGAAAGCAAAATTCAGCTTCAAAAGAGAGCAGTAGGTCGGGGGTTCAACTCCCTCTGCAGGCTTATCAAGATTGAAAATCTTGTTAGAGGGACCTACTAAGAAGATTTAGAGCGTCATCTATTGCATTAAATAAGTCCTCATTTATATCTATCCTTTCCCCTAATAAATAAAACTATCAAAACAATTATTATACCAAAAAGAAGACCATTCAAGAAGACCATTAACCCATACTTTTCCCTTTTAAGATAATCGAAATAATCTCCTATTTCCTCTTCCTCAAGATATAAAATAGGACCATTGGCAATCAATATCCCTCTTTCTTTAGTTAATAAATGAGGATCAACAATTTTGAATTTATCAGGACTCTCAATAATTAAATTATTATTTCCTTTTTTTAAGAAAGAATCTTTTTCTATATTTGGAGGATCAAATCTAATATCGCTTCTAAGTAACCAATCACCAGAAACAGCATATTTTTTTAAAGTAGGTGCCACATCAAAATCAAATTCTGTCAGCTTCCTACTAAACAGTATTTTTGTTCCAGGAACATAATATGGTGAATCAGAAAGTGTATAAAGTGTGACTCCCATACCTTCCATATCGCTTCTCATAACTCTAATACGCAACATTGGTTTATCAGAATTATAGCTGAACTCAATTGGACTAAGTCTTCCATTAATATTTCCATTCTCATCTACTTTTGCTTTTTCTACATTTACTTTTAAAACAACAAAAAAGTACCCTCCTTCATCTACATAATATTCCAAATTCTCAATATCGCCTGTCCGAAAGGCATAGTTATTATCATTCAACCATTTTATTAAACCGAGTGTATTTTCAGCTGTCAAAACCGTGGCTGTAAAATCTCCAACATCTTTCACTTCAATAATCTCCACATCTTTAAAACTACTACCAGTTGAGGTAATGCCAAGCTCTCCAGCAATAATTGGATTTGTTAAATCTTCAAGCTCATTAAAAAGATTTTCATCAGCTTCTGATAGTTCTGGTCTATCAGGAAATGGAATTATCATTCCAAAATCTTGAGCATTTCCATGAAAAGTTGGTTCAATAACTGTAATTTCTTTATTTTCTTTTTCATTAAAAACTATTAATGCGCGATTATTATCATCAAGATCAATAAATTTTTGTGGAGGAGCCACAATTACAGGACAAGGTGCAATTACCCCTGGAATAAAGTATATTATAAATACAACCAAAAAAACAGATATAATTCCTTTTTTAACTAAATTTCCTCTCATCAACAATTACCTCCAAATAACTCATCGCAATAGCAATATTCTCCAACCACTTTACCATTAATCATCAAAGGAGTTTAATTTATAAATATAGTTATTTTCACTCCTCATCGACAAACATCGCTTTTTTACCAGAAACTAAAATATCTGCAATTTTAAAATCAATATTAACTAACTCCCCTTTGTTAAACGGTCCTATAATTTCCCCAGACATACCAACAAAATTCTCAACACTCTCTTTCATAATAATAAATTTATTCTCACTCTTCAACATTTTCCCATTTAAAAGCTCGTTCATTTTATTTTCCCCTTCTTCCACAGATTTCACAAGTTTCTCAAATAATTCCTGCTCAAAAGAAAGCATATCTGTAAAATCCCTCTTCATAATTCCAGTCTCAGCAGCAACAAAAACTAAATTCAGAATTTTTTTCTTACGCCTCAACATCAATTCCTTAAATATGACAATAGCATTTTCAAATTGCTTCTTTTCCCTCAACATATCGTCAGTAAAAATATCACTCTCGCTAGAAGAAAACTGCTTCTTTTTCTCTTTCAAATACTCAGAAAACTGCGTAATAATATTCTTAGGAACTGGCTGTAACTGTTCACTATACTTCTCTTTCCGCAAATATTCAAATAGGTCATTATAACTCAACATAACTAGAATCTCTAAAATAAGTTTATAATTATTATTATGATGAAGGAATGAAGCACAATCTAATATGCTAATCCCTTTCTAAAGTTGTATGCTTTTCCTCCAAAATCACTTAGAAAATAATGTCTTCTCTAACAACTTCCTGCCCATAATTTTTCTACCTTTCATTCCTTGCTCCTCGGTAAACCTCTGCTCTTGCTCTTCAACATCCTCAGGAGAATAAAACAAAACAGGAACAGGACCAGAAGAATGTGATTTCAATCTACAAGAAGTAATATGGTCTGCAGTAATAACTAGCTTAGAACCACTCTTTTCCACACATCTTCTCAAATACGATAAAAATCTTTTATCAATCAATTCAATCATCTTTACTTTATCCAAGGGCCTATTGTCGTGCCCAGGAACATCAGTCTCTTTAAAATGAACATAAAAATAATCATACTTGTCCTTGCTCTTTTTTATCATTTTAATTGCGTGTTTAATCGCCTTCCTCAACCCAGAATAAAGATTTGAATATACATCGGTTCCTTTCATTTTTGGATAGGAAAATTTAAACACGTCCATTTTCGCAGCTTGAGCAATTCCTATTTCTAAAGGGGCATAAACAAGAGCTCTCCATCTTCCTCTAAGTTTCTTAAATTGAATCGGCTCATTACCAGCATCTCTACAAAGTATAAAATTAGCTGAATACATTCCTTTCTTAGCCCTGTTAAAATTTAAAGGATGTTTATCCAAAACCTCATGACTCTCTCGTGCAAATCTGTTAAGCAAATCAGCAGCCAGTTTACTATCGTCTTCATCATCCATCGGTTTTGAAAAAATGACTTTCCCTGTCGAATTCAAATTTGCAACTCCTCGCCCATAACTCTGGTCAATATTAGTAATATTATCTGAAAACCCTCCCCTGAAAACCAAAACCCCTCTATGATGTAAGGTAGGATAAAACTCAAATTTAAAAGGTAACTTTACTTTTTCATTAATTGCTTTAGCTAAAATCTGCGTCTCCTTTCCTGTTAAAGTCCTGCCAGCCCTTCTATCAAGCAAATTCTTATTACTCAAACCGTCAATCGTTCCGAAATTAGTCCTAACAGCTAAATCTCCTCTAGCAATTTTAATTCCTGCGCCACTTGCTTCTAAAGGCCCTCGCGGAGCAAAATTAGAATCATACCCTAACAAAGAAACAATTGCACTCGACGATTCAGGTACAGCTCCTTCCTTAACCGGATAACAATAATCAATCCTACTTTTCTTAGCTAAATGGTCTAAATTTGGAGTCTTAGCAGCCTGCAAAGGAGTAATATGCCCCAAACTCTGGCACGGCTCGTCTGCAACACCTTCAAGAACAACAAAAATTCCTTTCATGCCATTCAGAACATGTTTAACTTAATAAAGTTTGTTAGTGTAAAAAGCATAAATACTTTGAAGGGGTAAAAAAACAACATCTTTTAAAACCTTCTCTCTCTTCATAAAAACATGTTTAAATCCTTAAGAGAAAAACTCAGCTCCTGGCTCGGTAAATCAGAAAAAGAAAAGCCAGAAAAGAAAAAACCTAGCGAAAAGCCGAAAAAAGAAAAAAAGAAAATACTCATAGAGCCAGAGAAAAAAAGCCTTTTTGCAAAGCTCTCCATAAAATTAAAAACAATAACCTTAACACAAGAGCATATTGACTTAATTTTTGAGGACCTCGAGATAATTCTCTTAGAAAACAATGTGGCTCTAGAAGTAGTCGACAAAATTCGCCAAGATTTAACAAAAGACCTCGTAGGAATAGAAACAAAAAAAGGAGACATAGAACAAACAATTACCAACAGCTTAAAAGAATCTATATCGAATGTATTGATAGAGCCTCCAGACTTAATAAAACAAATAAAAAATTCTTCTAAAAATCCATTTACAATAATTTTCTTCGGTATCAACGGTTCTGGAAAAACAACATCTATGGCAAAACTTGCCTACAAATTAAAACAAGAAAAAATTTCTTGCGTCTTGGCAGCATCAGACACATTCAGAGCAGCCTCTATAGAACAACTCGAAAAACACGCAACTAATCTCAAAATAAAAGTCATAAAACATCAATATGGTTCTGACCCGGCAGCAGTTGCATTCGATGCTAAAAAATATGCAGAAAAAAATCATATCAAATGTGTTCTCATAGATACTGCAGGCCGTATGTATACTAAAGAAAATCTCTTAAAACAAATGGAAAAAATAATTCGCGTCTCCAAACCTGATTTAAAAATCTTCGTCGGAGAGTCAATCACGGGAAATGATGCGACAGAACAAGCCCGCACATTTGATAAAGCTGTCGGAATAGACGGTATAATCTTAAGCAAAGCAGATGTAGATGAAAAAGGCGGAACTGCTTTATCAGTTTCTTACATAACTCAAAAACCAATCTTCTTCTTAGGCACTGGCCAGGGAATGAATGATTTAAAAGATTTCAAGAAAGCAGAAGTCCTTAAGAACTTGGGTCTAAGCTAAAGCGAAAACCTCTACAGGCACCCGCTCTTCAAATGGCTCTCTTTCTTCAACAGCACTTTCAGTCTCTCTATCAACCCATTTAAACAAAGGATAATTCCCACTCGGTGTTGGACCTCCCCGGGGTGACCTAGCTATAATACTTGCTCCTCTTTCAATCGCAATAGCACGTGCTTCAGGATAAGTTCTATCTCTAAATGCGCCACTAGCATGGTCAAAATAACTAGAAGAAACAGGAGACAGATATTCAAGAGAACAATCATTTACAGGAATACTTAAATTTCGATTACCATCCCTAAAACAAACATAGCTACCAGTATAGACTGCTTCGTGAATAGAAATAGGACATCCAATATCATGATCACCTACCATAATAACTCATAAAACAAAAATCCCTTAATAAACCTTACTGCACTAAACCATAACTTTATTACCATCCTCTTTTAAAAATAAAACACCACTACACAATTACATCAATAGAAAACTTTATAAACTCCCCTAAATCTAAAAAACCATGCCAGAAGAAAAAACAGACCAAGAAATTCAAGACACTACTAACAAACATGATATGGAGGGTGGTCTTAAGGTTGCTGCTGGTACTGCTGCTGTTGGTGCTGCTGTTGGTGCTGTTGGTGCTGTTGGTGCTGCTGTTGGTGTTATTGTTGTTTATGCTGCTGGTGCTGTTGCTGGTACTGGTGCTGGTACTGGTGCTATTGTTGGTGCTGCTATTGTTGGTGCTGCTGCTGCTGTTGGTGCTGTTGGTGTTGGTAATGCTATTGTTGCTGGTGCTGGTGGTGCTCATCATCTACGTCCTCGTAATCCTATGATCGGAGCTGTTTCAGGATTAGCTGTCTATGGAACAATAATTTTCGGCATTACAATTGGATATCATAGTGGAAGAGAAACTCGATTAATTCCATTCGAAACCCCTAACGACAGAGGAGTCTTAGTCGAAAGAAGCGACGGCACAAAACATCCTTATATTCAAACACCAACAAGCGAATATGTTCCATTCGACAGAATAACAGAATCAGGCCTATCAGAATTAACCGATCAAACTGAAACTACGAGACAAGAGCTAATAGATAAAAGAAAAGCTAGATTAGAATCTATATACAATCCAACTCCTAACGAAAACGACAAATAATTCAAATTGCATTTAGGGAAAACCTTTAATACTCCTCTTTTTCTCTCTTTTTCATGTTAGACAAACTATCAAACGCGTTAAAAAAAGCAACAGACAAAATAGCGAATGCTATCTTTCTAGACAAAAACCTCGTAGACTCAATCGTAAAAGACTTGCAAAGAGCGTTGATAGAAGCAGACGTCAATGTCCAATTAGTCCTGGATCTCTCTAATAAAATAAAAAAAGCAGCTTTAGATGAAAGGATTAAAGGAATTGAAAAAAAAGAGCATATAATCAAACTCCTCCACAACGAACTACTAACAATTTTAGGAGAAGAAAAACAAATCAAACTAGGAAAAAGAAATGTCTTCTTGATGCTCGGACTCTATGGAGCAGGAAAAACCACAACGATCTCGAAGCTAGCTCTATATTATAGTAAAAGAGGAAAGAAAGTCTGCGCCGTTGGTCTAGACGTTCACAGGCCCGCAGCCTCAGAACAATTAAAACAGTTATGCGACAAACTAAATATACCTGCTTTCATAGACTCGAAAGAAAAAGACCCTTTAAAAATATGGAAAAAATATGAAAAAGAAACATCAAAATATAATCTCGTCCTCGTCGATACTGCAGGAAGAGATGCTCTCAACAAAGACTTAATTACCGAAATAAAATCAATTTCTCGCATAGTCGATCCAACAGAAACTTTCCTCGTAATGCCTGCAGACATAGGTCAGGCTGCGAAAACCCAGGCAGAAACTTTCAAAGAAGCTGTAAAAATAACCGGCGTAATCATAACGAGAATGGACTCCACGGCGAAAGCCGGGGGAGCTTTAACAGCTTGCGCCGAAATTAAAGTTCCGGTCGTCTTCATAGGAACAGGAGAAAAGCCAGTAGACCTAGAACATTTTAATCCGAATTCATTCCTATCGCGTCTTCTCGGCATGGGAGACTTGGAATCACTTATCGAAAAAGTAAAATCCGCAGCAGACCCTAAAAAACTAGAAGAAACTCAAAAAAGACTGGAAGAAGGCAAATTAAACTTAGAAGATTTCATAGAGCAAGCAAAAGGTATGGGGGATATAGGAAGTATAGATAAGATAATGTCCATGATACCAGGCTTAGGAAAAATTAAAGTGCCCGAATCTGCAAAAACTGACTTGGACAAACTAAAAAGATGGGATTATATAAAACAATCAATGACTGAAGAAGAAAAAAACGACCCCGAGCTATTAGAAAAACAAACAGCAAGGATACAAAGAATTGCAAAGGGTTCCGGAACGACAACTAGTGAAATTAGAATGATGCTTAAACAATACAAAATGATTCAAGAAATGGTTAAATCGCAAAGCGACATGGCGGAAGGAAAAATAGACCAAAAAACTCTTATGAAAATGGCCAAGAAGCTCGGCGGGAAGAAGATGAAGAGAGGGTTCTAGGAAGAAAATAGTTAATCCCAAACTTTTATTCCCCAACCCCTTATGCCAAAGGGACCCTTCTCAAAAAGAGGGTAATATAACTCTAAATAAGGACTGAGTTCTTTCAAAACATGCTCGTTACCTTTTATAGTAATTCCAGGATTGCTAGCCTTAAACTCTCTAACAGCTAACTGTAAAGATGAGCAAATAAGATCTGCAACTTGCAACGCATTACAGAACTCGTCCATTTGGAATAAAATTGAAGGATAAACGTGAGCGCTCATTTTACCCTTATCATCCCCTTTCAAAATCACATTACAATTTTTTATCTCTAAAATCATTTTTGAAGCTATTAGAAACTCTCTTTCCTTAGAAAGAGAGTCACATATTACTAATCCAAACTGTTTATTTCTATGAAGTCTAAGGAAAAATCTTTCCAATATGAAATATAAAGCGTTAGAATAATTTTCCCAGTAATTTTCCTCTAAATCTCCAAAAATAACGGAGGATACTGAAACATTACACTCCTTCAATATAGAAACTATTGTCTCAGTTATTTTAAGTTTTTCTTTCCTTTTTATCTTGGTTGTGTCTCTAAATTCTTTGAGATTCTTAACCTTTAGCTCAGACTTCAAGGAATCTATTTTTTGCTCAAAATTTATCAAATTTTCTTCCGCAATAGAAACCCCTCCAAGTATAAAGCAGTCTTTTTTCATTTTTTTATTAAATTCGGATTCGTCTATAAATAAAATTTCCATAAAACCCAATCCTCTCTCAAGTATTTAAGCTTTAGCCACCATACTTCCCAAAACCCTTTTAACCTCTACTCATCTCTTAGTTTAATGAAACAAAGACCTCACAATACAGAAACACCCTCTGAATTAGAAAGAAAACTAGAAATAGATTATAACTCTGGAGCTAAAATAATAGAAGTCCCTTCTTCTCAACTCCCGCCAGGAGTCTTAGGAATGTATGATTCAATCACTCATACAATCTATGTTGCAAGTGATATCTCAGAACACGACCGACAATTTGTCTATCATCACGAAAGCGGACATGCACAAGGATTAATAGACGAATGCAAAACAGATGCCTATGCCTCTTCAAGAGTTGGCTATAATATCCGCCCACTAAGAAAAATGGATAGGTTAGCAGCATGATATCTAAACCAGAAAAGCATTCAAGCTCTCACTAACAAAGCAATTTCTGAGTTAAATACCTTCCCCAAAAACCCTTAAAACTCATCCCTCAGCGTATCTCTTTATCTCTACCCTAAGTTTATCAACACATTCACTAACACCATCAAATCTAACAACCCCTCTCAAATGAGGATATGGAATCAATGGCCCATGTGGGTGATCATGATGGTAAAAAATACGTGGACTATTAAGAATTTCTGGATCTGTCAATGAATCCATAGAAGTTCCTCTGACCAGTTTTCTGACATCTGAAACTGTTTCTAACTTATTTCCTTTTTCATGAAAAAATATAATATCTTTCCTCTCTAACATAGCTTTCCCAACCATCATGCCAACTCCTGTAGACATAATACCTAAATAACCAAGAAACAAATCGCATTTAGGAACCATTAGCTCATTAACTAAAACATATAAGTCCCTAGCCTCCAAAGTTTCTCTTCCATTATCATCAAAAGCAAAATGATGGGGCATGAAAGGTTTATGTCCTAACTCCTCACATAAATTTTCCAATGCATCAAATAATCCTGACTTAGCTCTCACTTCGCTATAAGAATCTACATCAGTACTAACAAAAATATCATAGTTCTCAACGCCCCCGACTAAATCATTAAGCCTCTTAACACGTTCTGCTTCCAAAACAGGATCAAATTTCATAAAAAAGAACACTGTAATAGCTTTAAAAACATTATTATTGTAAATAAATTATGAGTCTTAAAAGTAAAATCATCGCCCGAGGCGCAGAAGCCGTAATCTCTAAAATAGGAAACAAAGTCCTAAAAACTCGCGTAGAAAAAGGCTACCGCCATCCAGAACTAGATAAAAAGTTAAGAACTAGAAGAACTCGCTCAGAAACTAAAATACTAAAAAAAATATCATCTATTATTCCCTCTCCTAAAATCTTAGGCTCAGACAATTTTGAAATAACAATGGATTTCATATCAGGCAAAAAACTCTCGAAACACCTCGACAAACTACCAAATAAAATAGCGGTCTCTAAACAAATCGGAAAAAACATCGCAAAACTACACGATGCCGGAATCATCCATGGAGATTTAACTACTAGTAATATGATTCTCTCTTCTACATCAAGTCCCTCAAATCAACACAAATCCAAATTATCCCATAACAAAGACAGTAGTTTAATAGATAACAAAGGGATGGGTGGGAGGGTTAGTTCCAATTCCAAAATACCAAATGTATTCTTCATCGACTTCGGTTTAGGATTCCATAGCGATAGAATCGAAGACAAAGCCGTCGACCTACATCTAATCTCTCAGGCGTTAGAAGCAAAACACTCTAAAATCCATGAAGCCTGCTTTAAGGCAATCCTGCAAGGCTACAAAAGCTCAAAAAATTACTCCCAAGTCCTAGTTAGATTAAAAAAAGTAGAATCTCGAGGAAGATATAAAACGCAATATTAAATAACAACCCTCAAACCTAAAATCTTATATGTCTTCCTCTTTGCTCCATCAACATCCTCTAAACCCTGCTCTATCCTCCGGCGACCATCCTCCTCAAGTTGGTCTATAACTCGATCCATTCTTAAACCAAACAAAACCCTACTGGGATCCCGATAAGAGGGTTCATTCCTAATATCGCCAACCCTCTTAGAGCCGTACGCCATTACCATACTTATTATAAGAAAAAAGAGTTTATAAAAATAGCCCCACCCGGATTCGAACCGGGGTTTCGGCCTCCAAGGGGCCGCGTCCTTGACCACTAGACTATAGGGCTATATTTCATGATAAAAAACTAGCTTTATAAGGATTTCTCAAAACACACAACCTGGAACCGCTTCTCCAGTTATTCCTCTACTCTTGAGCTCTTCATATGCATTACCCAAACATCCATTATGATTTCTCCATGTTGCTTCGGCAATGGCAGGATGAGGCTTAACATTTCCCCAGAAAAATCCTCCGGCATATCTTACTTCCTTTCCCATTGGCCTGATAAAATCCGCAAGTTCTTCCCAATCCGTATTTATCAATTCAAATTCTTCCGAAGCGATATCATCTGCCGATTCCGCGTCATCCTCCTCCGTAAAGACAAAATATCTTCCATCTGTTCTATCAAATCCCAAAAATCTCTCCACTGTAGACTCTAAATTTCTATCCTCTTCCAAAACAATAACCTGCCCATCATAATCATTAAGCAATCTCTCAATATTCAATAAATAATCCTTGCTCCTACTCCCATGATTATCTTCATACCAAGGATGTACTACTACCAACTGCTTCTCACTAGGATTTACAATTCCATCTTCCAGCCTAAAAATTCCACTCCTAACTTCTTCCATGAAAAAACCCTTGCAGTTATCTTTTTAAACCTTCACCACAACACTCTTAAACATGCAGCAACAAAAAACAGATTGGGTAAAGACAAAACCAGAAGAAATAGAGAAAGAAATAATTGAATTAGCAAAAAAAGGCACCCCTCCAGAAAAAATCGGACTCATAATAAGAGACCAACACGGAATACCAAAAGTCAAAATATTCGGCACAAAAACTAAAAAAATATTAGAAAGGGCTGGTTTATGGGAAGATAGTGAATACAATAACGCAAACAAAAAAATAATTGCCCTAAGAAAACACCTTGAGAAAAACAAACATGACTACACAAGCAAAAGGTCGCTTGTAAAATATACAGCAAGACTCAATAAATTAAAAAAGTTAGCAAATAAATAATAATTACTTAAAAGAGGTTTAGATTGTTGTCTTATACTTCATAAAGACAATCAAGTTTATAGGATGCAAAAAGCAATAAAAGAACTAATTGAAAAAATCAACACACTATCAAAAGAAAAACCAATAAAAATAATCAGCCACAACGACACCGATGGCATTACTTCAGCAGCTATTTTTTCAAGAGCGTTGCAAAGATGGAACAAAAAATTTTCTTTACAAATAGTTAAAAATCTTGAAAAGGAATTCATAGAAAATCTACCAGAAAACCATGTACTAATCTTTCTAGACCTTGCTTCAGGAAGTTTACCCTACCTAGAGAAAAAAAATACAGAAATATTTATTTTAGACCATCACGAAATTATGCAATCAATTCCTTCTAACATAACAATAATCAACCCGGTACTTTTCAAAGAAGAAAATATATCTTCTTCTGCTCTTTGCTACTTATTTGCTCGCGAATTATCTGAACAAAATAAAGACTTGGCAAATCTCGCAGTCATTGGAATGATAGGAGACGTCTTAGAAAAAAACATAGGAAAAATCTATGATAAAATACTAAAAGATGCAGAAGTTCTAATAAAGAAAGGGATTCTGCTCTACCCAGCAACGAGACCTTTAGACAGGGTACTAGAAAATTCTTTAGGCTTTCATATACCAGGAGTAACTGGTTCATTCAAGGGTGTCCTGGAAATATTAAGAGAGTCAGGAATAGAAAGAGGGCCAAAGAGTTTCAAATCTCTGGCAGAACTAACGGAAAAAGAAATGTCCTCCCTCCTAACAGCCATAATGTTAAAAAAATCCGGAGAAAAATATCATTCTGAAATTATAGGAAACATATACTTAACAAAATTCTTCAATAGAATAGAAGATGCAAGAGAATTATCTGCAATGATAAACGCATGCAGCAGAATGGACTACCCAGAATTATCTCTCGGCTTTTGCTTAGGAAATAAAAAGTTAAAAAAAGACGCAGAAAAAGTATACACGAAATACAGACAAAGCCTATCATCGGCACTCGGACGAATTTCACAAATGAAAAAAATATCAGGAAAAAACTATACAATAATTAATGCTCAAGACAAAATAAAAGATACAATGATAGGAACAATAGCATCGATAATGTCCTTCTCGCCCTCGTGTCCAAAGGGAATGATTATTATAACAATGGCTGACTGTGATACAACTAAAATAAAAGTGTCGGCGAGAGTAGCAGGCAGAAATGGAAGAAACGTAAGAGAAATCCTGGCCAGAGCAGTCATGCCTCTATCTGGAGAAGTAGGAGGACACCCAAACGCAGCCGGCTGCATTATTCAAAAAGACCAAGAACAAGATTTCATAGACAACCTAAAAAACATTCTTGACGTAGAGCTTATAAAGGTTTAAAAAACTGTTTACTTACAGAATTCTATGATAAAAACAATAGAAAGTAAGTTCATAAAAATAAAATGTCCTAGATGTAACTATCTACAAATAACATTTGGCAAAGCTTCTATAAGAGTCAAATGTCGCTCGTGTAATAAACTCCTAATCAAACCAAGGGGAGGCAAAGCTAAGATAAAAGCTCAAATAAAAAGAGTAATATAATGAGTTCAACACTTGAAAAATCTCAATTAAAAGACCAATATTCAACTCCTGAAAAGGTAAAAGCAAGATGGAATATTTACGAATACACCTCACCAAAAACCAATCTAATTCAAGAAGCAATTAACAAATTAGATCTAAAAGGAAATGAGACTATCTTAGATATTGGTTGCGGAGACGGAAATTTTCTCTCGCACATAAAAGCAAGCGGGCACAAAGGAAAATTAGCTGGTTTAGACACAAATGAAAAAATGTTCCACAAAAATAAGCAAGAAGGAATTGAATTCATAGTTGGGGGAGCCGATAAGCTATCTTTCCCTGATAAATCAATTGATATAATAATAGCATTTTTCATGTTATATCACATGCCAAATATACAAAAAACGCTACATGAATGGAACAGAGTACTCAAAATTGAAGGAAAATTAATAATCTCCACAAGTAGCCAAGAAAACAGAGCAAAACACAAAAAATTCAGAAAAGAAGTAGAAAAAATAATAAAGTCAGAACCCTTCCCAAAATTCAGCTCTAAATTCAATTTAAGAAACGGAAAAAGACAGCTAGAAAAAGTATTCAGAGTAGATAATACATTCATCTATGAAAGAGAAATAATAATAAAAGATTCAAAAATATATATGGAGACGCTAAATTCAATCAAGAATTTCTTTAATCCCTCATCTGAAAAAGAATGGACTCATGCAATGGAAGTAATAAAACAAAAAGTAGAAGACGAAATCAAACAAACAGGATACTTTACAGATAACATGAAAAGGGGTTTCTTTTTATGTTCAAAGAGGTCTGGGACCTCCTAGTTATATTTAAAAATCATCTAATTACCAGTATAATATGGAATCTGAAAATCCTTTAAACTTAAAAGAAGACGACGTTGTTTTATGCACCGTGAAAAGAGTAGAGGGCACTACTGTATTTTTAGAAATAGAAGAAAATGGACAAGGAAACATGATTTTCTCAGAAGTCTCTCCTGGAAGAATAAGAAATATAAGAGACTTCGTAGTTCCCAACAAAAAAATTGTTTGTAAAGTATTGAGAATAAAACCAGGAAATATCGAATTAAGTTTGCGTAGAGTAACGGCCAAAGAAAGAAAAGAGGTATTAGAAAGATACAAAAAAGAAAAAATTCTAACGAACATGATAAAACCAATCCTAAAAGAAAAAACTCCTGATATATTAGAAAAAATAAAGGAGAAATATGAATTAGCAGACTTCGTAGAGGAGGTCCGTGAATCTCCCAAAACTATTGAAATTATTAAAAAATTCGTGCCTAAATCTAAACTAGAAGAACTAAAAAAAATATTCTTTTCTGTAAAGCACTATAAAGAAAAAGAAGTAAAAGAAATAATAAAATTAAAAACAAATTCAGAATCTGGACTTGATGACATAAAAAAAATATTAAAAACAGATAAAGCAGAAATAAGATATCTGGGTTCCTCAAAATTCTCAATATTAGTAAAAGCAAAGGATTACAAAATAGCAAACTCTATCATGGAAAAAGTTCTAGAAGAAATAAAAGAAAAAGCTAAAAAACTCAAAGTTCAATTGGAAGTAAAATAAATATAAAGAGTTTAAATGAAAAAAGCCGTCATTCAGATAGTCTTGGGATTTATTGTTTTTTTTGTAGCGAATATCATGGCTTTCATTTACCACTACAATAAATTCTATTTATTTTTATTACTCGGAATCTTCTTAATGTTGAAAGGAACTTTCAGAATAATTAACAAAAAAGAATTAATTAATTTTAGATATTTTTTAAATATCTACCTTGCTTTTTTTATCTTAGGGATTATTGCAGACCTCATACTAGGAATATGGGTCACAAAACTATGGAGCTACCCAAGTTATACGCTAATCAACTACATAATCCTATACTTATTCATCTATCCTTTGGGTGGATTAACAATGGTTTATTCTTTTGCCCTCTTAGAATCTATATTTATTGAAAAGCCAAGGGCAAGAAGGTGGGCTCACCAACGCTCACTATCTATTACAAAAGTGATTTTTATTACAGGCTTAATAGGACTCATAATCTCGCTCACACTGAATATACCCTTCAAAGGTTTTTTTATTTATTTCTTTGTAGTGTGGGGAGGATACGGTTTAGTTAATCAGTTAATTCTAAGGGTAAAGGAAGACAACCTGTTAGAGAGATTTGTAACAAAATCTCTAAAATATGGGATTTTAATTCTCGTTGTTGCATATACACAAGGGATCATTCATGAATTTCCAAATATTTTTGCAAAAGAATGGCAATATATGAACTTCCCCTTCCAAAGCATAACTTTCTTAGAAATACCTATAATGGTGTTATTCCTAGGCTGGATAGCCCTGGTCATAATACCCTACGCAGTTTTCGAACTAATCGGAACAAAAATTAAAAAAGATCTTCATAAACAAACAAAATAAAATGAAACTCCGCTTTTATCTAAAAAACAAAAAGAAAATCTACACTTTGAAAAAAACCATTAATAATGAAAAAACAGAAGAAGCACATTATAAATTCATCAAAATCAGAGATGCTCCTAAAAACTAAAACAACTTCTTCTGTTTCTCAGGAAGTTGCACGACACCATATTCCCCATCATAACCAGGCTTGACTTCCAATCGCCCTTCTCTATTCAATAAAATTAATTCAACAAGTTTCTCATCAACTTTTTTTCTAATCATTTCTTCATTACTAATATTCAACAAAATATTAAACTCATTATCAAAATCATTAATCAAAAAATTGTAAATCTCCCAAGATTTCTTTGAACTCAAAGATGTACCAAAATGCAAAGCAATCAGCTCATGCAATGGCAACAACAAATAATAATGTTTAGCATTTTCTGGTTTATATCCCTCTGGCTCTTTTGCAATTTCCTCAACTCTATAATCAACACCAATCGTCAGTGGCTTATTGCATTTCGGACAAATTCCATTCAACTTCTTACTCTCAGAAGGTGAACATGAAAAATTACAATTTCTATGTCCATCCCAATGATATTTGCCGTAAGCAGGCGGCGTTTCAATAGTGGCTTTTAAACCCTCACCAGTCCTTATTGCTTTGATAATATTATCATAACTCAAATCAGGAATTTCAAAAATTGTAGCTTCCCGACCAATACGCCAAGGCCAGAAACTATGCGCATCACTAAAGCTAACCACATTTACCTTTCCGCTCGCAACTTCTTCAAACCTCCAAAGCATTCCAGGATCAGCACTCATTCCTGACTCAATCGCATAAATTTTATCTACTTGATCTTGAAAACACTCAGCCAAAGAATCAAACCCGCTCTTACTTCCATACAGTCCAAACCAAGGCGTCATACAATGTGCAGGAATAATCTCTATTTTATCATCTATCTCTTTCAAATCTTTCACAAGGTCCCTACATGACATACCAAAAATTGGCCTTCCATCATAATCCAAACGACCTTTACTTCCCAGATATTTAGTAATCTCATCAGCAAGTTTTGTATTAGGAGCAAAAATTAACAAATGAACAGCTCTTCTTTTTCCTCCTTGACCATACATAAGGCTGACTTCTGTCTGCCATAAAAATGCAAAACCATTCTTCGTTCTTAAAATTCCTTTATCGTCCTCTGTCAGCTTTTCGTCAATTTCTTTCCTATGTAAGGGGTGTTGAAAATCACCGACACCCATTAAATCAAGACCCTTCATCCTTCCGTATTTTTCCAAGTTGTCAATGCTCAAATTACTAGAAGTCGCCCGCGCATACTTAGAATGAATTTGTAAATCAGCAATAACTTCCATAACTAATTGAGAAGGGGCGACTTTTTAATAATTTAGCAAATAAGCAATAGATAACACCAGCACTTGTCCTAAAGATTATATATATATATTTATAAACAGATTTTTTCTAAAATACCTAATGCAAGAAAAAACCCTCATCCTAATAAAACATGATGGAGTGGTCCGCAGCCTCATAGGAAAAATACTAACTCGCATTGAAAACATTGGATTAAAAGTAATTGGAATGAAAATGGTGTGGGCAAACGAGGATCTAGCAAGAAACCATTATACCTTAGACGAAGAATGGGCTAGAAAATCATTTGAAACAACAAAAAAAACCCATGAAAGAGAAGGAAAGCCTTTCCCGCATAAAAACCATATGGAATTCGGCTCACTAATACAATCCTGGAATATTAACTTCTTGAGGGAAGGTCCTATCATTGCAATAGTTGCCGAAGGACCTCATGCAATAGAAATTGTAAGAAAAATTGTCGGAACAACAGAACCAAGACAATCCCCACCAGGGACAATCCGTGGAGACTTCGCAATGACAGAATCCTATGAACTATCTGATAAAAATAAAAGAGTTCTAAGAAACCTTATACACGCATCAGACTCTCCAAAAACCGCGGAAAGAGAGATATCTCTCTGGTTTAAACCAGAAGAACTACACGACTACCAAAAAGAACTAGACAAACACTTTTAACAATGAATGAAAAAGAAAGAGGAAAACTTTACACAAAAGCATTAGAAACCTTAAGTGAAGTAGAAAGAATTCTCAAATTTAAAGGAAAAGAAATAGATCCCTTATCAGAAAGAGGAAAAATAACAAAAGCTATTCAAGGAATTAGAGAATTTTATAGCATCCGAGCAAAGGAATGTGGCCTTTTCTCTGAACAGACAAGAAG
Organism: Nanobdellota archaeon; assembly: GCA_022561055.1. Lineage (GTDB taxonomy): Archaea > Nanobdellota > Nanobdellia > Pacearchaeales > GW2011-AR1 > JADFRY01. The sequence goes on along the minus strand of JADFRY010000001.1, from coordinate 80,383 downwards.
AGAGTTAATGATTCCTGTTACCCTAAACCAAGGAATAAAAAAAGAGGATGTTAAATTATATGGGCACTAGCGGGTTTAGCCAAAGTTCTAAAAGTAGAAGAAGGGCCAAAACTAACACAAGACCATCAAACAGCATATGATCTAATGGATAGAATAGTGGAAGGCGCAAGAGAAAGATATTTGGACATGAGAAGAAGTCTACTAAGTAAAGAGACAAAATCAGAATAATTAATTAAAAACATTTATATTCTAATTTTTTTTATCCTAAGGGTTGTAAGTCCCCATAGTTTAGTGGATAGAACATAACCTTGCGGTGAGGGAGCTCATTTTAGTAATGAACTCTACCATAAGAAGTGAACTCGCGAATAGGTTAAGACCGGAGTTCAATTCTCCGTGGGGACATCAGCCCTCATCCCTAATACCTGCTCCTGTCACAAAAAACTGGGCTTCATTCTCAGGCAAATTCGGACTATCTATCATCTTCGCAACCCTGCTCCCAGCTTTTCCTCTCCTCAAATAAATTCTATAAGTTGAAGCATGACCAACTATATGCCCACCTATAGCAGTCGTCGGGTCTCCAAACATCATTGCAGGATTTGACATAACCTGATTCGTAACATAAACTGCTAAATTATGCTGCTCTGCTAATTTCATTAACTGATGCAAATATCTATTCAATCTCTGTTGCCTGTCTGCTAACTGTCCTCTGCCAGAAAACTCTGCTCTAAAATGAGCTGTCAAAGAATCTATCACGACCAATTTTATTGGCTCACCGTTTTTAATTAATTCAGTTATTTTATCAATCAATAAAATCTGATGGTCTGAGTTAAATGCTCTAGCAATTAAAATATTTTTCAAAACTTTTTCAGGATTGGCACCGATTCCTTCTGCAATCTGCCTAATCCTATCGGGTCTAAAAGTTCCCTCAGTATCAACATAAACTGCCTTTCCATTTGCTCCTCCCTTATCTTTAGGCAGTTGTACATTAACTGCTAATGTTAAACCAAGCTGTGTTTTGCCAGACCCAAACGCTCCATAAGCCTCTGTCATAGACTTCGATTCAATACCCTTTCCCCCAAGAAGATCATTAAAATTCTTACTGCCAGTCGTAATATAAATTATATCTTTTCTCTTCCTGTCAAATTCAGCTCCATCAGTAAACCCAAGCTTCATCATCCCTCTTGCCGCTTGTATCGCCTTTCGTGCAACAGCCGTACCAACTCCTGCTAACTCTGCCAAGTCACTCGGAGATATAACCGCAAGCCCCATTAAATCATAAATCCCGGAAGCTTCTAATTTCACGGCAATACCAGGGCCTATCCCAGGAATATCAGTCAATTTGTATTCTTTCTCTCCCTTCTCTTCTTTCTCCTTTGCCATAATATTCAAACAAGTCATTGATTTATAAATATTTTAGTGCTTGAGGATATACTAAATAAACAAAAAAATCAAAAATATAGCGTCCAGAATAATAAAAACAATAAAAACAGTCTCCTCCATGGTGCCGCCGACTCTAATCTTTCCGCGGGAAATATCTTTCAAGGGCCAAAATGGTCTTATTCCCTCAATAGTCCAAGAATCAGCGAGTAAATGCAAAGCATAGCCTAAGAAGAAAGGAAAAGCTATGAGTGGAAAGTAAAAAGCAAGCAAAACAGAAACCGCGATGCAAAAAGTAAAACTATGGATAATCCCTCTATGTTTAGTCAAAAACTGTAAAGGCCTAAAAATTTTTCTCCTGCCAAGAGTAGAAAAACCAGAATCTATATCTGGCAAAAGGCTCGCTATCAAAACAACAGGAACAAAAATAAGTTTATGACTAACATAAGGCAGGAAAAAAACTACAGCAAAAGCACCTATCACAAGATGGGTTTTCATTAACATTGGAATTTCCTCAAATTTAAGAGTTTAACAAAAAGAAAAAAGAAAATATAAATCTATGCCTTAGCCTCTAATTCCTTAACCAACTCATCAACCTCAATATCCTTAACCTCTTCAATAGCCATTTCTAAATTATTAAAAAAAGTATTTGTCCTGAAATTCCCTGAAAAGAATTTCTCTTCACCTAACAAACCTGTTTTTTTTTCATTAAACTTTTCCAAAGAAAAAATCTCTTCATCTGTCAGATTTAATTTATTAATCTGCTCCCCGAATAAAACAGCCCTAATTGTTTCGGTTCCATCGTCTAAGACTAAATTCAACAAAGCTCTGGTTTTTTCTTCACTTCCTTCCTGTTTAGGACTAAAATATTTTGGCTCAAAAACTTGAACTATCACGGCCCTCACACTCATTCTCTGGCCAGGGCTTGCATCTTTTAATTTTCCAAAAGAAAATACTCTATCTCTTCTAACATTTTCAATTTTCTCATTGCTAGACTTAATATCTGAAAAACCAGATAAATGTATTTCCCCATTCCTAACACTAGCATTGGTTATCTCAAAAAAATCTCCTTCTTTTAACTCTCCCTTTTCTATTAGTCCTATATGATTAATATCCCACAAAACAACTCTCACATTGGACGTATCGTCCCCAAAAAGAAAACTTCCTATTTTTCCTTCTCTTCCGTTTTTATTAAACTCCCTGACAGGAAAGATTTTAGTTACCTGACCGACAACATTAATCCTCTTCATCCCATGGACCAGCTCAGAAATCTTCAATCTTTCATTATCAAAACTAATTCCCAACTCGGCTGCAACTATTTGTGCAGCCCCTTCTTTCGAAATCAAACCAGAAAGTTTCGCACGCTTAGCCTCAATCTTCCTCTCAATTTCTTCCAAAGAAATCCCCGACGACTTAGAAATCCTCTCAACCAACTTATCATAATTATCCATAACACTCAAAAACGTCCGCCATTTAAAAGAATTATGATACAAAAACGACATATACAATAAGAGATATAAACAGGAAAGCCAAACATATCTTTAAAAACTTTCCAATATACACAAAATCATGCCGGGAATAGCAGCAGTAATAGTAAAAATAATGCCCTCTTCTCCAGACACGAATCTCAAACAAATTGAGCAAAAAGCAAAACAATCTATGGAAGAACAAGGGGCAAAAAATATTTCTTTCGAAGAAAAAGAAATTGCCTTCGGCCTTAAAGCGATAATGCTAAAAATGGCTTGGCCGGAAGAAAAATCCACAGATATTATAGAATCAAAACTGAATCAACTAGAAAATGTCTCATCTGTAAAAATAGAAGATTATCGGAGGGCTTTTGGTTAGGTTTGACTCCTACAAACCCAGAAAACTTATCAGTTTTCTGGGCCCCAAGAACTAAAAGTTCTTGAGGTTTTCCAAAGTTATAGTTTTGGATGAGAGTATTTTAAAAATGATAACGAATACAAATGGGAAGAAAGCTTTTGGTTAAAAATGCCACTCACACCCACCCAAATCGAAGAACTAAAAAAACAGCTTTCTGAGCAAATCCAACATCTTCCTCTAGAACAACGTCAACAAGCCGAAAAACAAATAGATTCGATGTCTGCGGAAGCATTAGAACTAATGTTGAAACAACAGCAAAAACAAATGCAGAATGCAAAAGTCTTCAGACTAATTATAAAAGGGAATATACCTTCAAAAAAAATTGACGAAAATAACGACGCAATTGCTGTTCTCGATATAAGACCAATATCAAAAGGTCACACAATAATTATTCCAAAAAAACCAGCCAAAAACACAAACCAAATTCCAGAGCAAGCTTTCACATTAGCAAAACAAATTTCTAAAAAAATAATATCAAAACTAAAAGCAAAAAACACAGAAATCCAAACAGAATCCAAATTCAACGAGGTAATAATAAATATAATTCCTGTTTACGACGAACCTCTTAACATAAATTCCCCAAGACACGAAGCAAATGAGCAAGAATTAAAAGAAGTATTACAAAAATTAAAAGAAGAGAAAAAACTAGAAATTATCAAAATTAAAAAAAATAAAACCGAAAAATCCAAAATAATAAAACTAAAAAGAAAAATACCTTAAATTTTATATTATTCTATATTAAATTTCTATATTAAATCTTCCTCTATTAATTACATAACTCCATTCTAAATATTGTGATAATAGCGATAACAAAATGTGTATTGTGATAATAAGGGATGTATATGATAGTAAGGGATATATTATGATAGCAAAGGGCGGGTTGGGTGGGTAATCACACAAAATACCTTAAATAAATATAGATAAAAAGTACAAAGGCAAACAAAAATGCTGGTGTGAAAGGCACACCATCTTTTATCCAAACTTTTTTCTTAGCTTTTCTTAATACATCAATATCTTGCCAAGCCAAACCATGAACAGATTTCTTAATCACTTTCCTCCCAACTTTTACATTCTTTTCCAACCAATCGCCTTCTCTCAATTTTCCGGGAGAAATGAGTTTAATCATACAAGCCACCTCAACAGCTTTGGCATAAGCATATAAAAAAGGTAAAATAATAATAATCAAAAAACTCAAACTAAAAATTCCAAATTCATTAAACCGAAAAAACACACCGAAAACAACTGCTAAAATAATTGCAAAATAAAACCAATTCTTTATTTTAATAAACTCCTTCTTAAATTCTCTGGCAAAAACTTTCCTTTTCTTACTAACTAAAAAAAGGCTGTAAGTTAAAGAATAAAATGCGCCAACAGTAAAAAGCAAAAAAATAAATCCAAAACCAATATATAAATAATCATAAAAATTTTGATAAGGAAAAATACCTCCCAAACCCATCAACAACTTTGCATCTCCACCTGCAAAAATCCTTCCATAATAAAACGAATACGCTAAAACAACAAATAATAAAACTCCTAAAAAACCATAAACAAAAAACATAACATCTTTCACAAAAACACTATAAAAAGCTCTATAAGCCAAAACAAAAGCAATCAAAGAAAAATTCAACCAGTTTGAGATTTCTTTTGTTCTCAAATCCTGCACAACTGCAAAAACTATCCAAACAAAAGCTAACCCAAACAAAAAATAATATTCTTCCATACATCAATTAAAACAAAAATGCTTTATTAAAGTTATTAATAATCAATATCTCTAATTACTACCATTAACCCAACATTCAAAGATAACACAATAATAAAGAACTAATGGATGAGCTAATCTTCAGATCCTTCTCTTATCTTTGTCACCCTAAACTTCCCACCTTTCTTATAAACCCTACGACGGCGCTTCATCTTTTTATCTTTCTTAGTCTTCCTTCTCTCAGGATACCCATAATCATTTCCCATGAAATAAAAATAGAAATAAGAGTTTAAATTGGTTTGTAAAGAAATTAAAGTTCTGTAACCTTACAACAAACATCATTTTCATTGGATCTACCAGTAAAATCAGTAACTAAATAAGTTACATCATCATATTTGTTTAAATCTGAAGGCCCTAACTTTATGCAAGCTCCCTGCACTCTCCACTGTGAATCCGTTTTAGGATTATCATTGGGAACCTCTATAGCAATATCATCACACTTAACATTTCCTATAATGTCAGAACAGAATCTTCCACCAACCCTTACCTCTTTCTGCTTAGCAGCACTAAAATCCAAACAGACTCCTTTCTTTGCGTCCTTCGTAAGACTAGGTTCACAACTAAACCCAACTATAATCCCTTGCTCACTCAAACTACTCTGAACCCTCGGATCTTCACAATTAATATACTCATTATCGCTAATTTTCTTAAACTCATAACAATAATCTGCAATTAAACTTACCTGTGCTGCAAGTTTACACGATTGCGTAACTGCCTCTAAAGCTTTAGGAAACGCTTCTCTCTTACCAAAAATATCTCCAAATATACCTGTCGCTCCCAAAATTATGACAACAACTACGACAATTCCTAAAACTATCAACAATAAAGTGGTCAGAGTCAAACCTTCCTGCCCTTTCTTATTCAACCTCTTTTCAAACATATACTAAACAAACTCCCCTTATTTATAAATCTTATGAAACCTCAAAGTTCTTGCGTGTTTGTTTGGACCCCTCAAGAATCAAAGATTCTTGACGGCTGTCAAGAATGCAATTGTCAGCATTCTTGAAGTTGAAGGACAGAGAATTGATAACAACCAAAAATCAATTCCTCTGTATCAGTCCTTCTTTATTAAATCTAATTGACAGAGGAAAAGTTCTTTTCATTTCATTCTTTTCGACATTAGAGCTAACAAAAACATCTTCTATAGTTAAAGTATAAATCCCATTTTCCTTATTTATAGTATATTTCTCGTTTCTTATTCTGCCAAAAAAATTACCAAAACTGCCATCCTTCGGATCCCTTCTATCACTTATTTTTTCAAAAGTCACACTAAAACTTTCCTCAAATTTTAATTTATCTGTACTCTCGACTGCTTCCTCAACTATCTTTTCAAAAACAGCAGAAATATATTTCTTCTTGAAGTCAATCTCCTGAACTAAAATATTAAAATCCTCTGACTCTCCTCCTAATTCATTTTTCACGTTAGTAAAAGAAAACAAAGTTACAATTACCAAAATCAAAGCTCCAAAAAAAAGCATTATTGTCGGTATATGGCCTCTTTTATTCATTCGTAGCTCCATTCTTACACCTTCCATAGTATGAATAAATAAAAAAACGTTTTTCATCTTTTACATAAGAAACTTCGTTAAATGAACCTGGCCAACCAAATTTGTTTCCGAGATATCTAAGTTTATCCTCTGCGTCAGTCCAAGATAAAATAGAAGAACGCACTGCCTCTTCATCAATATATTCCATGATAAAAAGACTCGTAGAATAAAAGTTCTCTTTTCTTAACGCACTCAAAATATCTTTTCTTTTATCAGTCTTAAACAGAACGAGACAATCTTTATTTTCATCAACAAGTTTCATCAGCTCTTTCTCAAAAATATCCTTTTTTTCAACTCCTTCTTTAGAATAGATTACCCCAAAATTCTTAATCGCATCAAAAACAAAAATATTTTCTCCATCGATCTCAATTTCTTTTAACAACAAACTACTCGACAAAGAAGGTTCAGATTTTACCGTATCTCCTTTAACTCCGAAAACAGCTGCAGAAACAATAACAAAAACAAGCATTAAAATAAATACTAAAATTATAACTGGTAAACTTGTTATAATTTGCCCAATTTGTCCTTTTTTAGTTCTCATAATATTATGCTCCTCGAATTTTGATTACTTCCGACTATGACTTCAAATTCTTGTCCGCTCTTTGTGATTGTGAACTTCGCACATCTGGGAAAATTCTTATTTTTTTCAGCACCTTTAAAAAAACACTGATTTTTATAATCCAAAACGCCGATAAAAAACTCATTTCCCACTTGATTTCTTACATAAATAAGATGGTCTTTTTCAATAACTCCTTTATTAAATCCGCACTTTTTATAAATAGTTTCATTAAATCCTGCCTCGAAAAAATCATTTTTCATGAAGCAATCCTCGACTCTCTTTCCTAAAACATCTGCTTCTGCTTGACGAAAATCATGGCCTTGTCCATAAAAAGCATACAAGCCTAAAGATATACCCCCACCAATAATAATCATTAAAAAGAAAAATGCAAAAAACATCAACGAATCCCCAGCATCTCCCTTTCTATTCATACTCCTATTCATTTTATTCTGACTCCCTCTGCTTTTCCACAATTTTAAAATAAAGTCTATTCGTTTCAATACCTCCAGAAACTAATTTAATATCCCAATCTACAACATCGACATCATTAAAAAAATTAAAGGAGGTTCCTCCATTGAGTCTCAAACTTACTATGACTTTATTATTGACATTATCAAAATTAAAAATATCACTCCTCCTGACTCCTTTCTTAAAAGCAATTTCGGTGGCCTTTGTCACGTCTAAAGAAACTTCTGTTTCTGTTCCTAGCTCGGCTGCGTTAATCATCCTGCTAATTTCTTTTGCATAAAAATCCTCCAATAAAGCAGCTCCATTTTGAAATCCTAAAACATAATAAAACATACCCAAGAAAAATAGGATAAATAAAATCATATAAATCAAATTATTGAAAAGAATATTATCTCCTGCGCTTTCTCCTCTTTTGTTCATAATAAATGAAAATAATTCAATAAATATAAAGGTAACTGAAACCTGTAATGAGGAAAATAACCTCTTTTTTCTATCACTTTACATGAACCTCTTCCTCCTGTCTCTGAGAAGATAGTTAAATGAGAAATATTTTTGTATACTTGGATCTCTTGTAAACTAGGAAAGAAACTTATGCATGCCGGATACCTAATCTCCCCAGCAGGCGGAACACCAGAAACTACTAATTCAGAATAAACAAAGACCTCCTCATTTTTTACATTTCTACAAAAACCCGTACTTTGACAAGCAGTTGGGGTATTCCCCTTACAAATACAAATACAATTGTCCAAAAAGCATTTATCAGGCCTATCTTCAAATCTTTTATCCCATCCAACCAAATACCAATTTTTAGAACCTTTAAAACCCTGAATCGCAAACCTTCCTATCTCGCCGTCCTCTAAAAGCACAATTTTTCCCATAATATTATCAATCGTCTTTCGTGCATTTTCTTGCTCTTGATTTACATTAATCTGATATAATCTAACAACCACTACAGAAAGTATCAAAAGACCGATGACTGCGATAACCAACGCCATCACGTTTTTTATTAAAATTCCTTTTTTTCTCATCTTAACTAAGGACTTCCCTGTACATTGCTCGGACACAACGCATTAATATCCTGAACATTGTAATTAACTGCTTGTACTAAAGAACATCCAGATCTAACTTTGCCTTCTTCCACATTACTAACAAAATTTCCGCAATAGCCAGCCGCAGCTGTTCTTCCCGAATAAGCATTAAATCCAACAGCTGCTGCTACTCCTCCAACAACAAGAACAGTTACGATAGCTTGGGGACCAAGAAAAAGCGCTCTTGCAATTTTCAAATTCCCTGGAATCACAAATGCGGTTCCAACAACAGCACCTCCCAAACTTGTCAAAACATCTCCAACCTTCTCAGTCTTAACCTGCGAAAAAACAAAAGCAATTTGATTATCACTTAAACCCCTAATTTCTTTTGGAGCTTTATTCTTCTCATTCGGACTCTCAAAATTAACACCTTCTTCAGAAGCATAAGCATTCACACTCCTATCAGTAAAAGTTTGTAAGTAAGTTAAACTCGAGCCAGGAACTTGATTTTTTCTTAAATACTCGCCTAAATCCACTTCCTTAAGAATTAATTCATCGACATCATCCGACACTGCTACCCTACTGCAAATAACGCAAGTTGGCTCTCCTGAACTGCCAATAAATTTCTCAGGCAAATTATGAAACAAATCTACTTTTCCTTCTCCCATCATGCTCCAACAATCAAACATCGCATTAGCAGATTCTCTTTCAATAATCCTTGCTTTTTCTTTAACATTACCTTTCAGCTTAACAACCCTCACATTTTCCTCTCCTGCAAATTGCTTACATTTTCCTCCGAATAGCTTGCTAGTCATACAAATCTTATCAGTCGTGCATTTCAGAGGAATTTTATATTGTAATACATCTGGCGCTGTCGCTCTCGTAATAACAGAAAGAAGACAAAGCTCTCTATTAGTTTCTCCCTTATCCTTGAAAATAATAGCTAAAAAAATCAAAACAACTATGAAACCAGCTATCGCCAAAACGATTCCAATAATCTGCGTAGATGTCAGCTCCCCCTTTTTGCTAAAATCCATAAGAACTAAAATAATACAGAGTTTATAACAATTACGAAGCGAGTCTCCTCAACAACAAAAAAACAACTGCAGCCACAGCTAAAGCAAAAAATATAATCCATACCAAGATTGAAGTCATAGACTCTCCAGTTAGACCTTTTTTCATTTTAACTTAAACAGTTCATTCAAATTTACCACAATATAATCATCGATCTTCTCAGTTTCGAAATCGCCAAAACCTGAGATAGTAATAGGCTTTTCAAAAACACTCTCTCTCCAACTACTAACTGCATTAATAATTGTCCTATGACTATCAGTTAACTTAGTAACCTCACTCCTTCCAGAACCAGACTTACCGGATTCTCTAAAGAAAATCTTTCCATCAAGGCTTACTAAAAAATCACCATAATCTGTTCCAGGTCTTTCATCTGTAAGTTTTTCTCCAGCATAATTCTTCAAAAGAACTCTTACAAAATAAGGACCCACACTCTTACCACCAAGCTTACATCTAATATCATCTTTTTCTTTGCAAAATCTTTCAATCTCGGCATTAAGAAAGGGAATTTCAAAATTCTTTGGATAAAATTCAGACTGTGCTTTTGGACTTAGTTTTATATCAACAGGCAATTCATTCTGTCTCCCTTCACCATAATAATAACCCTCAAAATCCTGTCTTAAATCTTTTCCTTTAAATTCCTTATCATCTACCACGAGTAATTCTGGAAAATCAAACCAGTTTCTACCGTCTTCAGAATACTGCACATTATCATCTAAAATACCATAACGTATTATTACAATTTCTTCAGCCCTCGGCTGCTCTCCCCCAAAACTCGGAATAATAATCTTAAATATATTAATAAAACCTCCAGAACCACCATAAGATTTCCAAATAATCACTGTACCTAAAATCAACGCAAATGCCACTAAAATTATACTAACAACAGCTATTCCTGCAATTGCCCGTTTATTCATCTAAACCTCCTTACATTCTCAAAAAACTCAATCAGCTCCTGGCCTTTCCCACTAAAAACCATATACAAAATAAGTAACACAACTAAACCGAGAATTGCAAGAATCCACCAAACAATCATACTCTGCGCAACAATTATCCCTTTTTTCTTCATGTGATAATAAAATAATCCAATTATTATAAATCTAATCATTCCTGCAAAACATTCATTTCCAATAAAACTCCAACAAAACTCGTTAGCAATCTTTATAACTTTCCTTTTCATTACTAAATAAATAAAAAAGAGGTTTGTAGATGCCGACAACAGATGAAATTCTCAGAAAATATAGTAAAAAAATAGAGACTGAAATGCGTTCTTCTTCTGCTGACCAAAGATATTCTCGCGAGTATATCACATTCAAACAAGAAATGCTTCCAGAAATGTCGCGCTATAGAAGATGGGCTCAAACTTTAGGAAACTTAGTAAAAATAAAAATCTCAAAAAAAGAAAAAGAAAAAGTACAAAAATATCTGGATATAGCTCACTTAGAAGTCACTCCGAGTCAAGCTCTAACTCTCGCAGTATTTTCTTTATTGCTAATTTTCTTTGGCATTATTTTAATCACCATGGCAATATATCTAGTCACCGGAACAATTCAACTCTTATTCGCCTTCCTCGGGATATTAGCAAGCCTCTTTGTTTTCTATTATATATATACAATGCCGCGAAGATTGGCAAACTCCTGGCGCCTAAAAGCCTCCTCTCAAATGGTTCCTGCAATCTTATATCTTGTAGTATATATGAAACACACCTCAAATTTAGAAAGAGCAATAGATTTTGCCTCACAACATCTCCCAACCCCGCTTTCTCTGGATTTCAAAAAAGTATTTTACGACGTTGAAGTCGGCAAATTCTCAAGCATAAAACAATCTCTCGATAACTACTTAGAAACATGGCGCGATTATGCACCAGAATTTATCGAATCCTTCCATTTAATTGAATCGAGTCTTTACGAGCCATCAGAAACAAGAAGAGTGCAGATTTTAGAAAAAGCATTACAAGTAATCCTCGATGGCGTCTACGAAAAAATGCTCCGTTATTCGAGAGAAATTAGAAGTCCTCTAACAAATTTATACATGCTCGGAATTATTCTCCCAACACTCGGTCTTGCTCTCTTACCATTGGCATCGACTCTTCTCGGCGGATTAATACAATGGCACCACATCTTCATCTTCTTCAATTTAATCATACCATTTCTCGTATTTTACATGACTTCGGAAGTCTTGCTAAAAAGACCCGGTGGTTACGGCGAAACTTCAATCTTAGAATTAAATCCACAATATTATAAATTCAAATCCAGAAAACCTTGGTTTGTCGCTTTCTCAATAGCCTTACCTCTACTAATTTTAGGATTTCTACCATTCATATTCCAAATAGATTTTATAACTGGCCCGTTAGGCCTGCAAAGCGATTATACTTTCAGTGAACTCGGTCTTCCATTTTTTCAAGATTTAAAAATATTTGACTTTAAACAACTACAAAACGGCGATGTGGTAGGACCTTTTGGAATAATAGCAATCTTACTGAGTCTCTTCATCCCCTTATCAATCGCTTTATTTTTCTCAATAACATACAAAATGAAAACCAGAGACTTGATAAAAGCAAGAAATAAAACAATAGAACTTGAAAGTGAATTCACAAATTCATTATTCCAGTTGGGAAACAGACTGGGCGACGGAACTCCTGCAGAAATCGCATTTTCAAAAATTGCTCAATTAACTCAAGGACAAAGAACTCAAACTTTCTTCAGTCTAGTCAGCCAAAACATACAACAACGAGGCATGTCTTTAGAAAAAGCAATATTCCATCCGAGAAGAGGCGCAATAATTTACTATCCTTCTGCCTTAATTGCAACAAGCATGAGGATTTTAGTAGAGTCTGTTAAAAAAGGTCTTCAAATAGCGGCAAGAAGTCTAATGTCAATCTCTGAGTATGTAAAAAACATCCAAAAAATCAATGAAAGACTCCGTGATTTACTGGCAGAAGTAGTCTCAGACATGAAATCAAACATGGTCTTCCTCGCACCTTTACTAGCAGGAATTGTAGTTGGTCTATCAGCGATGATTACGATGATTCTAAATAGATTACAAGGCCTGACAACCGCAGGACTAGGAGGCCAAGAATTAGCAGGCTTCGGCTCAATAGCAAACATCACAAATATATTCAACATAACAGAAATGATTCCTCCTTATTTCATACAAGTATCGATAGGAATTTACATTGTTGAAATAATTTTCATACTGACAGCAACATTAGTTACAGTAGATGCCGGAAAAGACAAACTAAGAGAAAAATACGAACTATCCCGAAACTTAAAAAGAGGAATCCTACTTTACATAGCAACAGCATTATTATCAATTCTCACTCTTTCTATCTTAGCAGGAGTTGCCCTCGGAGGAATTGCCGGCTAATATGGTTTACAAAAATATAAAAACTTACAAAAAAGGATATCTTAATGTTGGCGACAGACACAAAATTTATTATGAACTAAGCGGTAATCCAAAGGGAAAGCCAGTGTTCTTTATCCATGGTGGCCCTGGAGGAGGTTTTAGCCAAAAACATAAAAGATTTTTTAATCCGAAAGTATTTAACATTATAACTTTTGACCAAAGAGGATCTGGAAAAAGCAAACCATTTGCATCTTTAAAAAATAACACAACTCAAAAATTAATTAAAGATATAAAAAAACTTCTCGACCATCTTAAAATTAAAAAAACCTTTCTCTTTGGAGGAAGCTGGGGCTCTACTCTCTCGTTAGTTTATGCAATCAACTATCCTAAAACTATAGCAGGCATAGTTATAGGAGGAATCTTCCTAGCATCAAAACAAGAAAACGATTATTTTATCTATGAATCTAGAAATATCTTTCCGGAAGCATGGAAAAAATTTACATCTATAATCCCAAAAAAATATATTAAAAAAAGGCTTATAGAAGAATATTATTACAAAATGATAAAAGCTAAAAATAAAAAAACCCGTAAAAAGTTCACGCGTGCCTGGGCAGAATATGAGTTTTCAGTATCATGTCTCTCTCCATCTGACAAAAAAATTAAAAAATGGTTAAAAGAAATCAAATACGAAGCGTTTTCCTCAATCGAACTTCATTACTTAGTTCATAAATGTTTCTTACCCAAGGATTATATTTTAAAAAATGCGCCTAAGCTTAATAAAATACCCGTATCAATAGTCCATGGAAGATATGATTGCGTATGTAGTCCTTTATCAGCATATGCATTACATGAAAGAATCAAAGGTTCGAAGTTATATTTTACTCTAGGAGGACATAGTGCTTCTGATAAAGAAACAGAAAAAAAGCTTATAACAGAAATGGATAAGCTTAGTAGAGTCAGATTGTAATAAAAAAGTTTTAAATATGATTGTTAAATTAAATAATTGTTTTCAATTCTCTGTATAAAAATTACTTCTTCTTAACTTTTACCATAAACCACTTTTTCCATTCAGGAAAAACTCTTTCAGAAATTGGCAAACCTACTTCCCTCGTAATTTCATCACTTATTCTATGAAAAGCATCATTAGACAACGAGCCAAATTTGGCTTCCATCAATTCAGGAATTTTCAATTTTCTCGATATATTAACTATCTCTTGTTTTATTTTTCCTCTCAAAATTATGTTGTCATAAACTGCATCCCAGTTCCCAGCCCACCCCTTAACACTGCCTGCAATTTGCTTTATCACTTCTGAATCTCCATTAATCAACTCATCTGTAGGCTCCAATTCGTCTTTTTCAACATTATACTTCAAAAGATCAACAAACCCCTTTTCTTCTAAAGGATCTTTAGTCCATTGTTTCCTAACTTCTGTAAGCTGAACAACTCTCTTAAGTTCATGAAGCCCGTCAGGAGTTTTTATAGGATTTGCAATTAAAATCAAATCAGTCGCCTTAAAACTCGTTATAGGCACTCCTAAATCATTAACAACTCTATCGAAAACTCCATAAGGCGAAGCACCATGAATCGTTCCTGCAACAACATTTGCTAAGGCTCCTACACGCATAGCTTCATACAAAGCTTTTGCTTCTGAGCTTCTCACCTCACCAACAATCAAGGCAGAATCTCCCAAACGCAAACTAGCTCTAATACCCTCAGAAGCCTCGACCTCTGTAGTCGTTTCAAGCAAAGCACTCCTAACTTTCATTCTTTGTATGTTATAACCAATCTTTCTCAACGAATCAACTGGAAGCTCGAGAGTGTCCTCAATAACAATAGTCCTAATTTTCGGCATTATCTCCAACATCAAGCTACCCAATAATGAAGTCTTACCAGAACTCCTTGTTCCAGCAATAAGCAAAGTCCTGGATCCGTCAATCATAAAACTTAATAGTCCAGAAGTAAAAGAATTAACCATTTTATTGTCGATAAACAAAGGTAATGTCCATGGCTCGTCTCTGTGTCTTCTCAAAGCATAAGCAATACCATATGGTGACAAAGGTCTCTGAATTGCTGCAACTCTCGCTCTTACTTTGCCAAAAACCAAATCTGTATCCAAAACAGGATTTGCTTCATCCAAAGGTCTGCCAGACTGCAACCTTAATTTAGCAGCCCAAGAATCAGCATCTTCATAACTCGGCATAATATTTGTGACACACTCATCATAAACAGAATGTTTAACAAAAATAGGATTTTGTCCTATCGGCGCATTCAAGAAAACATCCTGCAATTTATCATCCATTAGTAAAACCTCTATCAAACCAAAACCAATAGTCTGCCTAACAAGTATCTTAGCTAACCTATTTAATTCCCTATAAGTAAGAGGTATATTTTTACTTTGTGCAAGCTCATTTAATAAATCCCTAGTAACATTAAAAAAAACCTCTCTTATTCTTTCTGGGTCAGTAAACTCCTCTGCTTTTGGCTCATGCTCGAGTAAAACATTTCTTCCTAAATTCAGTAACATGTGGTGCTCTTCGTTCAGAGAATATTCCGGCGGCATGATATGATAAAGATATCTTGAATCATCCTTTCTCTTCAGAATTGTAACAGTAATGCTCTCGTTGTCCGCCTCAATTTTATATTGGTCGATTAACTCTGCATTCTCCGGCAGTTGCGCAACTAACCTAGTGAAAGTAAAATTGGGCAAAATGTCTGGTCTAAAAATAGACTTATAAACTGTCCTATCGCCAGCACTATAAGTATCTATAACATCTAAAACAGATTTTATTAACTTTGTATTCTCCAACAGCCCTTTAACTCTTTTCAATAATCTAATATAATTCATGAGTCTAGAACTATCTCCGCCAACAACCGTACCAGAACTTATGTCTTCTTCATATCCCTTAATTTTCTTGTTTAGTTCAAGATAACATGCAACAGGGTCTTGCCTTAATAAGGTCATCAAATAACTTAATTCACCGTGCGCGACACTGACATTAGCTAACAAACTTAATTTCTCAGTTGATAAAACTCTTTCCTGCCGCATTAAGAAATTATAGAGTTGTGCAATATCACTCAAAATAGAAACTTGCTCAAAGGGATAATGATAATTTCTTTGTTGAACAAAAATAATCCTAGAAACATTTGGATTTTCAATTAATAAATCTATTGTTCTCGCCATTACTTCTGGAAAATCAGCAATAGAAGGTGTAAAGGAAGCTCCTAAAAAATTAACATACATTAGATTCTCACCTTCTTTTCTTTCTACTTCGACAGCATAAAGCGGGGAATTCATCTGAAAAATCATTTTTTCCTCTTTTAGTTGAATATAAACCACAAATTAAGATTAAATAAATTTCTATTATCGCGAAACGCCTTGACATTGCCAAACTCATGATATTTAAAGCATAACAGTCCGTTCCATTATATGATACAAATCTATGGAATAATTGGATTATTATTAATAATATTCTCCGAAGTAAATTTTTTTCTAAAAATACAGCCATTTGAAAAATTCTATTTTCCTATTATTTGGCTTGGATATATTTTATTTATAGATTCTCTGGCTTATAAAATAAAAGGAAAATCCCTTATTAAAAATAATCTGCCGATGTTAATTGGAATGTTTATTATTTCTGCTCCGTTTTGGAAAATCTTTGAATATGTTAATCTTAGAGTAAATAATTGGCATTATATCGGAACAGAATTTTTCGGTCCTTACGGAGATTTGTTCGCATTTATCTCTTTCGCAACAGTTATTCCTGCATTTTTTGTGACACTCAAATTATTCAATATCAATTTTAAAAAAGCTACGCCGAAAGATAAAATAACTAAAAATACATTTCTTATCTTTATTATTCTTGGCACATTAATGTTTATATTACCTCTAATATGGCCAAAATACTTTTTTCCTTTAATATGGATTTTTATGTTTTTTATTCTTGACCCGATAAATTATGCTAATAAACAACCGAGTATAATTTATATGTTAAAAACAAGACAAAAATCTATAATTTATCTTATTATCTCATCCCTCACTCTTGGCTTTCTATGGGAATTTTGGAATTTTTGGGCTAGTGTGAAATGGATTTATACTATACCGTTTATTAACTTTCTTCATATTTTTGAAATGCCTTTATTCGGTTATTTAGGATATATCCCCTTTGGCTTTGGAATTTTTTCTTTTTACTTCTTCGTAGAATATTTATTTAAAAAGAAAACAAACTACAAGTAATACAAAACTATTTTAACCTGAAGCTTGTCCTCTACAAGTGAAGGCTTAAGATTTTCTCGGAAATCTTATAAACTCCTTTCACCTATGATAACCATGCCAGAAGAATACCCTGCCAGCCAACAATATTTCTCAGACCCAAACACAAGATTGAGAGATATTGAAGAGAAGCAAAGACTCTTGAAAGACAGAACTCTTCTAATTGGACAAAACTTAGTTGAAGAGCGCGAGAGTACTTTCAGAGAAATGCAAGAAATGAAAAAAGAAATACTAAAATTAAAAGAAGAAAATATTAAAATGAAAGAATTTATTCAAAGAATGTCAGAACAAATCTCTGAATTTGCCAGAAAAGAAGAGCTAATGATTTTACAAAGACAATTTGATATGTTCAAACCAAACCTTAAATTAATAAAAAGATAAAAATGAGCGAGCTTGATGAAGTAAAAAGAATGCAACAGGAAGGTCTCTCTGAAGAAGAAATAATAAAAAATCTAAGAGAAAAGGGAATACCTTACAAAAATATTTCTGAGGCGCTCTCCCAAACAAAAATTAAAACTGCAGTAGAAGAACCTGCATCAGAACCTAAAGTGCCTGCACCCACAGCACAACAAACACCTCAAGCAGAAATACCAATCCCTGACTCAAAACAACAACTGACCCAAATACAAACCACCGGACAAACTATAAAACCTGCCACTAAAGAAATTCCAGGAATGCAAGAATCAATAATGCAATCTCAACCACAACAACCAACCCAAGAATATTTGGGAACCCCAACACCAACATCAGAAACTCCAGAATACTCTCCTATCCCTTCTTCACAAGAATACCCAACAGAAGAATATGCACCCCAATATCCAGGTTATCCTCAGCAAGAATTAGGCTATTCAGAATATGAATATCAACCAGCAGGAATAAGCTCTGACACAATAACAGAAATCTCTGAACAAGTAGTCTCGGAAAAAATGTCAGACATGCGAAAACATCTTGAAAAAGTTCTTGACTTCAAAACAACTGTAGAATCTAAAATAGAATCTGTAGACGAAAGATTGAAAAGAATTGAAAAAATTATAGGCTCTCTTCAATCCTCTGTCTTGAGAAAAGTCGGTGACTATGTAATAAACATTGAAGATATGAAAAAAGAACTAATTGAAACTCAAAAATCATTTACAAAACTACTCCCAGAAATGAAAAGACAAATTCATAAACCAGTACATCACACAACTCATAAAACTCCAACACGAAAAAGAACCAGGAAAAAGAAATAAATCACTAAAATAGGCTACTTCCCAAACTTAATTAAACCATAACTAACCAACACTGCAAAACTAATAATAACAAATAATTATCTCTCCCACAACCCTTCAAGCATATTTCCTATTTTCTTTCCAGTGCTCTTTCCAGATTTTGACCCGCCGCCGACAACTACGGCTACAACAACTCCTACCAACAAAGCAACAAGGATAAGATATCCTGCAAGATCCTCAGTAAGGAAACCCCCACCATAACCTGGACTCAAAATCTCATAAGTCTGAGCCATAATAACCAAGAAGATGATAAATCCAATTGAAACAAGAATCCATCCTACTGTAGCCTTTGCTCCCTTAGGAACAAATAATCCAATCAAAATAACTAAAATTAGTAAAATAACCAAACCTATTCCCAATTTAGGAGAAATAATATTCAAAAAATCAGTGTAAACCTGCCATCTAACTGCTAACAATCCAATAACCAAAGCAATAAGCACATTAACTCCTCTATTATCACCAAACATTTTCATATAAGAAAGAACCCCGAAAATAACTGCAAAAATCAATAAGAAAGGCAAGATAAAATCAAATAATCCCAAATCTGTCAACTGATCCATCACACGTTGAAAAGAATAAGACTGCATAAACCAAACTGGTAAATCCCCTAAATTAAACACCATAACTTAACCAACTAAAACTTATTTAAATATGTTTCTACCTAGCTAGTCTATCAAGTTTCTTAAAAAGGAGTACTAAATCTACTTCCCCCTCATTCTCTAAAATAATATTAGAGTTAACTTTTTTTCCAAATTCCTTAAACTCTCTTTTCCACTTATTAAAGCTCTTAAAATAATTTCTTGCATTTTCTTTATTTCTTATTAGAATCCTTTTCCTAAGATTTTTTTCAGAAACATTCAATCTAATAATAAAAATCTCATAACCTTTCCTCCTAGCAATCTCAAACACTTCATTATATTTCCTATCAATACCACTATCTAGAATAATCAAATTATTAGTAAATAAATGTGCTTCCAATAACCAAATTTGATAATCAACCTGAAGCTTCCTGCCAGCAATATTTTCATTTATAACTCCTTTGCTTACTAATTCTTGCATAATCTCACCTATGCGATGACTATTAATCCTAACTCCCTTGTATCTTTTTTCTAAAATCTTCGCAAGACTAGTCTTTCCAGAACCAGGAATTCCGGAAAAACAAATAATTAACTTCTTATTGCTGCGGACTTTTTTATGTTTCAAAAACCTAGAATGTTTCTTGTATATTTTCTCAAAAATATCCTTTTCCATTTCTAATCTACGCAAAGAAACCTTATTTAAACTTTCCTAAAACTACTTAGACTCAGAAGGTGTAGTACGCCTTTTTCCTGGAACAACCACAGCAATAACTGCAATAGCAATGATAATCAAAAAGATAACATTAGTAACAATAGCAGAACTATCAGAGCCATAAAAGAATTCATATTCTATATAATCCCAAGCTCCTGTAGAAACCAAAACAGCTATAACAACTGCAGCCGCAATAAGAACAACTAAAGTTATTTTTACTCCTTTATGTAATTTAAACTCCTCACCCTGAAAAACCATTGCATATAAAATCAAAAATACAAGGATAATAACAACTGCAACAGCTAAAAAAGGCATTAATACAACTATAATACCAGTAGCGTAACCAAAAGAAACAACAATTAATGCTATAACTAAAGAAACGATAGCATCGATTTGTCTTCTTCCCTCACCTAAAATATTAGATTTTTGCAAAAGAGCAAATATGACAGTAAATACTAAAAGAAATGGTAAAATTACATTAATAACAATTGGACTCGATAAAATCGTTCCATCTGCAACAGGACCAGCTTGCATAAACCTAATTGGCAAATCTGTCACTGAACTCACTAACCCACTAAAAACATTTAATACATTTAAAGCCATAATCAAAAACAATCAATAATCTATTTAAAGTTTGCTAATAACTCAAACCTGAGCTTTAACTAGTTTCAAAACCTTCAGAGGGCTCTGGTGCAGCCAAATCAACCGCTTCATCTCTCAAAGGTAAAGAAGCTTTATTCACAATAAAAATATCTCCAATAGCTCTGACAAATTGCTGCGGGATGATAACTCCTTTCGCACCTCCAAGCAAATTCATAAAACCTCCAGAAAGCTTAATTTTCCATCCATCAATTTTATTGTCCAATAAATTCACATCTTCAATTTGGCCAAAATAATCACCATCAGAAGTATAAACATGTTTACCAACAGCCTCACTCATCTTCTTTATTCTTAACATATTAAAAAATCACTCTTTCAGTATTTATATTTTGCGTTTATCGAAAACTCATGTTGAAAAATGAGGTTACCTGAAAAAATGAGTTTTATTTGACAAATAGCCAAACCTATTATAACTATTAATTTTAATTGTCAAGAACCCCCCCACTAAAGCTTCAAGAATCTTTACATGTTCAGATTCTTGATAGTGTTCAAGAATGCAAAATCTTTAGAGCATTCTTGACATAGGTGGCGTGTTTGGTCGTCAAGAATCAAAGATTCTTGAGCGCATCCAAGAATTCAATTTTCAGAATTCTTGGTGTCTTGAGCATGCTCAAGAATTGCTTTTATTCTCTCAGGAACTAAAGTAGGGAGTTTACACAAAAAGCAATTCTTGACATATTAATAAACATTACTTCTACCCATAACAATCTTTATATAATTCTAGTCTCTTGAACTCGAAAATGAAACAATCTGAAATCCTTCATATAATCTTGGCAATTTTTATATTGGCAATCATTGTCGGATTTAATTCAATTATTAATTTTAACATCATAAAAATTGGTTTGGCTTTGTTATTTGCCTTCGTTATAATAACAGCAAATATATTTGGAAAAAGAATAATGGCCAGCCATTTAGATGCAGGAGTAGAACATAAAATATTGCTTTGGTCTCGCTTTGGTCTAAAACCAGGATGGCATATAGAAAAACCAATTCCTTTAGGAATTATACTTCCATTAGTCATTACCGCATTTTCTATTGGCGCTATAAAAGTCATGACTATCTTGACTTACGAAACAACCGTCTTGAAAAGAAGAGCTGCGAAAAGACATGGTTTTTACAGTTTCACAGAAATGACTGAATGGCATAATGCTCTTGTCGGCGCAGCAGGAATTGTTGCTGTCCTAATAGTTTCATTCATAGCTTACTGGATTCCTGGCATATCTCCATTGTCAAGATTCGCGGCTTACTACGCTTTCTGGAATCTTATCCCACTCTCAAAACTAGACGGAACTCAAATATTCTTCGGCTCTCGTATTTTATGGACAACTCTTGCAATAATAACCTTAATTTTTGTAGGGTATGCTTTATTGTTAGTTTAACTGTCAGGATCAATTAATTTATATCGTTGTAATAAATCAGTTCTTCCTAATTCTAAGAAAAGGTGCCTAGCAAAGTCTTCTATATATCTACTCATCCTATTACAAAGTTTAGGATTGAATGGTCTCTTGAGTAAACTACAATAAACTTTAGCTCTTTCAGGAAGGATTCTTTTTGCTTCCGTAAGAGGATCGTCATGATTACTTTCCATAGCACCAGTAAGAATAGCGGCGGCATATCCATATTCTTCTGGATAATCTCTATCGGGAATAGCTCGCTCCCTCATTTTCATAGCTATGATGCACGCGGCAGCTTCGTCTATATTAGGAATATTTCTGACCATAATAATTCATTAAGTAATTAGTTTATAAACATGATCTATAAAAAATATCACAACCCAAAACCTTTTATCCATCAATCTTCTCACATAATAATGTTAAACATCAAGCCGAGAGATTATCAGAAAGCTATCTTCGAAACAGCAAAAGATAAAAACACCCTCGTGGTCTTACCAACAGGAATAGGTAAAACTCTCATTGCATTATTGTTAACAATAGAACGTCTAAAGAAATATCCAGGTTCTAAAATTTTAATTTTAGCTCCAACAAAACCTTTAGTCGAACAACACTTTCAAAGTTTCAAAGAACAACTCCCAGAGCTATTCGCAGACCTCCAGCTTTTCACCGGCGCAGTTCCCCCAAAACAACGCCAAAAAATATGGCAAACAGCAGAAGTAATCTTCTCTACACCACAATGTATAGCTAATGACCTTAAAAATTATCTATATGACACAAAGGACGTCTCTCTTCTAGTTATCGATGAAGCACATAGATGCATAAAAAATTATGATTACACAAAAGTAGTTTCTTTCTATAAACAACAAACACCACCAGAACTACAAAGAATCCTCGGACTTACTGCATCTCCTGGCTCTGAGGAAGATAAAGTAAAACAAATTTGTAAAAACCTCGCAATAGAAGAAGTCGAAATCCGTTCTCGAGATTCTAAAGACGTAAAACCCTATCTTCAAAACCTAGAGTTTAACAAAATAGAAGTTCCTTTCCCTCCTGAATTTATGGAGATCCGTGAATTACTGAAAACAATCTTCAACAAAAAAGTAGAGCAACTAAAATCTAGAAAACTCCTTTTCGGCCCCGCAAATAAAATAACTCTTCTCCAACTCCAAGGAAAACTAGCGGCCCGAGCATCTCAAAGAAACTTTAACGTTCTCGCAGGAATGTCTCTCTGCGCTCAAGCAATTAAAATCTCTCATGCCATAGAACTCCTGGAAACCCAAACCCTCTCTGGATTAAAAGAATATCTCCAAGGAATTGTAAAACAAGCAGAAGAAAAAAAGAGTAAAGGCGTTCAAGTCTTAGTAAAATCAGAAGAATTCAAAAAAGCACTCTTATTTCTCAACCGTCTTTTATCCAAAAAAATAGAGCACCCTAAAATCGAAGAACTTAAAGCATTAATAGAAAATCAAATTTCCACCGAAAAAAATCCAAAAATAATAGTCTTCACCCAATTCAGAGAAACAGCTCAAAAAATAGCTCTAAACTTAAACACTTTAGAGAAAATAAAGGCTAAAGTTTTCGTCGGTCAAACAAAAAAAACAAGTTCTTTAGGAACCTCTGGTTTAAACCAAAAAGAACAAAAAAAAGTAATAGAAGAATTTCGAGAAGGAAAGATAAATATCATCTGTGCTACTTCAATTGGTGAAGAAGGTCTTGACATCCCAGAAGTCAGTGCAGTTTATTTCTACGAACCAGTCCCCTCTGCAATAAGAAAAATCCAACGTACAGGAAGAACTGCAAGATTATCCCCTGGAAAGCTATTCATATTAATTACAAAGGGCACGAGGGACCAAATTTATCATTACGTCTCCTCGGCAAGAGAAAGAAAAATGTACAGGACAATACATAATATAAAAGAAGAAATAAAAAACAACAACAAAATAAAAACCCTCGATGATTTTAAATGATCTTTTATAAAATCTCTGGAATCATTAGTTGCCCAGTTCCCTCTTCTGCAACCACGCCCGAGATTAACAAATCCTCATATTGAAGTTTTTCAATAGATATCATTGGTATAATCTCTTCATCTCTTAACTCCAATGCGTTTCCATACATTTGTTCAAGAACAAAGTCATACAATCTTTCTTGTTCAACAATCCCAGGACTTCTTTCCCTAAAAGACCTATCCTGTATTACAATCATTTCTCTTTCTAAATCTCCTAATTGGCGCCAACGATCTTTCACAAAATCTGTTTTAAATGTAAATCTGGCCTCAGCGCTTGTTTTTAATTTTCTAATTACTCCTTTCCCAGACCAATACTGTCCCTTATCTTCTCCAGAAGTATATTCAGAACCACATTCCACACTACCTAAAATCCTAGAAGCCATGAATCTGCCAAGATATCTGTCTCCTTGGAGAACTAAATCCATACTCATAAAAGATTATATATTATCAACTATATAAAAATAATTATCATCTGATATATCTATAAGTAAAATGCTCAAAACATATCAACCAAAGAATCCAAGAAATAGAATTGATTTAAATGATGGCAACTATTGCCCCCCACATAGATTCGGTGAAGGAACATTAATTTTCAAGATACGAGGAGAACCAGTTACAAATGAGCCTTGCCACATCCACAAAGCAAGGCTAAGCCATTGGAGCCATCATGATCCTTTCTGTATAATAAAACATTGTCCTCATTATGAAGAGATGAAACAAGCAGAAAGAGGATACAGAACAACAGGAGAAATATAAAATAAAATTATAAAACTTTTTTAAGGTAATATAAAAGCAACTTGTTCTTCGTTATTACTTTCATTTGATTCCTCAACAAGATTCTCGGGATCCGCGCGAGCTATAAGAACATAATCTCCTGGTAAAAAGTATCCGTTCGTTGATCCTCTAACGTTAAAACTTGTTCCAGGTGGAAAACCCGGAGGGGGAAATTGTCCAGTCCCTCCAATAGCACTTACCAAATTTCCATCAGAATCATATATAAAAAAACCAGAAGACATTATTCTAGCATAACCAGTCCCTATGCTTCTGAAAGTGCTTATTTGAGGAATGCTATACCAATAAAGGGTCCCCATCGTTCCGTTTAAAGACATTGAGCTATTTTTTTCAACGGTAATCGTTGTTCCTTCCATAATAAAATCAGGCAAACCGTATGGTGCAACTCTGTCAGCAGAATCTTTAGGAGCTAATTTTGGATTATCTTTATAAAATGTTAAACCAGTAACAAAGCCAACTACAAATAGAATAATAGCAATAGCGATAACAACACCAAAACCTATCTTTTTCACCATATCTTCACTCTTAATTCTTTATAAACTCTATATATTATAAATCTTTTTATAGATTATATGTCTATTAAATAATATAAATTTCAAAACCTTAGATGATTTTAAATGAAAATGTCTCTGAAATCAAAACTCAAATCCCTAGAAAAGAGAAAAATAATATCAAGAAAGCCTCATTACATTGTACCTTTTATTCTCACCGCCATAATTTTCATCTTATACTTACTCCTATTAAACACAAACAAAATATCTAGCATTCTTCTATTAATATTAACAATTTTCTCCTTATTATTTTCCATAACACATCTGATAGTATTCATAATACTAAATAACAAGAGAATCAAATCCCAAAAACTTTCTTAGCATTATTATAAAAAATATCCTCAACTCCCTCCTCCCCAGCCAATTCCTTAACAATCTCCATCTGTTCCTTCAAAATATTTTCTCTATAGCCTTCAGACATTCTATGACTATCTGTCCCAAATAAAATTCTTTTGCTCCCTATCGCGTTCAGAGAAATTCTAAATAAATCTTTTAATGTCCATCCAAATGGACTGTATTCTAACCAATTATTCGTTCCAGAGGTATCAAAATAAACATTTTCGTTCTTATACATTAACAATAAAGCTTCCTTGAAAAAACCCGCACCGAAGTGCGCGATAATAAACTTTAACTTTGGAAATCGACTAACAACTTTACTCAACCTCAAAGGATTACCTAAATCAAGATCAGATGTTCTCCCTATAGTTACACCAAAATGAATAACGATTGGAATCTCATTTTTTTCGCAGTATTCATAAACACTATATGCTCTCTCATCCCCAACATCAAATCCACTGCTAGTTGCGAAAAGTTTAAGACCCTTACATCCCCTTTTAATATCTGCCTCTAATTTCTTGACAGCATCTTCTTCAATAGGGTTCACATTTGTCGTTCCAATAAACCTGTCAGAACTTTCAATAAACTTAAGAAAATCTTCATTTCCAGCATCCAAAGCTATAAAAACAGTTTTTTCAATTCCATTCTTATCCATCGCTTCAAGCCACATTTTCCTGCCCTCTTCTATCGATGGGTTCTGAAAGGTTTTCAAAAACTCGGGATCTTTCACTCTATTCTTAATGATTTCTCTATTAATAAAGTGTGCATGTGCATCGATTATCATTTCCAAAACACAATAAAACAATATTTAAACCTATATCTCTTCTCAAAAAACATTCTTTCATGACTCATAATTTCTCTTTGGCTTGCCATTGTCTCAAATCAATACAGATAACTTTTATAAACAAATCGTTACTTTCAACATCATGACCTTCCTAAACCCTTTCTCAAAAAAGAAAACCAAAATTAAAGAAAAACCAAAAGTAATAGTAGACCACAGGGAGAAAAATTCTCTGGTAATTTCAGAATTAATAAAACTTGGTTTTGAAATAGAATTCAAACAACTTCCTGTCGCAGATTATCTCATTAACAATACTGCAATTGAAAGAAAAACTATTCCTGACTTTAAATCTTCAATAATAAATAAAAGAATCATGCAACAGCTATTAGAATTAAAACAATATCCCAGCCAAATACTTATTCTCGAGGGTCTCGAAACAGAAGACCCTTACTCCGGAGCAATCCATGAAAATGCATTCCGCGGTTTTTTACTATCAATAATCTTAGAATATCAGATACCTATAATTTTCACATTAAATGAAAAAGATACTGCAAAATACATCTCAGTCTTAGCTAAAAAACAACCAAAAAAAGAATCCGCAATCAGAGCTTCAAAAATTATGCTTTCAGATAAAGAACAACTGCAATTTATTCTCGAAGGTTTTCCAAACATCGGACCAATAGCTGCAAAAAAATTATTAAAACATTTCAAAACACTTAAAAATATAGCCAATGCCGTAGAAGACGAATTAAAAGAAATAATAGGAAAAAAAGCAGAACGCCTATACAAACTAATCAACAAAAGAACATAATGAAAAGATTACTTAAAAAGCAATATAATTCACTCGACTAAGAGCCTTAGCACTCTAATCTGCTTTCTTTCATTAAACTCCTCGACCAAACCAATAACAGAAACATTTTTTCCCAAATAACTTTCCCCAATGGGACAATTACAGACCACTTCAATTTCTCCAATCTTCAAAATTTTAAAATCTTCAAAAATCCTCTCATCAATAACTTCTCCAGATAAAGAAATCTTCTCATTGACCTCAATCTCATCTAAAGATTCAATTTCTTCAATTTCTATTGGAGGAAAAATCAAAAGAACCAATAATACAAAAATACCTAAAATAACAATAATAAATGAAATTCTGCGCATAATAAAACAAGCTAGAAAGGTTTAAATTAACTTTCGTCCTTTTTGAAATATGAATATAGAAAAAAAGATTGGGTTAATAACAAGAAATGCTAAGGAAATCTTAAATGAAAAAGATATGAAAAAAGTTCTCAAAAAAAAGAACCTGATAGTTTATTGTGGATATGAACCATCTGGAGAAATCCATATCGGACATTTAGTAACAATGATGAAAGTTCTGGATTTCCAAAGAGCAGGAATAAACCCCATCATTTTGTTAGCCGATTGGCATGCTTGGTTAAACAAAAAAGGTGATTGGGATTCTTTAGAAAAACAAGTGAAAATATGGGAAAAGGGAATAAAGGCTGTTGGACTAACAAAAGCCAGATTCATAAAGGGAACAGACTTCCAAAGAAAAACAGATTACATTGACGATATAATGACTATGGCTCTAAATACAACAGTCAATAGAGGTTTACGAAGTATGCAAGCAATCGCCCGCGACATTAATAATGCAAAAATTTCTCAGATTATTTATCCTTTGATGCAAATAGAGGATATTAAAGTACTAAACTTAGATTTTGTTGTCGCAGGTCTCGAGCAACGAAAAATTCATGTATTGGGCATAGAGTTGTTCCAAAAAATTAATATGAAAAAGAAACCAATTTTCATTCATACCGGGCTCATAACAAGTTTAAGAGGTCCAGGAGATAAAATGTCTTCTTCCTCACCAGAAGGAATGATTTCAATACGAGACTCAAAATTAGAAATAGCTAAAAAAATAAAAAAAGCTCATTGCATAACAGGTAAAACAAATGAAAACCCCATCTTAGAAATAACTAGATATTTATTATTCCCTAAATTTGAGAAACTAGTCATCTCCCGATCCAAGGAACATGGTGGAAATAAAACTTACATGAACTATGAAACTCTAGAAAAAGACTTCGCATCTAAAAAACTCCATCCTTTAGATTTAAAAAACGCAGTGGCAGAAAGTTTAGAAAAACTCCTAGCTCCAATCAGGAAAGCCTGGAAATAATTCACTTCCCATGAAACTCCACAACATCTTTATCCTTCAACCTGTGTTTCAAACCAACTTTTTGATTTGAGAACTTGCCACTCGGCCCTGTCAACCTCGTTTCATTTATTTGCTTTGAAAACCCCTTATAAATACTCTCTGCAACATCTCTTACATTACTTCCCGAAGGTAAAATAATAGGCTTCTCACTCTTCTCCTTCCCAGGCTCTTTAGTATAAACTCTGATCACATCCATCTCCTTAAAAATTTTCTTTTTCAGCTCGTTAATCCCTTCCCTAGAGACGCAAGAAATCAAAACATAATTAAGCCTCTCAGACCTGCAACTTTCCTCTAACTTTCTCTTTTCTTTTTCATTTAGTTTATCAACCTTATTAACAACCACAATTTTTTTCCCCAACGCCTTAATAATATAATTATTAATTTCATCCAACTCATTAAGCTTCTCAACAACTAACAACAAACAATCGGCAGTATTAACAAGGCTATAATCGAGCTCCTTGCTTTTTAACGGAGGCAAATCAACTATTTGTGCTCTAACTCCTTCATAATCCATGGTTCCTAACTCTGCTTGTGCAGTCGTAAATTTATTTCCAGATATCTTTGGACTCGCATTAGTAATTCTTGACAGCAAACTTGATTTCCCAGAATTTGTTTTTCCCACAAGACAAACTTGGTAACCTTCTTTTCTTATTCCTTTTCTGCCTTTCCCAACTTTCTTTCCCTTCTCAATTTTTTCTCGTAATTTGTTTAATCGTGTTTTAAGCTCGGCCAACATCTTTTCACTGCCTTTATGCTTCTTAAAGCTACGAATCATCTCCTCTAACCAAAAGACTTTTTCCTCTACATTTTGAGAATATAAGTATTTCTTCTCGGCTGCAAAATACTCTGGTCCCTGATTTGTACTGCTCATTTTATATTCAAATATACCAAACACTTATAAACATCATCCTTTTCAGAAAAATATGAAATTCCAAAAGAGAAAACTATCAAATGGAATAACAATCCTATTTGAAGAAAGAGATCTACCAATAGTCTCTCTAAGTATTTCTAATCCTTACGCTGCTTCCCATGAAAACTCCAAAATCAAAGGAATAGCCCACTTCATAGAACATTTGCTATTTACAGGAACAGAAACAAGAACTCATGAAGACATCTCCAGAGAAGTCGAAAAGAAAGGTGGTGTCTTAAACGCCTTCACTGCTCAAGATGTAACAAGTTATTGGTTTAAACTACCCAGCGAACATGTCTTCGCAGGCCTAGATATTATAACAGATATGCTGAAAAACCCTAAATTTGACCCAGAAAAATTCGAGAAAGAAAAAAAAGTAATCTTAGAAGAAATAAAAATGTACCACGACATGCCTCAAAGACACATCCACGACAAAATTTTAGAAAATCTCTACGAAAAACCTTTCGGCGAAGGAATCATAGGCTCTAAAGAAACCGTCTCTGTTCTAACAAGAGATTTTGTTTACAAAGAATTCGAAGAAAAATACTCTCCCGAAAATTACATAGTCACTATAGTAGGTTCTCTAGACTTCGAAAAAGTCTGTGATTACTTAGAAAAAACTTTCCAACCTAAAAACAAACCTCTCAAGACTCCTGAAATAAAGAAAAAAAACGCGGAAACAACAGAAGAACGCCCAGGATTAGACCAAGCACATTTCGTATTTGCCATACATGCCCCGCAAGCAAATGATCCAAAGATACACGTTCTCGAAGTACTCGACGCTTATCTAGCAAATGGAATGTCTTCCAGATTATTCTTAGAAATAAGAGAAAAGAGAGGCCTTGCATATGCCGTAAGGAGTTCAATCGATACAGAAAAGAATCACTCCCACTATTCTATTTACGTCGGCACAACAAAGGAAGCAATTCCAGAAGTAAAGAAAATAATAATAGAAGAATTCGATCTTGCCTCCAAAAACATGACTCCTGTGGATCTAAAAGAGGCACAACAAAGACTGATAGGCCTAAGAAAAGTTACTTCTGAAGAAAGCACAAATGTAATGAATGAATTAGTATTCGCTGAAATATCGACAGGTAATGCAGAAAACTACTACAAATACGTAGAAGAAATAAAGAAAGTAACTCTCGAACAAGTTAAAGAACTCGCGAAAATAGACAACTACAGTACTGCGGCAATCGTGCCTGAATAAGATTATTTCTTCCTTCTACCAAAGAAGGCTTTCCAAACACTTCCCTTTTTCCTATAATACCTTGGCTTTCCGATGGCATCCAAAACTCTCTCATAAGGTTCTACCGAAACAGAGCTCTCTCCAAAATTCAGATTATTTAAATCCTTCAAAACAAACAAAAGTATAAGAATAGCAGAAATAAGCGCCCCTGTAAAAATTACTGAAACCAAAGAATCTACTTTCACGTAAAATAAAGAGCCCACTAATAACAATGCCAAAAACAAGACAACAAGCCATTCTCCCCATGTAAGTTTATCTTTTCCATACATGACTAACTTCTCTCTCGCATCTGAATGTCCTGACACGACTGCTAACATATTAGAATAGGTTTCATTCTCTTTATCAGTATCATATCTAATCTCCCCCAAGGAATTAACAATAGCACTAAACTCTGGTTCTGTTTCTGAGTATCTTGGCCAAGGAAGGGGCATAAACCTATGAATATATTTATTAATCAATTCTTTCTGCTTTTCCAACCATCTCTTATTTTTCTTGTTCTGTCCTAGTATTTTAGCGAAAGAATAATAAGTACTCAAACTACTAGCATCTAAGGCAGCATTATCTCTTATTCCCTGATATCTAGAATATAAATCAGCAATAAAAAAACCAACAATTATACCGAACAAGATTCCCACAAAGGCGATAGATTCCCCATCTATCACATCTCCTTCTACTATAGGAAAAAAATATGCTGCTAAAAAAGAAATAGCTATCAGAAAAATTAATACATGTTTAGCTCTTATTCTCATAAATCATTATTATTACAAAACTTTTTATACGTTTCTATTTAATAATCGATAATGCAAATAATAAAAGTCCCTGGAATAAATGGGTTAGGAAAAACAAACGGCTGTAGAGATGCTGGGAATGCAATCATATCTAGACTCGATGAAATTCATACTAATGAAAAAGGCAAACCAATAAACAAAAATCTCTTAGATTTAGAAGAGATACATCTAAATAATAAAAATCTAGAAGAACAAGAAAAACTTATCTATAAAAACTCTTTAGAAGCTTTCCAAACAAAAGACAAGGTTATATTTTTAGGAGGGGACCATTCAATTTCTTTCTCTATAGGAAAAGCATTTTTACATTTTTGTAATGAAAATAACAAAACACCATGTTTAATTGTTTTTGACGCACATCCTGATTGCATGCCTCCAATGAAAGAGCCAACACACGAAGAATGGCTACGAGCACTAATAGAAGAAGGATTTCCTAAGGAAAATATTTTATTAATTGGCTCCAGAAACGCAACTCAAGAAGAAATTATCTTTCTAAAAGAAAATAAGATAAAGCAAATAAATATCAATGAACTAAACGCAGATTTAGAAGAAATCACAGACATCATAATGGAATTCTCACGACAAAAAGAGTTATATGTTTCTTTAGACATAGATGTAATTGACCCTGCTTTTGCCCCTTCCACATCATATAAAGAACCTGGCGGTATAACTCCAAGGCAACTTATTTACCTTGTTTCGAGACTCAGCATTTTAAAAAACTTAAAAGCCATAGACATTGTCGAAGTCGATTCTGAAAAAGATAAAAAACAATATGATAGTATGACTACTAAACTAGCTTCGAAACTCTTAGCAGAATTTTTATAATATGCAAAACAATGAAAAACTCCGCACCTTCATCTGTATAGACTTCCCATCAGAAGTAATAAAAGAAATTGCTCGCATACAATCCTTAGTCAACAAACAAAACTTTACAGGAAAATTAATAGAACTAGAAAATCTACACCTGACTCTAAAATTTCTTGGTGAAATTAATTCCAAAACATTAGACAAAGTAAAACGAGATTTATCAACAATAAAATTCAACACATTAAATTTACAATTAAGTCATGTCGGAACTTTCAATTATAAAGGAAATCCAAGAATAGTTTGGCTCAAAGTTACAGGAGACATCTTTAACTTACAAAAACAAATAGATGCCTCGCTTGAAAAATTGTTTCCTAAAGAACAAAGATTCATGTCTCATCTAACAATTGCCCGTGTCAAATATGCAAAAGATAAAAAGGGATTCATAAATTATATATCAAATGTAAAATGTAAAAATATTAAATTCTCCATTAACAACTTCAAACTAAAAACTTCAGAACTTAAGCCTTCCGGCCCAATATATAATACAATAGCACAATATCCTCTAAGCATATAATGCAAGAATAACTTAGATATTACGCCAATTTTCCCCGCCGTTGAAAATGAACGAGTCTGTTCTTTCGTCATACGAATAGCGCAAAACCCTTATTCTTTGTGGATCGATGCCGTGAAGTTGTACCGAGACTAGTTCTGGTTTTTTCGCGAAATTTCTGCTTAAAAAATGATGCGAAAGTTGTAGTTGTTTATTTGGTACATTGCCAGTTGCGTGTCTTGTTTTGCATTGACTAGTGCTACCTATACATTTTATTTCTATAACTCTTGGAATATCACTATCATACATCAAATCAGGCTGAGCTATACCTACTGCTCCTTGTACTGGTTCAAAACCGTAAATACAATATCTTTGAAATTGTCGGTATGAACGAAATCTTCGCCAGAGAGCGTTATTAAGTCTCACTTCTCTAAAAAAATTTCCTTCTGGAGGAAGGCCAATAAGATTTGGAGAGTCTCTTAGTTTAGAGACGAAAGCTTCTATCCAGTGTCCTAATTCACCTTGCGTACATGCAGGCGAGTCTGAAGAATATTCTAAGTAATCTTCCCAAGACAAGCCAGGATGCGCAGCCAAAAGCACTCCATCAACAAAAGTACCTAAAAATACATCTCTGTCATCTGACTCTAAAGTTTGTATTTCAACTCCCTGTTCCAGTATAGAGTTTAAAATCAGACTATCTCTCCCATATTGGTTTATCGGAAGTGACACAGATCTTTTGAAATATTTTCTTACTAAATCTTCAAGTTCTGTGATTCCTTGTATATATTTTTTTACTTGCCATTGTCTGAATCCATGTTCGGTTATTACAACTAGATCTTCTTTATCATTTGTAAGATGCCTAATCACGCCTTCCATAATGGCACCTATTTTTTACCCCTATTAGTTTTTACGGTGTTGTAACACCAATATAAGTTTTGTAATTTTTTTAAAAACTTCAGAACTAAAACCACAAGGTCCTATTTACACGACGATAGAAGAATATGAATCAAAAGATTAATTAAAAAATCAACTTTATTCTAAATCATCCTCACCATCTAAAATAATAATCTAAGAATGCGTTTCCTGTTATGAATCCTCCAGTTATTGTTCCAGATCCACTTGTCCCTGATTCAGGCTCTGGATAAGGTTCAGGACTTAGCTCTGGACTTACACATGTGCTTCCATCCCAATACGTATCTGGTGGGCATTCAGGTGGTGGAAATTCTCCCCCATATCTTTCTGGCGGGCTAAACCCTCCACCATTATCAGGCACGCAACCAACACCCTGCACACAAGTAGTTCCCTGTTGACATAATGCTACTGCACAATCAAAGTCTCCTCCTCCATATCCTCTATAATCACCTCGCTCTCGATCATAATACTCACTATAATCACGACGATCGGAAACATCACCACAACGACATGTTCCGCCAGAAAAATCCCATGGTTTGCCTTGATCAGCGCAGCTTCTCGCACACTGCCTCTCCCTCTCAAATGTTTCCGCTAATCTCTCCTCAAAACTCCCTCCTTCATGAAAATCTCCTTCAAAA
This sequence comes from Nanobdellota archaeon, assembly GCA_022561055.1. Taxonomy (GTDB): domain Archaea; phylum Nanobdellota; class Nanobdellia; order Pacearchaeales; family GW2011-AR1; genus JADFRY01. The sequence goes on along the minus strand of JADFRY010000001.1, from coordinate 45,934 downwards.
CCTCCATCATAACACTGCAATCTCTCTTGTGGATCTTCCATACCTGCACAGCTCCTAAAATCAAAACCATGCCCCGGCCCTCGTCTATCAAACTCACCACCTTCAAAAAGTCCCGCGCATTCTTTAGAATCTGTTATGCCTCTTTCTGCACATACTGAAGGCGCGTATTGGTCATACATTATCTCCTCACAAATCTCTCTAAACTTCCTTTCGCTAGTCACACCCCTATCCAATGCATCCGATAAAGCGCTCCTACATTCTCTAGGAATCTCATCACTCTCAAGAATCATTATTCTCATACAACCTTGTCTATCAGTTACTCCGGCTTCCCTACATTCTCTAGGAGGACCATGATGCTCAAACTCATCTCCTTCAAATCCCTCAATAACTTCATCCAATACATCGATCAAAAAATCAGGTAACAAATCTTCAATATCCTCTGGTCAGCGCATCTACTTTATCACAAACAGCCTCAGCCTCTTCCTCTGGAATACTATCATCATCACACATAGCCTCCAAAGGTGCGACTTCTGCACATAGATCTGCAAAAGCTGGAACAGGGATACCCGCACAATTACAATCTCTCCCGCTCGTCTCAATACACTGGCTCATGATCTTAAAAAATTCTTTAGCTACTCTCTCTTGCTCCCCAGTTAGATCGCTATCTAACTTTCTATGCCAATCAGGGGCGTCATCTTTAGTTCTACAAACACGTGAATATTCAAGTGGGTCGAGTTCAGAAAGAGCCTCACATAATTCTTTGATTTTAAATGCAATCTCTGCAGAAGTTGCAATATCTGCTTCTTTACCTATAATCTCTCTAACATATTCATCCTTCAAAGTTGGAGGAATATCTTTCGCTATCTCTCTAATAAGAGTACCTCTTATTGCTTCAGAGCTTCTCTTAGCTTCTTCTCTTTCTTCAGGTGCAACTTCTCTCTCAAATTCATCTGCGTGCTTTTTATAACTTTCAAAAGCCACTTGTAAATTATCGCATGCTTTCTGATCTCCCTGCCCACACCCTTCAGCAACAACCTTCATTTCTGCAATCTTCTCTTCTCTAACTTTTCCCTCATCTGCAAATCTATCAAAAAATTCATCAACCCCATAAAAAATGCTACCAGGAACAGTTCCAGCATCAACTTCTAACTCTTCATCAAATCCTTCGGCCTCTCTCACTAGCTCTCCAATTTCTTCATCAAATTCACCCTCTAGAAATTCTTCGGGCGCGAATTCTAGAAATTCATCTTCAACACCAGCCCCAATATCTTCTTCTCTATATACTTCTTCTTGTGCATGAATTACTCCAGAAATTAAAATACTAGCTACAAAAAGGAAAACAAATAAAAATAAAACACCACTCTTTTGCATAACTATTTTAATATTTCTAACTTTATAAAATTAACTTATTGACAAAATGATTCCTGAACTGCTCATCGCACTAGTATTAGGACTTATAGTCGGCACCATCACCGGCCTAACTCCTGGAATTCATATAAATCTAATAGCAGTCATATTAATATCTAATATAGTTATCTTCCAAGGTTTTCCTTTGATCATTCCAGCAGTATTCATAGCTTCTATGGCAATAGCTCACACCTTTCTAGATTTTATTCCTTCTGTTTTTTTAGGCGCACCGGAAGAAGATACTTTTCTCTCAGTCTTGCCAGGACATCAAATGCTAAAACAAGGTCTTGCTCACGAAGCTGTCGTCTTAACACTTTATGGCTCATTATCTGCATTGTTAATAATTTTATTATTTACTCCTGTCTTCATCTATTTAATTCCCATAATTTTTGAAACAGCAAAACTCATTCTTCCATTTATTCTTATATTTATTTCTCTTTATATGATATTCAGAGAAGAAAAAATTCTAACATCTTTAACAATTTTCTTACTGGCAGGGTTTTTAGGTTTTGCTGCATTAAATCTTCCAATTAAACAGCCTCTTCTTCCATTACTTACTGGTATCTTCGGCTCGTCAGCTTTAATCTTAAGTATGAAAGCCAAAACAAAAATCACAAAACAAAAAATACCTCCTTTGAAAAAAATAAATCCTTCAAAAAAAGAATTTTTTAAAGCGACTCTCGGCTCAATAATCTCTGCACCTTTATGTTCTTTTCTTCCAGGTATTGGGGCAGGTCACGCAGCAGTAATCGGTTCTGAATTCATAGGACAATCAAAAAAGGGCTTTCTCATAATGCTCGGTGGAATAAATACAATAGTCATAGGACTCAGTTTTATAACTTTATTCAGCATAGGAAGAACGAGAACCGGGGCAGCAGTCGCAATAAAAGAAATTCTTAAAGAAATAACCCTGACAGACTTAACAATAATCATAGGTGCAATAGTAATATCAGGAATATTAGCATTCATCATCGCAATCAACATATCAAAATTCACAGCAAAACATATAACGAAGATAAATTACAGAGCTCTCTCACTAATTGTCTTGTTCATATTGTTAGTCATAACAATAATATTTTCAAACCTCCTCGGATTGTTAGTCTTTATAATTGCAACTTCTTTAGGCATATTCACAATCCTATCTGGAGCCAGAAGAATAAATTTAATGGGAGTGCTCTTAATTCCGACGATTCTATTCTATCTAATCTGAGAATTGTGGGGACCGACGATATTGTTTTATTTGATTTAAAATTAAATCTTAATCTTCCTCGCTCAGTTCAGAACCATTTGCTAATACTTTCCTGCTTCTCTTTCTCTCTTCCAAAAATTCCCTCTATATCTTTTCGAGTCAATTCCAAACATTCCAATAAATAAGAACTCACACCAAACGTCTTAGCTAAATCCAATGCTGCCTGCATATATTTAATAATACTGCCCTCTGAAATTGTAAAAATAATCTTGCCGCCGCACTTAGTGCATTTCCCTCTCAGCGATGGCCTTCTAAACTTCTGATTACATCCCACGCACCTAAAAACTTGCATAGAAAACTTTCTTAAATTGCCTCGTATATCTCTAATAAAATGCCTCTCAATAATTAAACGAGCGACATCACTCACATCGACCGCCCTAATCTTTTTACAGAGAGTCATTTGTTTCTCTACTTTTTCCTGCATCGTCGGCAAAGTCTTATAACTAGAACAAAGAGGAGCAATATTAATGTCATCGGTATCGTAAGAAAAAAATATATCTTTAAATTCTCTATTGCCACCGATTCTTCCTCTGACTTGCTCCATTTTTATATTTCCAGGATGCTCTTCTTTCTCAGCAGCTTCATACAATCCTAAAGGTATTTTCTTTCCAACATCTACATCAAAAATCATATCGTCAACTTCACCAGCCCTAATATGTGTATTTAAAACCAATGGCGCATCTTGCGTTCCCCCTCTATGAGCAGGTAAAAATTTCCTAGAAAAATTAATAAGCATATCCATTAAAAATATCACTGCTGCTTCATCGCCATCGGTATCTCGCCTCATAGCTGCATGTATGTATGGACTCGCTAAAAATGCCTGAGTCTTAGAAAATCCTATCACTCTTCCTATAACAGCAGTACAAATATGCGGGGCAATACAAGCAAACAACTCTCCAATAAGCACCCCCTTAGTTTTTGCATTAAAAAATCTTTTTAAACCATATATTTTTTCTAATTCTTCATCAATAAATTGACTAACTTTTAAAAAAACATCATCTGCGCTTTCATTCTGCGAATCAGGACAAGCAGGCAGAATAATATCATGAGGAAATATCTCTAAAATTTGCTCCTCATTTTCTAAAACCTTTCCATGCATATCTTCCAAATAACCCAATTCCCTTAATTTTTCTATAGAAGTGCCAATCTCCTTTGGTTTAAAATGAGTCAACGGCATCTCAGTCATGTCATATCTTATTGTTCCATCTTTATTGACGTGTAAGTTATACTTTGCTCTCAAAATTCCCTTAGCTAAATTCTCACAACTGTGATCCTCGCTCGAAGTTCCTCTCACACCTTTGATCACGACAGGAATTTCTTCAATCCTCAAACCAACTAATTTCTTAGCATGATCAAAATAATTTCTTATATCGATGCGTCTATTCCTAAAAGACAGAATATTATCATGTTCATGACATTTCCCGTCATAATTTCTATCACAAGAAGGACAATAATTCATTTTCTTACATAGATTTTTACATTTCTCACAAATAGGATAAATTGTTTCTTTATCGCAATCAGAGCAATAATAAATAGGAAAATCTGATTTTATACTTCCCACATCTATTGCAGACTGTATACTACGCAATCTTCCTCCCTCGCTACCAACAGGAAACAAAACATGTGGGCTCCCTGTCAATTTCCTAAGCTTGGCTTTTTCAGGCCTTCCCATTCTTGCACCTATGAAAGTACCCGCCTTGTCTTTAATTTCAAATTTACAAAGAAAATTAACAACACCGAGAACATCCCCATTATTCTTAGGAATTCTTTTAATCATCTCATCAATTTCTTTTTCTAAGTTCGTTGTCATGAAATTTAAACCAAAATTAAATAACAAGGCATTACTATCTTTCTTATTTAGAACAACATTCTCAATACTAACTTTATGCTCACAGCCAATTAATTCCAAAGCCCTCTTGCCTTTTGCAAATCTTTCTCTATCTGTTTTCCCATAAGGTAAAATCATTTTATTTTCAGTGCTGTCTATCCTTCCGTGAGCAAGCCAATCTACAAAAGCTAAAAATTCATCATAAGAAATCTGGCTCCAATAATAAATAAAACTAGGATGTAAAGGAATCCTATATTTCTCAGAAATTCTCAAGGCTTCTTCAAAACTCGGAAACATTGAACTCTTTCCTTCTTTAGCTAATAACTGCTCAAGCCAATACTGTTCAACATATCCTGGCTTTATCAATAAATGATTTCTATTCAAAAAATCTCCATACGGAACTAAAATATCCCCTAAATACAAAATCTCTTGTACTTCTTTATAAATTCTTCTGGCTTCCTCAAAATCACTTATTTGTCTTACACTGCCGTCCTTAAATTTAACAATTGGTCCATCAATACTATCGCAACAAGCTATTGTGCAACCCTTAGTTGGCTTTTCTATTTTCAATTGCGTGCCAACAGCAATAAAATCCCCTGTAATCGCCATGGTCGCGGGATGCAAAGCAAGAGTCGAATAACCTGTATTTCTGCATCTTCCATACCTCAACCTAAAAGATCCTGATTTGCTAGGATGCCCAAGAATAGGCCTTCCGGCAACTATGTCTTTTATATAAGTGGCACTGCTAGAACTTCCTATTGTTTTATCATCTCCAATTTTTTTCTGCAACTTAACAAAATCCTCTAACCAATCCCAATCAGAAAGTTTAAATCCTTGTTTTTTAAGTTTCTTAATTCTTGCTAAGACTTTAGGAGCTTTCTGCGCCATTGCTTCTCCCATTACTAAAGCAAACCCACCCCTAATGAAATTAGTCTCGACCCTCGGCAAATCCTTATAATTATAAACCTCTCTACTTTCGCTAGGATCACCAGCGACTTGAACAGGAATATTCTTCATTAAAAATTCCAGCTCTTTCTCAGAAGGTAAATATTGTAAATTAGTCACCCTCTCATGATATTCATAGCATTCATGTATTCCTCTCTTTACCTCATCTTCCCAAGGATCATATTTTGCATACCCAAAAATCTCTCTTAGGTAATCAATGATAACTAAAGAAAACGCAGCTTCTGTGCCGCCGGCAGACCTAATCGGACCAGAATAAAAAGGAACGAAATAATCTTTTCCTTCGGAAGTTTTATTTAATTTCAATTGTACAAAACCTTCGATAGGACTAGACACTACTCCTAAAGTCATGTAAGCTAAACCAATCCTAATTCCTGCTTCTATAGCTTCATGATGGTCTTTAAATTTGCAAAATTTCTCTTTAGAAACTTCTTCTGCAATTGTCAAAGCGATAGCAGGATCCAAAGAACTAAATTCTTTCTCCAGCTCAATTATTCTTTTAACAATTTTCGTATTTGTTATCTGTGGATAAACAACAGAAATCAATCCAACAACTCTCTCGGCGAAAGACTTTGCCTGCGGAACTTCCACATAGGATAATGGGTCGAGTCCCTTCGATCTCGCAGACTCTGCAACTCTATAACTTTCATCAATTTTTTCTTGGATATGTTTAAAATATTGGTTTATGTTCATTTTGCTTTTCCTCCTTCAAATTCTCTTGAATAAAAATAAATTCCCTTACTATTTTCCTTAGCATAATCGACCTCTCTTCGAGTGCTATCTCCCACATAGCCATTAACATCAACAACAAAAATACTATCAGAAATATCAATCTTCCTTAAATGTAATTCGTCTAATTTTCTTTTTTCCTCATCGCTAATCCTCTCATTATCAGAATGTCCAAAAACACCAGGAGGGATAACTATCTTACCCTCTAAAGTTAATCTCCGCATAACATTCATAAACTCCTCCTTAAATCTGGTGCTCCCGCAAAGAGTAATTATTTCTCTATTATTCATTCTTCCCCTCCTGAAAAATCTAAAATCTTTAATTCACTCGTTTTCAAATTCAAGATAGGAACTTTACATGGGTCTGGTATATTCCCGATTTTTTCTTCAAAATCAGTTCGAGACTGCCAACAACTCCCAGTAATTATCAAAACACCATTATAATTCTCTATATCTGTCCTATGCACTTCTCCAGTACACATAACATTTGGCACTTCTGAAATTACTAATGGATCAAACTCAGCTCCTGGCACATACACGACAGAAGAATGACTCGGCGCTAAATGTCTCCTCTTCAACATATGCCTTACTACCTTTGCCGGACAACTATGCGCTTTCATTAATCTCAACTCTTCAATTTCATTAATGAAACTATGAATACTCGCTCCATGATACATTAAAACCTTGAACTCCTTATCATCTTCAATAAACTTTACCATTGCCGGATTAGAAACTAAAACGAGATTCGGTATTTTGTGCAAAGCAGCACCATAATGATTATCAATAATTGGCTGTGGCTCTGCAACTCTTACAGAATCGTGCTGTCCAGGACACATAAACATAGTAATCCTCTCAGGAATTTTTTCCAAATAAGAACCTAAAAGATCATATTGATCTTTTAAATTAATTATATCTAGTGTCCTCTCCTGCCCAGGAAAAACACCGATGCCATCGACATTATCTCCAACAAAAAATAAATATTTTATTTTTTTGGCAAGCTCATTATCACTATTTAACCACTGAACAAATCTTTCAAACTCTTTACCTAAATGTTTATTGCTGCCAGCATGAACATCTGAAAGAAAAGCAATACAAATGTCCTCCTTAAACTTGGTCTTCTCTAACAAAATAGCATCGGGATAAACTATATCATAAATAAAAAGCAAATCATTATTTCCAGAGGCCTTAACAGCAACCACATCATCCAACTGCAACTCCGCAGCTTTTGCAAAACATTCTGTGCCGGCCTTCGCCAAAGTATTTATCTCACCTGTTAAATCCTCGAACTTAATTATTAAATTTTTATTTTTAGTGACTCTTTTCTCGACCACAATACCTATAATTGTAATCCTTTGTCTGTTCCCAGCTATTTTATTTATAGAAGTTAAATTCTGCAACCCTTCTCTCTGTACTAAAATTTTCTGCAACTGTTGATATCTAGACCTAAAATGATTAACAAAATCTTTCACTTCTATTTTCTTTCCATCATTAGATTCTGCATAAAAAATCTGATATCTTTGCTTACTTATAACATGCTCATGATTCTTAATCTCACTCTCTTTTTTTATCTCTAAACTCAATCCCATCTTAACAAAAATTTTCTCTACAGAACTTTTTGTCTCGCCTGGCAAATCATTTACTATATTCTGTACATACTCAAAATTCTTAGTCAATAAAGTGGAAGTAATAATCTTCTGCCCAGAAACCTTTTCTAAGCTTTCTAAAAAATTTTTAGCAAGAGCAGTATTATTAAAATTATTCAAAAGGTCAAAAATATCTTTTTCAAGTAATAATCCCCTTTCCTTAACTAAATCTAATATTTCTTCATTCATCTTCTCACCTAAACATCTAACCAATCATAAAACTAATGAATCATGTAAAATTTCTTTAGCTTTTTCCTTTATATTGTGCGACAAAGTTAATTTTATTTCTCTCGTCCTTCCCTGTCTACCTTTACTTACCACTCTAGCATTAATTAAACCAAGCATATCAAATTCAGCAATAATATCTGAAATTCTTCTTTGTGTTAGGGCCTCATTATTTGTCTTCTCGCAAATTTCTTGATATTTATTATAAATATCTCCTGTAAATATATTATTAAGAGTCTTATCCTCACTTAAAGATATTATTGATAATAAAACTAAATGAAATTGCTTTGGCTCGCTTTCAATAACATCAATCATTTTATCTCTCTCGATTTTTTTATTTGCTGCATCGACATGAGTTAACATTAAACTCTTAGCACCTTCCCTCTCTGCAAGTTCACCTGCAACTCTCAATAAATCTAAAGCGCGCCTTGCATCTCCATGCTCCCTCGCAGCAAAAGCAGCACATTTAGCAATAACACCTTCTTCTAAAACCCCCTCACTAAAGGCTTGTGAAGACCTCTCCTTTAAAATATCTCTAAGCTGTAAAGCATTATAAGGGGGAAAAACTAATTCCTCTTCACCTAATGAACTCCGAACCCTCGGATCTAAATCATCCATAAAAGTCAGACTATTGCTTATTCCAACCAAACTAATCTGTACATTCTTTAATTCTGAATTCAATCTTGTAAGTGTATAAAGAAAATTATCTGAAATCTTTTTCACAACTTGGTCAACTTCATCCAATATTAAAAGAAAAATTCCTTTCTTATCATCAATAAGTTCAACAAACTTATTATACACCTTATCTGTTGGCAAACCTGTGGCTGGAACACTCCCTCCAAGATTAGAAATAATCTCTGCAAGAATTCTATACTCTGTATCTGCAACTTTTTTTAATTTACAATTAACATAAACAACTTTCAAACAATCCTTCCCAGATTCTTTAACTCTCTTCAATATTTCGTTAATTACAAACTGTACAGAAAGAGTCTTACCACTCCCCGTCTTGCCAAAAACAAACAAATTACTCGACCTCTCTCCTCTTAAAACCGGAGCCAGAATAGAAGCCACTAACTCAATTTGCTCGTCTCTATGAGGTATTGTATCTGGTGTATAACCAATTTGCAAAACACTCTTCTCTTTAAAAATACTATGCTCTGCAACCGAATTAAATATCTCGTCGAGTTTAGATTTCATCTCTTCTCAATCCTCTTTTTAAATTAAACTTCATCTCTATTCTCTTTAACTTCATGTCAACCCCTCTTTAAATTAAACTTTATCTCAACCCTCTCTTTTAGATCTCATCTCTTATAAAGTTTATTTTATTAATTATTCCCGATAAAAAACATAACATATTATAAATTTATCTATCCTCTAACCTCTATTTCAACTGGAAAACATGGAAAATAGAGGAAAAAATAAAAAAATATGAATTAACTGTGACACCTTTGTTTCCACTGGAACTACTTTTAAAAGATAACTAAAAATTATTTGATTAAACCGAACTTTATTAAAAATATATAAATTAAACGAACTTTATTAATAATAATTAAAATTATTAATGATAATTAAAACCAGAACTAAATTATCTGTTATTATTGAGATAATTAAAATTAAACGAACTTTATTCATATATTCAATAATATATATTATATTATATATTATATATTATATAAAAATTTAAAAAAGAAAAATAAAAAAGAAAAGATTCATAAACTATATTTAAACCTTTTCAAAAAATTATAAATTCTCCATACGAAACCAAAGGGTCAGGGTCTAATCTTATTCTTAGTATATAACAAGTTCGGGTTATCATGTCATGCTCTTTATGATAAATGGTGATTTTATTTTTTAGATAGCTGATTTGTTAGTAATATTTTTTCCAGTTCTTTTGGTGAATTTATTAAATAATCTGGACTCTCTTTTTTTAAAAATTCCTTTGCATTATATCCCCAGGTGACTGCAATTATAGTTATTTTTGTTTTTTTACACGCCTTAATATCTCGAACCTCATCACCCACATAAATAATTTCATCTTTAGAGATTTTATGTTTTCTACATAATTTTCTTAACTTAGTTGATTTTCCGAAAATTGTGCTATCTGAGTAAATAAATTGAAAAACATTCTTAAGACTATTTCTCTCTAAAAATTTCTCTATATTTTCCTTAGAATTGCTAGATAATATACTTAATGAATAGTGCTTGTTTAGTTTGTTGAGCACGTCTGGGAGCCCTCTAAAGGGCTTAACCTCAGTTTCAATTTTCCCTTTAAGTTGTTTCTTAACCAACCGAACAAATCTCGGAAGTTTCCATAAAGGTGTTTTATATTTCCTAAACATTTCTTCAATGCTTATATTTTTTATATCATCAAAATGTACTTCTTTCTTTTCGCTTTTATCTAAGTTCATGGTAATTTTTTTTATTACTTCGAACGTATCTGCTAATGTTCCATCAAAATCAAAGATAACATGTTTTATCATAGAGTAACCAATTTTTCTATGGCTTGTTAAGAATTTAAAGGTTATGCAATCTAAGAAAGGACTGTTTCTTCCAAAAACAACTACAGAGAAGCTTCTTAATTAAATCTAATGCTACTTAATCCATCGAAACGGTCTTTTTCCCATCTCATTTCTTTTTTTCTCTTTCCCTCTATTTAGATAAAAAATCATAAAAACCTTGATTTCACCATCAAAATCTTTAAATACTTCTCCTCTTTACTTTTCTTTATTCAAATGGCTTTAGATAAAAAACCTCTTAAAGAAATTTTAGGGAGACTCGTTGTGACTAAAGAAGGGAAAAAACTCGGGATGGTCAAAGACATTAGTTTTGAAACTCGCACAGGAGAATTAATCCAGCTTCTTCTTAAGGAAGTCACATCTTACACAAAAAACCTAAACTTAGAAATCAATCAAGACAAAGAAATAGTTATCCCATACAACGCAATCATCGCGATAGGAGACTTTGTTGTCGTTTCTGAAGAAGATTTAATATAATAATTACCTAAAAACTATTTACCTAAAACTATTCTAATTTTCCCTACAATAAAATTTAAAAACCCCCACAATAACCAATATCATGCAAGTCATAGGTTTTAATTTTACAAAAATTTCCGCGGAAAGAGTTCTCGATTTCAAGAAGAGCAAGGTAGACATAGATATTCAATTCACTAATATTGAAAAAGAAAAAATCGATCTTTTAAAAGACTCTGAAGCACTAAAAGTTACCTTTAAACATATTTTAAACTATAATGCTGAAGATGAAAAAGATCCAAAACAAGGAGAAATCGCATTTGAAGGGCACCTCGTGCTTACAGTTACTAAAGACGAATCAAAAGAGATAATGAAAACATGGAAAAAGAAAACTCTTCCTAATAATATAACTTTACTAATCTCTAATTTAATATTAAAAAGATGCGCTTCAAGAGCTTTTCAACTTCAAGATGAGCTAGGACTTCCATCCCATATTAGAGTTCCAAGATTAGGCCCACGAGAACAATAAATCTAATTTAAATATATAAATTATCTTAATTTTCTTAGTTCTCCAAAGTCTAAGACTTCTAAATTTTCTCCAACAATTTTTACGCCAAACTTCTTCAATTCGAAATTCCAGGCCAATCCCAAATCATAATCTCTCACATCACTTCCCTCAGTAACATGAAAAAAACTAGGCACAATGATTACCTTCTTACCTTTATATTTACCGACTAAAAAACATTTATACTTTTCAGTTTTAACTTTATCTCGTAAACTTATTGCAGGATGTCCATGCCCAATAATCCAATATTTAATTTCTCTATCATAAATATCAGAAAAATCTCTGTCACCATGTAAAAAACAATAATTGTGATAAATCCAATAATCTAAAACTCCCACCTTCTTTTTCTTTGTAATAGGCTCGATAATGACATCATGATTTCCCTTAACAATAATAATTTTCTTACATTTTTCTTTCAAATAATCTAATAAATCAGATATTTCTTTCCATTCGTCTTTCAATATTTTACCAAATTCATGTTTTAAATCACCTAAAATAACAACCTTGTCTACCACCCCACCACTCCTCAAATTATTATCATCCAACCCCACCTCTCCAACTGTTTGCTTTGATAATTTTACTTTTTTATTATTTCTGATATAATCAAAAATCTTATCAAAATCTTTTATAGTTTCTTTATATAAATTGATAGGAACATTGTAACCAGATTCATGCAACGATCCTTCATAACCTAAATGCAAATCGCCAACTACTAAAACTTTCTCATTACCCATTTCAATTAAAAGCGATTTGCCGATGAATTCAATTTTCATCTTCTATACTAATACCAATACTTTTACATTCTTCCATAAATTTATTATAAGTTGCCAGGAGGAGGGGATCATTAGGACTCTCACTCACAAATTTCCTTCCCATATACAAATAAACCTTTCTAAGATCATAACGAGCTCCGTTGCTTCCCTCACCATAATACGTTCCTTGTTCTATCAACTCTAATGCTCCTTGCAAAATTATAAGTCTGTCTAAACTATCTCCTCCTCCCCTACTTAATCTTTCTATAGATTTACTAATAACATTATCTTCTCCCATAAAAATTCACACCCAATCTTGCTTTTAAACCTGTTGCTTCTCCCCAATAACCCCCATCTGCAACTCATGCATTCTCTTTAAGAAAACTGCTTTCTCTTCCATCTTAATTAAATCTGAATGACTCTGAGCAATTAAAGTCAAACCAAAAGGCGAAACCATCGGTGTCATTACTTTCTTAACTTTAACTTTCCCCTGTTCTATCCAACTCAAAACTTTCTTAGCATTTTTTATATCCATCAAGTCTTCTAAAACTTCTCTTCTCGCTTCTTGCAAAATCGGGAATTCATTACTTATCTTTTTAATCGCCGAGAGTAAAAAATGAGAATGCATTTGTTGTCTTCCAACTGTTTTTGTCCGGCCTTTATAATTTCTCAAAATCATTAAACTTCTTCCTGCACAATGTCTAAAACGTCTTTTTAAAACATCTGTTTTTTCTATAGCCTCTTTCAAGATTTTTTCTAAATTTTCAGTATTAACAAAATTCAAAATTTTGTTCTCATTCAAATTTTCTCCAGCAATAAAAAACCCATTATCATTAATTCCAATTTCAATATCTCTATGTCTAAGCTGAGCAGCAGCATAAGCATAAACCCTCGATAAAACATCATTTACACGTCTTCCATACAAAGAGTGAAACAACAAATATTCTTTTTCAGATTTAAATTTTTCAATTAATAATGTTTTTTCATCAGGAATCTCTGAAAATTTGTCTTGCTCTGAAAAATAATCATAAATTGCTTTCGATTCATTCGCACCACAATACAAATATTCTTCAATGAACCTTAAACATTTTTCTTTATTTTTTATCCTTTCTTTCACAAGCTTTCTAAATCTTCCAATATCTAAAGCAACATCAAAACTCAAAGGCAACATTTCAGAAAACCAAGATGGAATTGTAGGATTTTTACTAATGTCTGACATTACATAAGCTTTCATTCCTCTCGAATATAAGAATTGATATTTCTGACCGCCCAAAACAAAAACATCCCCTCTTTTCAGTCTTTCTAAAAAAGCCTCATCAACCTTTCCAACAACCTGCCCCCTTTTCTCTCGAGGAAATTGCACCACAACATTGATAAAACCCTCTTCAGGTATTGTCCCAATATTAGTCATATAAATTACTCTTGCCAGTTTTCCTCTCTTACCTATCTCATTCGTGCTTTCATCATACCAAATCTTTGCGTAAACATGCTGGTGTTCGAGAGCATAATCACCCGCAAGATAGCTAATGACAGCCAGAAAATCATCTTTGCTAAGTTTGCCATAACAATAACTTCTTCTAATTAGTTTTAACATCTCATCAGCATTCCAGACTTTAGTGATAGCCATACCATAAATTTGTTGAGACAAAACATCTAGTGCATTCTTCGGAAACTCAACTTTGTCAATCTTCTTCTCAATAATGTTTTTCATTAATATCCCACATTCAATTAAGTCATCTCTGTCCAAAACAATAAATCTTCCCTTTGGATTATCACGCAATTTATGACCGGCACGGCCAATTCTTTGCAAAGCCCGCGAAACACCCTTCGGCGACTTCAATAAAATAACCAAATCAATATTTCCAATATCAATTCCCAATTCCAAGCTTGTAGAACTAACAACAACTTTTAATTCACCCTTTCTTAACTTATCTTCAATTTCAAACCTTTTCTCTTTACTCATAGAACTATGATGCGCCCCAATCAAACCCTCATACTTTCCAGGAAAATTCAAGTCAAGATAATGAATAATTCTTTCTGTCGCGCTTCTCGTATTTGTAAATATTAAAGTAGTTTTATGGTTTTGAATAAGATCATCTAGAATGTGATAAAGTCTTTTTTGATTTTCCAAGTTATCAGCTTCAATTAAATCTTCGCTCGGAGATATCAGACCAACATCAATTTTTTTAAGTAATTTAACATCGGCAATCAAGCAATCTCTATCATTTCCAACTAAAAATTTAGCAACCTCTTCCAAAGGAGCGATTGTAGCACTCAACCCTATTCGAACAGGCTCAATCAAACTTACATCATTCAATCTTTCTAAACTCAGACTCAAATAAACTCCTCTTTTATTAGCCAATGCATGAATCTCATCAACAATCACAAATTCCAAAGCTCTCAGATTATTAACAAATTTCTTCGTTGTTAAAACAATAGACAAACTTTCAGGCGTCGTGATAAAAATATGTGGCACTTTCCTAGCCATCTTAGCTCTCTCGGCAACACTAGTATCTCCAGTACGTAAGCCGATTCTAATTTCTTGCATTTTCAATCCCCCTTTCTTAGCCAACTCCCTAATCTCACGCAACGGCTCCTCTAAATTGACAAAAATATCATTACTCAAAGCCTTCAAAGGACTTATATAAACAGTATAAATCTTATCTTCTAACTCATTTTTCAAAGCCAAGCCAACAAGATAATTAATAATTCCCAAGAAAGCAGTCAAAGTCTTCGTACCTCCAGTAGGAGCGCTAATCAAAACATTTTTCCTATCATAAATTGTCTTAACCCCATACAACTGAGTCTTAGAGAAGTCCCCAAATTTGTTGAAAAACCATTCGGCAACAAGAGGGTGCAAAATCTTCCGTGTCTCGGCAGCAGTATAAGGCTCAATATATTTTATTTTCCCAGAGCTCATCTTTCGTATCTCCTCTCAGAAAATAAGATTTATAGAGTTATTGGTTAGCTAAAAGATCAAACGTTCTAATTTTTTTCAGTTAAGGAACCGAACTAATCGGAGGAATATCTCCCGGCAAGGAAAAAATAGTAATCTTCATGGGAGTACTTCCAGTATCCTCTATAAGCAGCTTATATACTCCTTCCTCTGTTTTAATGATTGGAGTATCTAAAAGGTTAAACCCAAACCAGATGGAAGAATCTTCCTCTCTAATGAGCGCCCTTCCTGATTCGTCATAAACAGAAATATAACTCTGGCCGTCAGCAAGCAGATATTCCAACTCTTGCCTCCTATCTACGCGAAACAAATTAGTAGAAAGATAATAAACCTGTAGGGTTGACCCTCGTAATTGCTGGGGAATGTCTATGACTTTATAAATTAAGTAGGGAGGGGTTTGATTAAGAAGGACAATCTTCCCCCCACGACCGTTGAAGTCTGAATTCACAACATACATATAAAAAGTCCCCAAGCCATCGAGATTTACTCGAGCGAGTGGAACTCTTATGTTTGGTACATAAATAATTTCACCCTCAGGAGCAAGTCTTCTAGGAGCATAGCGAGTTTCAATAAAAGGAGGAGTAGAATCAAGAATAACCCCATTATCTACATCAACAACTCCTTCAGGACGAAGAAGAGAACGGTCTTGCACAAAAAAAACATTTCCTCCAGAATCGAGAGGAGAAGAAGTATTACTAGGAGCTAAAAGTGGTTTCAAAGAAAAGAAATAAACAAAAGTCCCTGCCAAAACCAAAAGAACGACAATAACAATCCAATAATCTCTTTTCATGAGGTAATTACATTGAGAACATATATAAGTCTTCTTGTACAAAGACTCTCATGCCACCAATTTCCAAACAAAAAAAGGACAAAATCTCAGAACAAATGATAGCCTATCTATTTTCTATGTCTCCAGAGGCAAAATTCACAGCAGAAATAGCGAGGGAAACGGCGAGAGATGAGGAGTTTACAAAATTCCTTCTACAAGAATTAGAAAAAAATAAGCTGATCATTAGAGTGAAAAAATCTCCACTAGGAGTAGAATACCGAAGACGAGAACGCTGGCGTCTTTCAAACCAAACTTATGAGATTTATAAGAAACATCAACCACAACAATCTTTTTAATTAATCTATTCCTTAACAAAAAATGGATCCAATAAAAGACGCTTTCGAGAAAGTAAAACAAGATATGGACTTTTTATTTCTAGAGCTACAAGAGATTAAACGAACTCTAAAAGAACTAAAAAATACTCCAACACACCAACAGATAACTCCAACACATCCCAACACTTCGACAGATAACTCCTATCTAGAAGCCTTCTCCACAGGAAATAAGGGGGTTTCCACAGGAAATCAAGGGGTTCCAACAGACAGACAGACAAACCAACAGACAGACAGACACATCCAAAAGTTCGTTTTAAACCAAGAAAAGATACATAGAATTGACCGTCTTGAACACGTATCAGAAATCTTAGATTCCTTAGATGAGCTTAAGAAAGAAGTTCGCTTTAAATTCAAGAGATTAACAAGCCAAGAAATGGTTATTTTTTCAACAATTTATCAATTAGAAGAGCAAGGACTCATAGTCGATTATTCTTTAATATCTGAGAAACTAAAGCTCTCAGAAAGTTCTATCAGAGACTATATAGGAAGAATAATGAAAAAAGGCATCCCCCTCGATAAAATCAAACAAAATAACAAGAAAATTATCCTTTCAATACCCCAAGATCTAAAGAAAATAGCCTCTTTACAGACAATTATTCAACTTAGGGGATTATAAATTCGCCATACCGAACAAATTATTATAACAGTTACCACTAAAGTTTTTTCTTCCCAGTCTAAACAAATCTAATTTCTCAAGCCCTTTAGAGCACAAAATTTACCCATAAAAGTTCGCTTTAATATACTAATACTTATTTTAACCTCACTTTTACCTGAACTTAACATTTTCGTTATTCCTCACTCTTACCTCTTTCCACTTAACATTCAATCTAATACTCATTTTTACCTGTTTTTTCATCAAATTGTACCTATTTCCTCGATTTTCTCTCCCCCTTAACTCTCACTTTTACATTTTTATGCTTCTTTTCAATAGTTTTTTATCTTTTTTCCTGCTTTTAGCCCTCACTCTTGCATATTTTAGTAGTTTCTGTCTTATTTCCCCGTTTACAAATACTCTTTTTTTACCACTAGTCTCAATTATTTCTTGAACCAAACCCATACTCTTTTGTTTTATTGAATTTATTTGTCCCCTAACTGTAGATCTCTCTTTTCCCAAAAGCCTTGCTAAGTCTTCATAACTAAGTTTCATGTTTTCACCAGCATTCAATAATGTAAAAACAAGCAATCTTTCGTTCGCAGATAAACCTTGCAAAATTTCATATAAATTAGCTGTTTGGACAGGTGTTTGGACAGCTTTTTGGACACCTTGGACAGGTGCTTGTTCATAAACAGCTGTTTGTTTTTTGGACAGCTGTTTGTTTTCCTCACTAAAACCTATGAGAGATATGATTTCTTTAAGACTTTCAATCTCATCTTTTACCGACGATAAATCTCTCTCAAGCTCAGAAATAATATCAAATAACCGTTTATCTGAGCCGTCTAAGTGTTTAATCCATTTTCCGACATGCTCAAAATCTTTTTTTACATTTTCAAAACTTTTTTCAGTCTCTTTTTCTAACTTTATTACCCTTTTTTTCCCACTAAATAACCAAAACATACTAACTTCTATCATTTATCGTATATAAAAGTTTCGTTTTTATACCTAAATTTCATAACAAAAATGCAATTTAAACACCCCTAAACAGCACTTAAACACCCCTAACTTAATTTTAAACAGCTGTTTAAACACCCTTAAACACCCTCTTACCGACGATAAAATAAAATTTATCTAAAAACCTTCAATTTGAGCCAAAAACCAAGATTCTATCCAAGATGAATTGCTTTAATAAATGTGAGGCGCGAAGCGCCGAACGCGTACATAAACATACATAATATATTTAAGAAGGAAACATATTTAAACAACGTTAACGTTAAAAAATTAAAGTTAACATATCTTTGGAAAAACAAAAAATTTTGAAAGGAGGTGACAAAATGAAGAATTTAAACGGTTGGATGTTCCTTATAATCGCTCTGATGTGGTTATTACCTCTTGTCGGTGTAAGCACAGGCACAGGCGCAGGAAATTGGGGCACTTGGATCGCAGTAATTGCATTAGCAGTTGTTGGATTCATGGAAGTCAAGGGAAAATAAATCCCTAAACATTTTTTTTATTTACCATTTATTTATTTTTTATCTTTTAGCCTTTTTCATTTTCTCTCTAGGATAATTGCCTCAAATAAGGGTGAGGCGCGAAGCGCCGAACGCGCCTGATAAGACACACAAAGCATTAATAAACCTCTTTCGGTTTACTCTCAAATGCCTGAAAAATTAACTAAAGAACAGCAAAAGGCAGTAAACAAACAAGTTGAAAACCAACTAAAACAAGTTGAAAAAAAGCTTGAAAAGGTGGTGGAAAAGAAAGTAGAAGCGAGGTTACATAAAAAACTTCTTGCCAAGTCAAAAGCACTAACAACCACTGCTGCAAAAAGAGGAATTAGAACAACAGTTTTAATTGGCCATAAATTTAGAGATCATGCTTCAACAGCAATGATAGCTGCCCTTAGCTTTCTCATCGCTCTCGCATGGAAAGATTTCATAGTAAAATTAGTTAAAGATAACACAAAAATATCCTTACTTGAGAAATATCCTTACATAGCAGAGCTTTTCACAGCAATTATCATAACAATCATAGCAATAATCGGCATTATGTTCGTTAGTAAATGGGCTAAGAAAGAGGAAAAATAATAAAATAACTAATAAGAGCAGGAACTTTCAAGCAAAACCATTAAGATTTAACATATGGTAGAAGTTCGGGTTAATAGTTAGATTTATAAACTAATTTTAGTTTCTATTCTTATGGATCCAGTAGACGCAAAACGATATGAAGGAAAACCAGTGGTTGCCCTATTTCAAACTGGTAGGTTCGTTTACCAAGTGAAGGGAGTATTGGATAATATATCAACTACTACGTGTAATTTTACAAAAGCACAAATTTCAGTTGCTGGGGAATCTATTGGAGCACGTTTATCAAGAGAATCTCTTCATCGATATCAAAGCGGAATGTATCCAATTGGAGAGGAGCGGGGAAAAAAAGAATTTTCCAAAATTTCAATAGACAGGTCCGAAAGCACACTTATTGCATTATGTGAACTAGAACAACCTTCTTCTAATCAGGCTAATTAACCTCTAAAACCCTTGGTTCGCTTAATATACCTTGTGCGAAGTTCTTACATATAAAACTACTTTTTACTCTTGATTTCCATGTTCATCTCTAATTCTTCCAAAAATCTCTCCATCTCTTAATTTCTCAACATAGACAACACTAGAATACCTAATGGGTAGTTCAGAAGAATTTCTTGTGATTAAAGGCATATTTCTTGAGCCAGGGATGTCTTGGTGTATTAAAAATCTCTTTCTTGGTTTTCTTAGAGAATACCCTAGATAAATATCAAAAGAAAGATCATCTCCACTTGAAGCAGGATCATGTACAAATACACCCCGCTTTCATTTCATGACTATAATTTGCCCTAGCGCCCTTTCGAACTTCATCAATATAGCATACTAAAACAATATCTCCATCTTCTATCCCATTAGCTACAAAATCACTTCTATCCATAAAGAACCTAAAAAACATCCATTTTTAAAGCTTTCCTTTCTGCAATAACTTCCTGCTTTTGCTTAAAACTTTTAACATAAACTAGAAGTTCGTTTTAATTATTATCAGAATTTTTACAATATCTTTTTTGGAAGGCATCATAAGTCCAAACTTCAGCATCATCTGGATTTAGTCCAAGAGACTCATATACTTTCCTTTTTAATGTTCCCATATATCTGACGGTAACGTCTAAGCTAATGCTTTTTTTAAGATTAGAAGAAAAAACTATTTTACCAAGCCCTTTAATAGCCTTTGAATACCATTCATCAATTTGCTCTCTAGTTTCAAATCCATTCATGTCTTCCTCTTTCAGATGATTCACCATTTCTTTCTAAACAACTAGGACAATTATCTAATATTTTTATTTTTTCTATAATAACAGCATAAGAACTTATTTAAGCACAAAAATAGTCCTTATTTCATGAAAGCAGAATGGCTTTTTTTTATCGGCTTTGGAATATTGATGTTTTCTATTTTTATATCTTTAGCAATTATATTCCTTGCAGCAGCTAAATTAGGCCCCTCCCAGTCAACCTTAGAATCATGTAAGACTCTGATCTACAACGGCAAGGACAACATTAATTTACTCTTTTTCTCTGATAAAGAAACTGCAAGTATATATACAGATTTTTTCTTAAAAGCAAAACCATTTGCAGAAAACAAAGAGAAGTTTAATTTTTTCTATATTGATGACTATGAACCAGAATGTGAGTTCTATAAACAAATAGCTCTGCTTTGCTACTCAAAGAAGAATGTACAAAAAGCCGCATCTTGCCCAAATGATTATGTAGTAATTGTTAAATCAGTTCAGAGAGAAATAAGAAGTTCTGCATACTTGAATTTTATAACTCTAAATAAAGAACAGCCAAAAACTGTTTTTCTTCATGAGTTCGGACATGTATCTGCAAATCTCGCAGAAGAATATCTTACTAATCAGAATCCACCAAGAGGTTCAAAAAACTGTGTAACTGATTGTCAAAATTTTGGAGGTTTACAAGAAGGATGTTTCCAGGAATGTTCTCAAGGAGGTTATCTCAGGTCAATTGAAAACGGAGTCATGAGAACTCTCAGCTCTAATGAATATGGAACATTCAATGAAAATCTTATTTTAAAAGAAATTGAGAAAATCAGAAGACCACAAATAACTGGTTTTGCCGTCGACGATACTGAAGAAAACCAATTTGATTGTTCACAAGAAAAATATTACTTAATCGAGGGAGTTTACAAAAGCAACGACGAAATTGAAATAATTGGTAAAACCCTTGAGATTGGATGCTCTGGCGGAAACGATGTCGGTCCATTTAGTTATAATATTGTTTTGGAAGATGATTCAATAACACAAGGAGAAAAATTTAATCCACAACCAATCTTTACAGACATCCAAGGAGAAGAAGAAACAGAAATAAATGGAGAAATTTACACAAATGAAGAAGAATTTTTCTTAACTATTCCAGAAATCAGAACAGCAGAGACTCTTCAAATCTTTAATGACAAAGATAAGCAAATTACACAAACATCTCTTAATGATATAGGAGCAAGACCATGCAGAAAATAAAAAATAATAAAAAAGGAATCGCAGAAGTTATCGGAGTTGTTTTCATTATATTAATTAGCATAGTTTCAGCAGGCATATTGTATAGTTCAATAAATACAGTAACAGAACAACTTTCTCCAGCATTTTCTTGTACAGATATAAAAATACAACATCCAACTACAATTGAAAAAGCATGTTACAATAAAGAAACTAATGAACTAGAAGTAACAATTGAAAGAACTATTACATCCAATATTGAAATAAACTCAATAGGTTTCGTTACAAGTTCAGATACAAATAGTTTAGAATTTCTTTGTGGGTTTTCTTGCGGCGGAAATTGTGTAATCCCAGACGCAGGAGAAACAAAAACATATTATTTTGATGTAGAAGGACTAACAAACCCAAAAACTTTAATCATAAGCATTAATGATTGTACATTAGAGTCTAAAGAAATCCTACCAGCTTGCTTATAATAAAATAATTATGCCAAGGATTCTGAGAAAGAATCCTTGGACACAAGAGAATTGCAATTATAAGCAATTCTCTGTGCAGAGAAATCCATAAAAGATTTCTCTTGCATCCCAAAGTTCAAACAAAGAAACTCAAAAACTTTTTGATTTAGAATACTTACTTATATTTTTAGTCAACTTAGTAAATGGAAACGGTCTTTCATTTGATAAGAAAACCAAATATCTTATGAACACATATTTCTGAGTATTCCATGTTTCTGAAAGTTCTGCTACATCCCTTATTCTCTTTCCAGATATAAATGTCCAAATAAAATTAATAATAACAAAGACCCCAATTAAATAAGCCCAAAAATAAAGGACTATCCCAGTAACAATGAACACAACAATCCTCATTAAAGTTTCTCCTCTTTCTCCCATGATTCTCATTGGGAAAATATCTTTTTAAAGTTTCTGAAAGACTTAAATAGGAGTTCGTTTTAATTCTTTAGTAAAAGGGGAAAATGGTAGAAAAAGAAGTAGATAAATTACAGATTGAATTAAAAATTCGTGGTTTCTCCCCGTTAACTCTAAGAAATTATTCTTTTTTTGTTCAAAAATTTTTAGATCAAACAACTAAACCAACGAAAGATTTAAATGAAGAGGATGTTAAAAAATATCTTGCTTTCCTTTTTGAATCTAAATCTAAAAATACAATCATGCTTGCAGCAGCAGCATTAAAATTCTTTTATATAGAAATTTTAGATAAAGAGTTTGGAAAAATTAAAATCCCAAAAAAAGATATGATTCTCCCAGAAGTATTAACAAAAGAAGAAGTAAAAAAATTAATTGATTCAGCAGAAACAAAAAAATCTCGCTTAATAATTTCTTTACTTTATTCTTCTGGTTTAAGAGTTTCCGAACTTGTAAATTTAAAGAAAGACGACTTAAACTTTGAGGAAAAAATAGGAAAAGTAAGAAAGGGAAAAGGTTCGAAAGACAGAATATTTACCATTTCAGAAAATCTAGCTAAAGAGTTACATCATTATTTACAAAAGAAAAAAAATAATGTCTATTTATTTTCGAGAGACAGGCCATTAACAACACGTAATATACAAAAAATTGTTAAACATACAAAACAAAAAGCAGGCATAAATAAAAAAGTCACGCCACACACACTAAGACACAGTTTCGCTACACATCTTTTAGAAAATGGAACAGATATAAGAATGATACAGGTTTTGCTCGGACATGCGAACATTTCTACAACTCAAATATATACTCATGTATCGTCGGAAGAATTAAAGAAAATAAAGAACCCTCTTGATAATTTATAGAACTATCTATAACTCGTCTGTCTTTTTGCGCGCGCTTTGGAATCACCAGGTTTACAGGTTTCTTTTCTCCTCGTATCAGCAATAAGTAAATGTCTATCATAATCTAGAAAAGCTTTTTTTAACTCCATTGAATTTGTAAATTTAACTAATGCTTTCGCAATTCCTAATCTAGCAGCTTGAATCTGCGATTCTTTTCCTCCCCCAAAAGTTTTTATTTCAATGTCAAAATTAAATTTTCCAAGAACATGCATGCAGATTCTTATCGGTTCAGACAACGCAAGTTTATGAAACAATCTCAATTCAGTATAAGGCAACCCATTATAAATTACTTTATTGTCACCATCTTTGATTTTCACTTTAGCTATAGAAGTTTTCCTCTTACCAGCAACAACTATCATCTTTTCACTCATTTATATCTTCTCACTCAAATCTTTCAGTTTAATTGTTTTAATTTTTTTCTCTTTTCCTGCAACAATTTTTTTCATTTCTTTGTATTCGTCAGGAGTTTTATTATAACAAATAATTCTTTTTAAAGCGTCTCTTCCCCTGCCTTGCTTGTATGATAACATACCTCTTAAAGTCCTTTTAACAATTTTTTCTGGAGATTTAGGAAAAAACGGACCCTTCAAACTAGATCCACCCCTTTGCCTTGTTTCAATATATTCTTTAATAATTGACTTGGGTTTTCCCACAATTACGGCATCTTCACAATTAACAATAACAACTTTTTTACCAATCAAAGATTGCTTCGCCGCATGACTCGCCAATCTTCCAAGCACAGCATTATTAGCATCAATAATTATTTCATTCATTTAACCATTACTCCTATTAGTTATTATTTTAATTCCCTCGGCTTTTGGATTTTTATTTATTTCTTCAAAGATTGTAACAATTTCTCCATTTGCGGATTTCAATTTCTCTCTTGCAGAATCTGAAAAACCCAAAGCACATACCCTGACTTTTTTAGTTATATTTCCAATGCCCAAAACTTTTCCAGGAATTACGACAGTATCACCAGTAGTTGTTTGTTTTTCAATTTCTTTTAAATTTACCGACGCATATTTTCTTCTTGACCCAGAGATTACCTGCACAACTTTATTCCAATCTTTATTTTTTTTAGCAGCAATTATAGTTTCAACTATTTCTTTGTCTTTTTTTCTTTTCAATCTTTTCGCGATTTTTGTTTTGCTTATCATCTTTCTTATGAGATTCGTAGACAAGGATTCGAACCTTCGCAGGTCGTTTGCATCCCAGACCAAAGCGTTACTACTTAAGCGCCTTTTCAAACTCGCTCAAGTTATTTCCAAGAGCGTCAATTGCCTTTATAAGAATATCCTTCGCTTCTATCTGGCCAAACGACTCTATAAAAAATAAAATCTCCTCACTATCTTTTATAGCCTCTTTATCAATTTTAATAATTTCATCAACATCAGACTCAGGCAAATCACAAAGCCATTTATCTCCCTTCTTTTCAGATTTAATAACACCTTTAGATTTTTCTATTATTTTATTTATATTCGGATTTTTTCCCTTTACTTCTAAAATATGTCTAAAGTAACACAATCCAGGAGAATATTTTGCGTGCTCAGTTCCTTTTCCAAGCCGCGCGGTTGCCACCAATTCTATTTCTTGGTCTTTTTCTAAAAGAGTTATAGGAATCTTCGAATAAACGACTTTTGTACCACCTTTTAAATCGCCAGAATAAATAGTCCCTTGACCGGATTTTACAAGTTTTAACTTAATCTTTGTTTTTACCCCCATTTTACTATCTGTTTTCAGCGGGATTAAACCAATTCTATGCGCTAAGAATTCATCATACAAAGCAGAATCATTTTTGAATATTTCAACTTCATCAACAGCAAGAACAGGAATCTCGTCAGTATTTCTTCTGATAGCATTAGCAAGGCTATAATTTGCAGGCATTCTCAAAATCAATTTCTCAGGCGTTTTTTTTATAACTTCCATTTTGATAACAAAAAGATACAGTTTTTAAATCTTCAGGTTTAAGCTTGAACGCTTAAAGATTCTTGAGAGTCTTTAAACCCTTCTACCTCTCCGACCTCCCTTTTTCTTTGGTCCACCACGAGGAATTCTTGTTACATCTACAATACTAACAATTTTAAATCCTTCTTTTCCGAGAGTTTTAACAACTGCATGAGCGCCAGGTCCTGTTCCAGTAGCCCTCGTTTTACCTTTTATTCTAATATAAAGATTATTTATTCCAACATCTCTTGCCCTTTCTGCTGCTCTTTTAGCAACAAACATCGCAGTAGTTGGATTAGCTTTTAGCCGATCATGTTTAGTTACCATTCCACCACTAACCCGTGATATAGTATTTCCAGCCAAATCAGTTATATGAACTATTGTATTATTAAATGAACTAAAAATATAAGCAATTCCCGTTCGACTCTCTTTTTTTTCCTGCTTTTTCGACGCTACAATTTTCTCCATCGGTTTATCTTCATTTACTTCTTCAGCTTTCATTTTGATTTGTTGTTCTTCAGCTTTCATTTTTTATTTCTTTACTTTCTTTCTTTTTAGCAATCTTTAATTTTTTATATTTCTTCTTAAAACTTATCAGATTTTCTTCAGTAACTTTAACTAGATAACTAGGGACATTAACAGTTTTGTTATCTATAGCAATCCTCTTATGAACTATCATCTGTCGCGCTTGTTTAGGCGTATTTGCCAGACCTTTGCTAACAACAATATTAGTTAACATCCTTTTTAACAAATCTTCTTTACTAAGAGCCAAAACATCTGCGATTGTTTTAACATCGAAACCAATTTTATTTAACTTGTCAAAGAATTTATTTTGCTCTTCTTGACTAGCAGTAATAAGACTCTTTGTTCTATTTCTGAAATGTTTAATTTTTGCTTCAGTTTTCCAGATTTCTCTTTTGTTTTTCAGACCGTATTTTTCCACTAATTTATTTTCCTCTAAAATTCTTTGTTTATCATATAATTTTCTTGGCCATGAAAATTTTTTATGTTTTCTAATCATTTTGTTTTATTTTCTTATTAACTTTTTTTACCTACCTTAGGTCTCTTAACTCCTACAGCTATCCCTGTTTTTCTAAAATGGCTTCTTGTTCTTTGTCCTCTCACAGGAAGTTTTAATGCATGTCTCATTCCTTTATAACTTTTTATTTTTTTTAGTCTTTTGATATCAAATTCTTTTCTCATTTCTAATTCAACCCCAAATAAATGAGTCGATTCACCACTATCGAAATCAACTCTTCTATTTTTTATAAAGTCAAGAACTTCTAAATTTTTTAAAGCTTGTTCAATTTTAGCAATCCTATCTTTGCTAAGCTCAGATATCTTTTTGTTTCGGTCTAAGTTAAGCTTAGTGCATAAAGCATTAGAAATGTTCCAAGAGACACCCTTAATTCTTGTTAAACCAGTATAAATATTTTTATTTCCAGGAACATCATATCCAGAAATTCTAACTAAGATTTCATCACTTTCTTCCAGATATTGCTTTTTTTTGTCAGCCATTTAATTTACGAAAAGAACATGTCTTGGATTTTCTAATATTTCTTCCCAAATTCTTTTTTCAATAGCCCTCTTTGGGTCAGGCAGAGTGCTAACCCTTTTCTTAATATCTTTAAAAGACTCAAAAGGTTTTTTCTCTCTCATCGCTAAGATTTCATCTGTATGTTTTTTTCCAAATCCTGGTAAGAGTTCAATTTGATGCAATCTCATGTTAATTGCTTGTGAGTTATTAAAGAAACTTATAAATTTCTTTTCTTGCTCCCCAACAACCTGCGATATAAAATCTTTTAGTTGGGTCTTCGCAGTTTCAGTAAGCTTGTCTTTTCGAAGTCGTCCAATAATATAGTATATCTTATCCCTTTTTTCAGGCCCTATATAAATTTTTTCATTTAGATTAAAAGACTTTCCTCTAGTTGGAGCCAATTCTAAAAGGGAAAAATACTTTTCTCCAACAGCTTGCACTA
Source organism: Nanobdellota archaeon (assembly GCA_022561055.1). GTDB lineage: Archaea > Nanobdellota > Nanobdellia > Pacearchaeales > GW2011-AR1 > JADFRY01. Next base: position 18,614 of record JADFRY010000001.1, on the reverse strand, counting down.
TAGGATGCATTTTTCCTTCTAGTGGATAACCATGCGGTAGGTAATCTAGTACAATTGCATAATCGTCTTTCCTTCTCATTTTCAATATTTCTTAACAATTTCCAAAATTTCATTTGTTTCTTTTTCGTCAAGAGAGATATCATGAAAAATTTTATTTAAATCCACCGTGTCTTTCGGGAGAAACTCAATAATCTTAACTAAATATTCTTCCTTTATTTTAACATTTCCTAACTCCCTCAATTCTTCAGCCAATTTATCAGACTTATCTTTTGAAAGTTTTACAAATTTTTTCAAATACTCCTTAAGCTCCTTTTTTTCATCTAAGTCTTTGACTAATTCCTTTACTTCTATTAAGTTCAAAGGTTTCATATTTATTATCATTTTGCGTTTTCCACCTTCCTTAAATGTATCGGCTTTATAATATATTGTTTTTTCATATTAAAATCTTTAATTTCTACTTCATATGCATTCCCCCTCTTACCCAGAACTTTTCCAGTTCTTCCCTGTATTCTTTTTGGAAAACCAGGACTTTGTTGGCTCAATTCTCTAACTACGGCTACAGAGTCTCCACTATTAAATTTCTGGAAAAATCTCATAAAAGAGAACTTTCCTTTCTCCCTAATTCTTTTTCTTTTTAACATATGAAGCTAATATTATCTCAGAATTTTAGTTTAAAAAGGTTTGCAAAATTTGAATTTTGGTTAATAAAATTGATATAACAATATTTCGGTCGCGCCATAACCTATAAAGACTAACTTCTAAGATTCTCCTAAAGAACCTTGGTGCAAATCACCCTTATCTCTAGAATTCTTCATATTTTCCTTGATGGCAGAAAACATTTTTTCTCCCCAAACACCATGCCCGCATCTCTCGCAAATATCTATCACTCTCTCGTTGGAAAGTTCCATAGAACAATACATACATTTTTTTACCATGTCATACTTTTTTCTAAAAAGATTTTATGTTAAGAATAGGGAGTTTATAAATTTTTTCTTATTCATACCTCAAAGCATCTACAGGATTAAGTTTACTGGCTTGCAAAGCAGGCAAAGCTCCTGAAAGAGCTCCTATTACAAACGCGAATAACAAAGAGCCCGCAACCAAATAAAAAGGAAAAGCTGCTTGTAAAAGTGTTGTACCTAACTGATTTATAGCTATAAACTCTATTCCCTTACTAATTCCAAATCCTAGAATAACTCCGATAACACCGCCAACAAGACCTAGTAAGCCAGACTCAATTAGGAAAATTAAAAATATATCAGAATTTCTCGCTCCTACTGCTTTCATTATACCTATTTCTTTAGTCCTTTCCAAAACAGAAGTGTACATTGTATTGACTATACCAATACCTCCAACCAATAAAGAAATTCCTGCAACCCCTAATAAAAAAGCGGTAATTATATTAAGAACAATTCTAAAAGTCTCTAAAACCTCTTCTGGAGTCAGTATGGAGAAGTCACGCGTTTTTTCCGTTAGATCTCTCGACTTTAGGAGTTTTCTTTTTATTCTATCAGCAACTTCATTAATATCTTCTCCAGGTTCAACTTGCGCAATAATTGTATCAATTCTATCTTCAATTTCAGTAATTTCTCTAAACTCTTCTTCAGACATATAAACTAATCTATCATCAGCAGGGTTTCCGAGAGATTCCAAAATTCCCTCAACCACAAAGTTTTTTCCATTAACACTAATTATGTCTCTTTCTTTGATAGGTCTTTTAAAGACATTATTATATTTATACTGACTTCCGATCATAACTTTTCCAAAATCCTCTTCATCCAAAACTTCTCCTTCATCAGCTTTATAGAATCCAGTCTCAATAAACACATCTGACTGATCCAGTGGAAATCCAATAATATTGAAAAATCTTTTTTCATCCTTAAATTCTATTTCACCAGTAGCAATTATCCACCAAGTAATATCTTTTACTCCAATAACTTTTTCTACAACTTCAACATCATTTTTGGTTAATTCAACAGCACCACCTGTTCCAGGGCCAGCAATCTGTCCTCTTGGTTGAATAAAAATTTTATCTGTACCAAATTGTCTAAATTGCTCTTCTACAGCGTTTTGAAGCCCTAAAGAAAGACTAATCAAAACAAAAATAGTTGCTATAGAAATAAAAATGCCCAGCATTGTAAGCCAAGCTCTTAATTTTCTTTTTCTTAAATTTTTAAGAGCTAAAATAAAGTAGTCTGTTATCATTTTATGAATTATTTATTGTCTTAACGCATCTACAGGATTTAATTTAGAAGCTTGTAAAGCTGGCAAAATCCCAGAGGTAATTCCAATTAAAAGAGAAAAGCTAATTGCTAAAACTAAAAGCGGAAAAGATAATCGAACTTCTAAACTAATGCCTCCAAGAAAACTTCCTACAATAGAAGAAACAAGAAACGCAAGCCCTAAACCAAGAATAGCCCCAATAATTCCTCCAACCAAACCCAATAAGCTAGACTCAATTAAAAAAATAAAAAGAATATCTGAATTCTTAGCTCCAACAGATTTCATTATTCCTATATCTTTTGTCCTCTCTAAAGTAGAAGTATACATTGCGTTGGCTATACCAATACCTCCAACCAAAAGCGAAAGAGCAGCAATACCAATAACAACCAAATTAATTATATTGAGGATGTTATTGATAGTTCCAATTGCTTGTAATGGTGTCTGAACAGAGAAATCTTCTTCACCCAGTTTTTGTTTTCTGTCTTTTCTTAATTTTCTTTCAATATCTTGGGCTACTTCTTCAGTTTTATCTTTATCTTCTACTTGTACAACAATAATATCTATTTCATCCTCAATTTCAAGAATTTCTTTTAAGTCATCTTCTGGCATTAAAATAACATTATTAACAATAAAATTGCTTGATTTTTTTAAAATTCCGATAACTTCAAAGTTCCTACCCTGAATTTTTATATCTTTTCCTGCTTTTAACTTTCCATTAAAATGATCTTCTTTAAGATGGATGCCAACAACAATTTTTCCCCTATCTTCCAGTTCTAAAAATCTGCCTTCTCCAATCTCCAAATTTAAAGCATCTTCTATTATTTCTATCTGTTTTTTTCCATCTGGAATGCTTGTGGTAAAAATAAACTCTCTTTCATCATCTAAATCCACCTTTACAGACCTAATTAATCTTGGAATAGCAAATTCAACTCCAGAAATGCTCTTTATTAGATTTAGGTCATGCTCTGTAAGTTTTTTTACAGACGTAGAACCAGGAGGTCCAAAACCAGTTCCTGCATTTTCTATGATAAGTTTGTCAGGATCTAAAGTTGAAAATTGTCCTGTTATTGCCTCTTGTAGACCCTGTCCTAAAGAAATCAAAGAAACAACAGCAGCAATACCGATAAAAATACCAAGCATTGTTAGCCAACTTCTCAACCCCCTATGCCTTAGATTTCCTATAGCCAGAAAAAAATAATCTTTTAGCATAATAGCTAACCTCTTCGCTCTTGCATTCTACTTTGTTTTATTCTTCTTCTTTTCTTGATTATTCTCCATATAAACCACAAAACAACCACTAAAACAGCAATTCCAATATAAATTGGGGTATTATTTCTCTTTATAATGCCAAGCTCAATAGCTTTTTCTTTTGAATAAACAGTTATAGGTAATTCTATATTTTTAATTATTTTTTCATTATTAAAATCTTTATACTCAACTAACACTACTAATTTTGCTTTCGCGCTATTAAAAATGACGTTAAAAGAAGATGTTTCAAAATCATCTGAATCTACAGTTCCAATATAAATGCCACTATCTGAAAGTAAAGTATATCCTTGAGGAAATACTCTTACCGAAACAAAATTCGCGTCTGCAAATCCCTTATTTATTATTTTCAAAATAATTTTTCCTTCTTGCCCAATAACAGGATTTTCTGTGGAAGCGATGAACTCTAACTCAGTTTTCGCACTAACTCTTACACCAATTTTTCCTTCTCTGTCTTCTCTATCTCCTCGGTATTTAAAACTTATTTCATAAGGTATCTGATAATCTTTTGGTTCTATATCATTTGCAGCCCTAATTCTGAATAAAAAAGTCTTCTTTTTGTCTTCTCTGATTTCGTCAACACTATCTTCAGAACTTCCTATAGGGATAAAAGGCATACCGCTCAAGTCCAAGCTCAGCGAAACATCCTCAATATCATCTCCCAAGGTATTTTTAACTTCGATTCTCATAATTCTTTCTTCTCCAGGAAAAAACGTATTTACATCAACAGAACTTATTACAACAGCGGAAGCCATTTGTAAGCTAGACATTGCTAAAAATATACTCAAAAATAAAATTATTTTATATTTCATATATCATTTGATTTTAATAGGTTTAAAAATATTTCTATTTTATAACTATAAAGTTAAGACAAATTCTACTTTACTGTCTTCCATTTTTCCTTTTCTTTCCTCGTCACTTTCTCTATTTTTCCGTCTTTTAACCAATAAATCTTCTGAGCATGCTTTTCCGCAAGTTTAGAATCATGAGTAACCATAACAATTGTTTTTCCTTTTTTGTTTAAATTTTCCAAAAATTGCAAAACATTTTCTCCTGTTTTAGTATCAAGATTTCCTGTTGGCTCATCTGCTAAAATTACTTCAGGGTCATTTGCTAAAGCCCGCGCAATAGCAACTCTTTGCTGCTGCCCTCCTGAAAGCTGATTTGGGTAATGGTTTATTCTATCTTTTAAATCAACCAAACCTAAGAGCTCTTCAGCTCTACTCTCTCTTTCATTCTTTTCAAGACCTTGAAAAAGCATAGGAAGCATAATATTTTCCTTAGCAGTTAAGTTCGGAATTAAATTAAAACTTTGAAAAATAAAACCTATTTTTTTCCCTCTTATTTGTGCTAATTCAGATTCTGTAAGATGAGATATGTCATGTTCATCAAGATATATTTCTCCACTAGTAGGAAGGTCTAAACTTCCTATGAGATTCATTCCAGTTGATTTTCCGCTGCCAGAAGGGCCCATAATTGCTACAAAACTACCTTTTTCTATAGATATGTCAACACCATCAAGAGCCTTCACTACATCGTCACCCATATAGTAGTGTTTAGCCACATTTTTCAGTTTTATGATTTCTGTCATAATCTATTCTCTAAGCAAACCTTTAAAAACATTCCCTAAGAATTAATGTTATGATAATACCAGTCCGTTGCTTTTCATGTGGCAGCCCAATCGGACAATTTTGGGATGAATATAGTAAGAGAATAGCTGATGGCGAAGACGCCGGAAAAGTTTTAGACGAATTAGGCGTAGAAAGATACTGTTGCAGAGCAGCAATGCTTGGCCATGCAGACATGTTGCCAGAGATTAGTAAGTTCAAAAAATCCTAAAAGAGATTTTTTGGACCCAAAATCTTAGATTTTTAAGGTTTAAGAAGAGTTAATTGCATATTTTTATAACTATATTTTTATACTTTCCAATTTATCTCTTTTAATGAGTTTACCTACAAGATTAGCAGTTGTTTGTTATTTCAGAAGAAATGATCATACCCTTTTTATAGACTATACCCTCACAAATCATCCAATTCATAAAGGAAAGTTTTCTCCGACTGGAGGAAAGGTTGAGAAAGGGGAAACACCGGAAGAAGCGGCAAAAAGAGAAGCAGAAGAGGAAACCAATATTATTACACATAAATTAGTATACAGAGGAAAAGTTCTCTTCAGAAATGAAAGGCGAACAATAGATGGGAAAGCTATGGAATATAACTGGGAAGTTCACTTTTATGATTGTCATAAGTTTGATTATACTCAAGCAAGAGCAAGCGAAGGAAGGTTGGCTTGGACAAGAAACGACGAAGTTTTAGATCTCCCGTTACATGAAGGAGATAAGGTTATTTGGGAAAGATGGTTAAAAGATCATAATGAATTTGAAGGAGAAATAATTCATGAGGGAGAGAACTTAACTAGTGCTAAATTACTAATGAGTAAATAGTTCTCACATAATCCTAAACTTATTCCTCTCTCCACACTTCCTACATTCAACAATCTTATGTGTTTTTGTTATTCTAACTTTTCCTTTCTTTAAATCACTAAAACACTTCTTACAAAATCTTTTTCTATATTTTCCCAGTTTAATATTATACTTCATAGCTAATCTCTTTATTTTTTTCACGTACTTAGCGTCTAACTCTTTTTGTCTAAAAAACTCATCAATTTTTTCTTGTGCTTCTGCTTTAGAAATATGCTTTTTCATAATAATACAATAATAACAAATTTTAAAAACCTTTAATATCCTTCAATTATGAAGACGGCCATAGTAGTCAGGAAATACCTAGTCTCCATTCCGAACCTAGAAGTCAAGCTGGCTACGTCTGACGTGATAGTCTCCGACAAGAGGCGAAGCGCAGATGCTGTCTTCTTTTTTTAAGATAATATATTTTAAATACTTCAATTATTTCTTCATTAAATGAAATATAATTCTATTGTAATTTCAGGATCTCCAGGTGTTGGAAAAGGAGCGCTTGGAAAAGCAATTGCTAAAAAATACGAATGGAATTTTTATTCCATAGGTGATATTTGGAGAGAAAGGTGGAAAAAACTTTATCCTTCTACAGATATTTATTTTGAAGATTATTGGAAAAATGCAAATCTTGAAGAACAGAGAGTAGTTAATGACGAGGCAAGGAAAATAATGTCAGAGGGAAAAGTAGTAGGAGATTTTCGCTACGTAATTTGTTGTAAAGGCTTGCCCACATTATTCATATTCTTAAAATCAGATCTAAATATTCGTGCTAGAAGGGCATTAGAACTCAAAAAATATCCAGACAAATCACTTGAAAAAATCAAGCAACTTTTAACCGACAGAGAGAAAGATGAAATAAACTGGGGCAAAAAATTATTTGGCGAAGATTACGATTATAGAGAACCTAAATACTACCATTTGATATTAGATAGCGGAAAATTAACTTTAGAAGAAGAATTAACTATTATAACTTCTTTGATAGAAATTGACTAACAGCAAACTTTTTAACGCCCCTCTTTCCTTATTTATATAGGCGGGGATGCCGGAGTGGTCAAACGGGACGGACTCAAGATCCGTTAGCTTAGTGCTTACCAAGGTTCGAATCCTTGTTCCCGCATTTTTAATGCTCTCGTAGCTCAGTCTGGATTAGAGCACTTCCCTCCTAACCGGAAAGATGCAAATCTTTCGGGGTGTTCGCAAATGCGAGCATTTGGGACAGGAAGGGGTCGCAGGTTCGAATCCTGTCGGGAGCATTTAACATAAACTTTAAAACTCTTCTGAAAGATAGTTTAATAAGCGCGGTTAGTTTAATGGTAGAATCTTTGGTTTCCAACAGCACATTAAGGAAAAAACCAAATGGCACGGGTTCGATTCCCGTACCGCGCATTTATACATTAAAATGTCCGAAGAACAACCCCAAGAAAATAAAAAAAACTGGTATGAAAAATCGTATAAACTACTTCTTATACTTCCGGCAGCTTTGCTTCTTTTTTCAGTTGTTTATTTATTCCAATTTAATGCACAACATGGAGATATAGTATACAAAGACGTATCTTTAACAGGAGGAACAACAATAACTGTCTTTGATGAAAATGTCAATACAAATGATTTAAAAAGTTCTTTAATCGAACAATTTCCAGATCTAATAATTAGAGGCATTTCAGATATTAGAACTAGAAAACAGCAAGCGTTTTTCTTAGAAACCACTGCAGACATTGATGAAATAAAACCAGCGCTGGAAAATTATTTAGGTTACAAACTAAACGAAGAAAATTCTTCAATTGAATTCTCAGGGTCCACACTTTCTCAAGGTTTTTATCAGCAACTAAGGATAGCAATCATAATTGCTTTTATATTCATGGCTTTAGTCGTGTTTTTCATTTTCAAAACACCAATTCCAAGTTTAGCAGTTATCATTTCTGCCTTTGCAGACATAGTCATGACAATAGTAGCAATTGACATTTTGGGAATCAGTCTTTCAATAGGAGGAATTGTAGCTTTCCTAATGCTTATCGGTTATTCGGTAGACACAGACATTCTTCTAACAACAAGAATTTTAAGAAGAAGAGAAGGCTCTTTAAATGAAAGAATGATCGGCGCTTTTAAAACAGGAATAACCATGACATTAACTTCTATCGCCGCAGTAACCATCGCGTTAGTCGTAATTTACTCATTTTCTGAAACCCTGAGACAAATTTTTACTATATTATTGATAGGACTCGGTTTCGATATTTTTAATACTTGGATTACCAACGCTTCAATCTTAAGATGGTATGCAGAAGCAAAAAATATAGAATGAGAATAGGAAATTGGTTGCTGGAACTCCAATTTGGAGTTTCTTTGACTCCTAGAACTTTCTTTCCAAAGAAAGTTGTAGGCTGGAGGTTTGTAGAATGAAACTAACATGGCGAATTTGGGTTTTAGGCATAGCTTTAGCAATTTCTTTAATTTCTATTCTAAATAGCGAACCATATGTTAGACTGTTAATTTTCTCACTTATTATAGGAATATTGTTAATCTTCACATTTGTAAAATCAAAAGCAGGAATAGTATTCATTACAATAGTATTCTTACTAACCGCTGGATTTCTAGTTTTTAATTCTATTGAGTCAGGAGTATTAGTAAAGACAGTTGACCAAGATTCTCAAGCATTTGAACAAGGATTAAGGGAAGGAGAAATAATTAAAGCTGTTAATGGAAAAGAAGTAAAGAACTTAGAAGATTATGCAAATATCATGGACTCTCTATTTCTTTCAGAAGAAAATATAAGAATAGATTTAACGACAAAAAACACAGACTATACTTTATTTATTAATGAAACACCAAGAATTATTATTCAAGAAATTCCAAAAACAAAAATTAAAACTGGTTTAGATATTAGTGGAGGAGCAAGAGCCCTTGTGCAACCAGAGGGAAAGATAACAGATGTTGAATTACAAGATTTAATAGAAGTAAGTCGCAATAGATTTAATGTTTTTGGAATATCTGATGTAAAGATTAAAGGAATTACTGATTTAACAGGCGATAAATTTATGTTAGTTGAAGTTGCGGGAGCAACCTCTCAAGATTTGGAAGAATTACTATCAAAACAGGGAAAGTTTGAAGCCCGCATAGGCAATCAAACAGCCTTCATAGGAGGAAAAAGAGACATAACAAATGTTTGTAGAAATGATGCAACATGCGCATCGATAACAGGATGTTTCCCAACACAAGGGGGATATTTCTGCAGATTTGCATTTACAATATTTTTAAGTGAAAAAGCTGCACAAAGACACGCAGACATAACAAGCAACATACCAATAAATTTTGAGTCAGGAGGACAATACTTAACTGAAAATCTCACTTTAGTTTTAGACGATGTCATCGTAGATGAATTATTAATAGGCAGAGGACTTAAAGGTCAAGTCACAACACAAATCTCTATTCAAGGCTCTGGCTTAGGATTAACACAAGAAGAGGCATTTGAAGATGCACAGTCTTCTATGGGTCAATTACAAACAATCCTCATCACAGGAAGTCTCCCTTTCAAATTAAAGGTTGTTAAACTCGATATAATTTCTCCAATTTTAGGAGAGCAATTTATATTCTTGATTTTATTAGCAGGATTTTCTGCCATAATGTTAGTTGGAATAATTGTTTTTGTGAGATATAGAAAATTCAAAATATCTTTAGCTTTACTGCTAACTTCATTTTCAGAGCTAGTTATCATCTTAGGCATTGCAGCACTAATAAGTTGGAATCTCGATATACCTTCGATTGCAGGAATTCTGGCAGTTATCGGAACAGGAGTTGACCAGCAGATAATTATTTTAGACGAAGCAAGAACAGGAAGAGAAAGAAGTATTCAAGAAAGGATGAAAAGAGCATTATTTATTATCATGACTGCTTATTTAACGTCTTTAGTCGCATTATTACCCCTTTACTGGGCTGGCGCAGGTCTGTTCAAAGGTTTCGCAATAACATCTATAATTGGAATTACCGCAGGAGTATTTATTACAAGACCAGCATTCGCAGACATGATTAAAAAAATGGAAGAGTGATAATGTTACCAAAATGGCATATTTTATTAGGCGGACTCTTTACAGCGATTATCTGGTTTTTTGCGCCCGAAACAAGTCCAATTTATTTAACACTTATTTTTTTATCGTCTTTTTTGATTGATTTCGACCATTATCTAAACTCATTTATAAAAAATAAAAAACTTAGTTTACCACACGCACTTAAATATTATGAAGAATTAAATAAAGAAGATGAAAGAAATTATAAGAGAGGAATTAAGAAAAAAAGAAACTTTGAGATTTTTCATACAATAGAATTTCATATTTTAATAGCAATTCTAGGATTTCTCTGGATAGCTTTCTTCTACATTTTTATTGGTATGGTTTTTCATTCTTTACTTGATTTGGCTTGGCTTTTATATAAAGATAGATTTTATAGAAGAGAATATTTCTTATTTAGCTGGCTAAGAGAAAAATCTTAAAGAAAACTGACAAAACCTTTAGCCAATAATAAAAAAGCCGGGATCCATAACAGAATTATAGGAGGAATAAAAAATATAGAAATTATTAATAAAATTGAGGAAAATAAGTCAACCACACTTAAAATATCTCCTGTAAATACAAATAAGCCCTTTACAAATAATAGTCCCCCTGTAAATAACAAAAATTGTGTGAAAACTCCTAAACCAAAAATTAACATTAAGAACGCCAAGGCTGCTGCGAGGTCTATTATGCCGAGGATTTTTACTAAAACCATGAAAAACAACAAAAGTGAAGGTTAATAAGGCTTTTTGTTTGTGGTGCTGTTAAGCCAGTAGGTAATAGAATCTTCTTTTGTCACATAATCATACTTTTTAGTCTCAAATACATCTAATATCTAAGCTTTTAAATTTTCCCGTAAAAAAGAAAGTATAAAAACTTGCTATTTTTTTGATTAATATGTCAGATAAAAAAAGAGCGAAAAGAGAAAAAATAGAGTTTGATAAGTCTCTAAAGCTTCTAGCAGGGTCATCTATCATAGTTTTTGTTTCTATAATTTTATCCAAGCTATTTACTTATTTATATAGAATAATAGTAGCAAGATACTATGGTCCAGAAGTCTACGGTCTATTCGCGCTTTCTTTAATGATAATTGGTTGGTTTATTGTTTTTGGTGGACTTGGACTTAACCATGGACTAATAAGATTTATTCCGTTATATAGGGGGGGAAAAAAGAAAAAATATATACCTTTTATATTCCAAAGAGTTTTTGTAGTTCTAATTATAACGAGCTTTATAGCTTCAATCATTCTCTTCCTTTCTAGTGAATTTATTGCAACTAGTATTTTTAAAAATGAAGATCTTACACTGTTCTTAAAATTATTCAGTTTTACCCTTCCTTTAACCATACTATCGGGATCTTTTTTATCTGCTATTAGAGCACACGAAAAAATAAATGGACATTCTTTTATTTCAAGAATATTTGATACAGGTATAAAACTTATTTTGGTAGCAGCACTTATTTTTTATGGTGTAGGTATACTAGCAATTCCTTTATCCTACTTAATAGGGGGGCTAGCAACATTGCTTATTTCTTACTTTTACTGTAAGTCTAGAATTCCTAGGATATTCATGAGAATCAAAAATAAAGTCAAAAAAGAAAGGATTATAAAAGATATATTTTCTTATTCATGGCCACTGATATTTTTTGGTTTTGCCGTTTCCCTTTTACATTGGACAGACACTCTTATGATAGGTGTTTTTAGAAGTATTGAAGAAGTAGGATTTTACAATGCTGCAATACCCATTGCGCTTCTTATTACTATTTCAATAGATTTATTCAGACAGTTGTTTTTTCCTTTAGTTACAAGGGAGTATTATAAAGGAAATAAAGAAATAGTAAAACAATTAAGCCAACAAGTTGGAAAATGGGTTTTCATTTTAAGTCTTCCTATATTTGCTCTTCTTGTACTTTTTCCAGGACTTTTCATAAATATTCTTTTCGGAGAAGAATATCTTGTTGCGGAAAATGCCTTGAGGTTTCTTTCTATCGGAGCAATGTTTATAGCGCTATTTGAGGTTTCAAAAGAATTACTATCAATGAGAGGAAAATCCAAATTAATTCTATTTGATATAGTTAGTGTTGTGATTATAAATCTCGTTTTGAATTTGATATTTGTTCCTCTTTATGGTATAACTGGCGCGGCTTTTGCAACCATGATTTCCTTAGCTTTGCTTGGTACAATTTATGCATTCCAAACTAAAAAAATACTCGGAATAGTTCCTTTAAGAAGAAAGATGCTTAGAATAACAGCCGTAGTAGTGTTTGCTTCAGTAGTCATACTTGTTATAAGAAGCCTTATCGAGATAAATATATTCAGCATAATAATACTAGGGATTTTATTCTTTCTAATATATGTTATAGGAATATTCGTGACCAAATCTCTAGACAAAAATGATTATCTTGTTTTGAATTTGATTAAAAGGAAATTTATTAAAGGAAAGAAAGTGCCTATTGCAGCCATTCATGAAGAAACAAAAGATTTATAATTAGCTCCTGTAAATTGGATAGTGTTCAAAATGACTAATAAACTAAGAACTTTAGGTAAAATGATCTCATTGATAGAAAACTATCCAATTTATTTGAAAGATTATTTTGGATTGAAAAAGGGAAAATATCTCATATACAAACTAAGAAACGGCGTAAAATACAGGGTTAGAGGAGGTGCTACAGACCGTTTCATAATTAATGAAATTTGTTTACATAATTCTTATACTCCGGAAGGTTTTGAAATTCAAGAAGATGATATAGTAGTAGATATAGGCGCCCATATTGGAATCTTTACTATACTAGCATCTAGACATGCTAAAAAAGGGAAAGTATATGCATTTGAACCTGTTAGTCACAATTTTGAATTGTTAAAAGAGAATATTTCTTTGAATGCAGCAAATAATGTTATTGCTATAGAAAAAGCTGTTTCAAATAAGAGCGGTAAAATGAAGTTATTTATCTCTCGATCGAGAAACAAAGGTCAAAATTCAATGCACCGTTTAGATAAATACCAAATAGAAATAGAAGTAGAGAAAATGTCTTTCAAAGATTTTCTAAAAAAGCTCCCAAAGATAGATTTTTTAAAAATGGATTGTGAAGGTGCAGAATATGAAATTTTGATGAATCTCACAAAAAAAGAGTTATCTAAAATAAAAAAAATTTCTATGGAATATCATAATTATGGGGAAAAAAAAGGGAAGGACTTAGCAAAATTTTTGAAAGAAAATGGCTTCAAAGTTATTCTAAAAGAAAAAAACTTTCTTTTTGGTCATATTTATGCTATGAGCGAAGAGGAGGTAAAATAACAGACATGAGACCAAACGTATTTATAGCAGGTTTCCCCAGGTGTGCATCAACATATCTGTTTAACATATTAAAGCAACATCCAGACATAAGCGTTTCAAAAGTAAAGGAACCCAATTATTTTAACTGGAAATATATTTTTTTTGGATACCCAAACTATCGGTCTCCCTTTAGAAAAAACAAATTTTCAGAATACCTCTCTCTATTCAAAGACGAGCCTGTGAGAATCGATAGCAGTATTTTAGCTTCTTACGATCATGAATGCGCACAAAGAATATACGAGAGACTAGGAGATGTAAAAATAATTTTCTTAGTAAGAAACAAGGAAACGCACAAACAATCCCTTTATAAAATAATGCTTCACAACGGTGACATCCCCTTGATATCTTACAATACATTTCTAAAAAATTATCAGAGATTGATTAATTTTTACACGGATTTCGAACAACACATTGAAGTTTTTAAGAATCAATTCTCACATGTTAAGAAGTTTAATTTAATTGACAGGGACACAAAGAAAGAAATTAAAAAAATTTTAAGGTTCCTTAAAGTACCAGACTATAAATTTAACTATGATGTAGATATGAATTCGAGTAGTAAAGACCCTCCAGCAACTTTACTTCATAGGATAAAACGCAGGATTTTAGTAAAATTTCCTTTCCTAGCTAAAAGCCAATGGGAGTAAAAACATGAATTTATCTTTTCTCTAACAGATAACTTCCCAAGACAAGATATTTTAGATCTGAATTTTCAACAGTTCTTAAAGCGTCTTCAGGAGTTAAGACATTGGGCTCCCATGAAGATTAAATGAAGTATTTAATATAGCTCCCACCCCAGTAAATTTTTTGAATTGAGAAATTATTTCATAATAATCCGGATTCCAATCTTTGTAAACTATTTGCGGTCTTATAGTAGAATCATAAGGATGCATTGCCGCTGGCAAATCTTCTTTTGCCTTTTCTTTAGATTCAAAAGTCAAAATCATATAAGGGGCCGGGATATTCTTAGGATTCTTTATATATTTTTTCTCATCTTTATCTAACATGCTTGGAGTAAAAGGCATCCAAAAGTCTCTGTCTTTAATTGTTTCATTAAGTATTTTTATAGTATCTTTGCTTTTTGGATTTGCTAATATAGAGCGATTTCCCAATGTGCGGGCACCCCATTCACTTCTGCCAGAGCATCGAGCCACAATCTTTTCTTTAGAAAGAAGTTTAGCTATTTCTGAATTGATATTTTTTGGTTTTTTTATTATGTATTTATTTTTTAAATTTTTATCTTTTATCAGTTCTTCAATATATTTGTCATCATATTCTGGACCAAGATATAAATCTTCAATTGGCTTAGGCGAGAAAGCAACATTATTTCTTTTACAGTATAAAAGATATCCATAAAAACACGATCCTAAGGCATTAGATTCATCTCCACAACTTGGCATTATAAAAAGCTTTTTTACACCTTCTAGTTGAGCAATTTTCATATTTACCTTAACATTCATAAATACTCCACCAGAAAGAGCTATATTTCTAATTCCTGTTTTTTCAATTCCTCTTTTAACCCATTCACAAGCCAGCTCTTCTACTAGTTTTTGCACTGCCCCACAAATATTATCAAATCTTTCAAATTTCATTTTTTCTTTAAAGAAATGGTCTAAGAAAGGAGCATTGAATTTAGATTGAAATCTTAATTGCTCGTCAATCCAAAAAAGCTTATCAAATTTGTTATATATTTTATCTATATTGTGTTCTTTAGCATAAGGCGCCATGCCCATAACTTTGAATTCATGTTGTAGGGGCTTCATTCCCAAAAAAATCGTAACAATAGAATAAAGATATCCAAGTGAGGCAGTTTTGTCAGATTTTGAAATAACTTTCCAGTCTTTTCCGTCAAATATATTAACTGTTGCACATAATCCATCTCCTTCTCCATCAAGAGTGAAAATAAGAGTTTTTTCTTTTTTGCTTACATTGAAACAGCAAGATAAAGCATGGGCAAGATGATGATTAACAATCTCTATTTTTTCTATTGGAAATTTTAATATAGAAGAGATTTTTCTTTTTACTTCCATCGGGCTTTTAGATTCTTTAGAACCAGCCATTTCTCCTTTAACATTAAAATATCTCTTGAATAAATTTGGATATCTATATCCTAATTTTGATAAAACTCTTTTCTTCAGGGGCTTTTTAGTATAAGCATCCAAAAATTTTTTACTAAAATAAGGATCTTTTTTCA
Organism: Nanobdellota archaeon; assembly: GCA_022561055.1. GTDB lineage: Archaea > Nanobdellota > Nanobdellia > Pacearchaeales > GW2011-AR1 > JADFRY01. The sequence goes on along the minus strand of JADFRY010000001.1, from coordinate 3,091 downwards.
AATTATTATCAAGAACTATCAAATCTATATCAGAAATAGAAATCTTACTATCTTCTAATAAGTAACTTATAGAATGTAAAGGCATTCCAGAATGGTTTTTTATTCTGGAAAATCTTTCTTCACTTACACATCCAACAATCTTGCCATTTTTCAATAAACATGCAGTTGCATTATGGCCGGCATTTAATCCTAAGATATACATTAGAATTTGATTTTATCTTAGTTTATAAGTTCTTTTATGATGTGTTTTTTTATTAGAAATTAAGTATTGTTTGGTGAGGTTAAGAATTTCATTGAAATAAAACAGAATTCGCGGAGGGCAAAATGTTTATAACTATATAGGTTTAAGAGCCTATAATCATAGAAATGGGATTTTATGAAGGTTTATAAATATTCCACATGTTTTGAATAAATGGCACGAGAATTCCTAAGAATAAAAACATCTCTACACGAGCTAGGAAGAAAGGTTGTTTCTCTTATTGATTATGGAATATGGCTTGCTTTTGACACTACTAAGTTTAAAAGAATTGATTCTTCGTCTATTAAAAAAATTCTTATTGTTTTGATAAACCAAGAAAAAGGTAATGTAGGCGGAAATTTTGCTACTCTTGGTGTGTTAAACTGCTTTAAAAAATACCATCCTAAAGTAGATGTAGCAATCCTGGCTGATAAGAGAACAGTGAGGCAGTTTGACGAAGTTAACAAGATAAGATTAATTGAATATAAAGGTAAAGAAACTCTTGGCAAAATAAGGAAAGAAGGTTTCGATGCCGTCCTAATTTTAACTCCAGGCGATTTAACACCCTTTGATTTATCTTTTATCCCTTATAGGATTGGTTATACCCATCTTGGAATTTCCGGATTCTTTAGAAGAAAAAAGCTCGGCTACACAAGGAAGGTTTATAATAAAATGAATCAGCACATGGTTGAGCTGAGATTTAAGATGCTTGAAGCTCTTGGTTTTAAGTTCAAACAAAAAAAGCCCTTCCTTGAATTTACAAAGCTAGAGGAAGAAAATGTAAGAAAGCTTTTAAGAAGGCATAAGATAAAAAAATTTATTATTATTCATCCAGGGGGAAAGTATGTGGCCGAATTCTATAGAAGAGGTAGATGGACACCTCATTTATGGAATCTTGATAGATATGCAAAAGTTGCCGATTATTTTGCTAAGAAAGGATATAAAATAATAATAACAGGAAGCAAGGATGAAGAAATTTTAACATATGAAATTATAAAAAATGCTATCCAAAAACAAAAAATAATTAGTGTATGTGGCAAGCTTTCTGTAAGAGAGACAGGGGCATTATTAAAAAAAGCGAGTTGTCTCATAGCAACCGATACAGCTGTTGTTCATATTGCTTATCAAATTGGAGTTCCAGTAGTTGAGTTAATGGGTCCTTCAATTCCGGAAGTCGTTGGAGCATGGCCTTTAAATTCAAAAAAGCACAAAATATTAGTTGATAGAGGTCCTTGTTATAGAAGCATGAGGAAGCTACCTTTTTCTGACAATTTTAACTGCTTAAAAAATATAAAAACAGAAGATGTTATAAGAGCTGGGGAAGAATTAATACATTATAAAGAGAAATAAAAAAATGGGTAATTTGATTTATTAACTATGCGATGTGTGATTTTATAAAGTTAGGAAAACATAGTTAATTATGTTAAAAAAAGAACCCGAATTGGATAAAGATTTTAAACTCTCTTTTATACCTATACATTTTAGTTAATAACTTTAAAGTAGTAATAAGGTGAAGGTTTATAAATACTAGATTATAAACCTGAAATATGAAATACAATACCTCTTTAACCCTATCACACCGTATAAACTCAGATGGATCACTTACTCAGCAAACAGAAGATAGAGTCAAGAAAAGTATAGATCTCTATTTTGAAGGATTAGCAGAGACGCTAACAATGAGTGGAGGATATGCTGACAAGGAAGCACCATTCACTCATGCAGAAGCTATGAAGAGATTCGCACTTCAGAGGAATATACATGAAGGAGATATTCATTTAGAATCAACATCTTTAGATACAGTTGGGCAAGCTGTATTTTCAAAAAGAAACGTTGTAATTCCTCAAAAATGGGATAGATTGGTGGTTGTTTCGCATGACTATCATTTAGAGAGAGTTAAAAAAATATTTGATTTTGTTTATGGAAAAGATTTTGATATAAATTATGTTGGTGTTTTTAGTATATTTTCAACCGATTCCCAAGTTCTTCAAAAAGAAAGAGCTAATTGGGAATTAACTCGGGAAACTTTTGAAGGTGTAACTCCTGGTAATGACGATGACATTCTTGATGTACTAGTTGAAAAACATCCGCTTTATAAAAATTTCAGGTAATTTCCGTCATTCTTTGAGCAACAAAACCGAGAACATCTATTGCGAAGCAACTACGGACACTTTTTTCATAGATAGATGCAAGGTAGATTATTCTTGAGACAGATTGTTTTTCCCAAATGCTCCGACCTTTCTTAAAAGATCTCTTGTTTCTAAATCACTCAATTTTTTTGATTTATCTGATGTAAAACTTTCTTTTACTCCTTTTTCAGACATTTGTCCTATTCCACTATGAGGCCTAATTACAAACCTACCTCCAATGTCAATTGCATCTTTACACTCAAAGTCTGCTATCAAACATTCATGCCTTTTTTCTCCAGGTCTTACTCCGACAGTCCTAACAGGAACTCTTCCACCGCTCATAATATTAGCTAAATCTCCAAGTATGACATGGGGCATCTTAGTGGAAATTATATCTCCTCCTAATCCATGCGCAAGCGCATAAAAAATAAGATCTATTGAATCATCTAGGGTAAAGAAGAATCTTGTCATTTTGGGATCTGTGACTTTTATTTCTTCATCGCTCTCATAAGCTCTCTTCCATTTAGGTACGACAGATCCAGTAGTCATGAGAACATTTCCGTAACGAGCAGTAATGAATTTAGTTTTAAGATCATATTTCACACTCTCGGCTTCACAAAAAAGCCTTTCAGTCATTGCCTTAGACATTCCATAAATATTTATTGGCGAAGATGCTTTATCTGTTGAAATCCCTAAACAAATCTCTACGTTTCTTTCATCCTTAACA